>NZ_JAMXBG010000016.1:0-107141 GCF_023913835.1 Pseudarthrobacter raffinosi | reverse complement strand
CATACGGAATGGCCAACTAAATTGAGACGGTTCCTACCCCATTCGTCTCAATTTATCTGGCCTTTTCCCACGTCAAGGTGGCCAACTAAATTGAGAAAGGACAATAGATGAAGCATTGGCCTGGTACGCCTCAAGTTGAACCATTGGCTGGCGCGTCTCACTTTAGGTGACGCATCCTGACCGCCGGGATGGCTAGAATCCGGGCTATGGCTCGGCCAGGCCCAGTGGTCCCATCCGGACCACCCCCGGAATGCACAATCCGGAGATGTTAACTGAACGGGATTCGGCTAGCCCGGTTTAGCCCTCGTCGTTGTGATATTCGAAGGTGACCGTTGCCGGTGGGGGAACCGCGGTGCTTCGCCACTCCGACTTCTCTCAGCATTCCCCCGGCTTTCTACGTCAGGCCGCCGGGGCCGGGGTGATCCACGACGGCAAATGTGTTTCAGGCTACGGCAACGACCCCGTTGCCGGGGAGGCCCGGACCTGCCCAGAGCTTCCTAACCGTCATAAGCCGTCTGAAGTGCGGCGATATCAAGCTTCTGCATCCCGAGCATGGCCTGCATTGCCCGCTGGGCACCCTCCGGATCCGGACCGCCAATCAGTGAGCCCAGGACCGACGGCACGATCTGCCAGGAGACGCCGAAACGGTCCTTCAACCACCCGCACTGGCTCTCCGCCCCACCGTCTGTCAGCGCCGACCAGTAGCGGTCCACTTCCGCCTGGTCGGAACAGTCGACCACAAAGGAGACGGCTTCCGTGAAATTGGCCGGCGCTCCCCCGTTGAGTGCCATGAACTTTCGGCCTGCAATCTCAAACTCAACGGTGATGACCTGCCCGGCCTGACCGGGACCGCCCTCGCCGAACCGCGAGACGTCCAGAATCCTGGAGTCGCCGAAGACTGACGCATAGAACTCGGCGGCCTCTTCGGCCTGGTTCTCGAACCACAGGCATGTGGAAATCTTTCGCATGGTTGCTCCTTTCCGGCTAGAGCCTAGTGCGGGGCCGCATCCGGCACAACGGCCGGTGGATGCCGGCTGACCAGCCCCACCGTGTTCCCTTCCCAGTCGCGCATGAAGGCCATCCACTCATCGGTTCCTGCCGGACCCAGGGTGGCGTCGCCATGGTGGAAGATCACCTGCGGCAGCGCAACTACCTCCACTCCCCTGCCCTGCAGGACGCGGATGCTGGTCCGGACATCCTCCACCTGCAAATAGAGGACCGACGACGGCGCGCCGCGCTCCAGCAAGAGCCGGACGCCGTCAGATCTAAAAACAGCAGCCCCGGCGGGTCGTAGACCGCCGCTGGCTGCACCCCCAGCAGTTGTGAATAGAACTCCGCGGCCCGCTGGAGGTCGTGTGCCTGCTGGGCCACCTGGATCAGACGCAATGTGCCTCCCGCTTGATGAGCGCCGCTGTTGTCCCGGTCATCATCCTCGTTCCCCCGTACCCCGCAAGCGTCAGAACCGGGCCTTCGCCCTCGCCGGGTTAGGCTCGAAGCCATGACCTGGACCCAGCACCAATCCTTAACCGGCGGCAGGCGCGCCATCACCGCCGCGGCACTGTCCGACGCCGTCCTCATCCTTGTTTTCGCGGCGATCGGCAGGGACGCCCACCAGCGCGGCGACATCGTCACCGGCGTGTTCTTCACTGCGTGGCCGTTCCTGGCTGGGGCCGCTACCGCCTGGCTTGCGTGGCGGGCGTGGCGGCGTCCGCTGTCCATGGCAACCGGCGTCGTGGTCTGGCTTGGCGCCGTGGCCGGCGGCATGATCCTGAGGGCTCTGACGGGACAGAGCGTAGTACTGGCCTTCGTGGTTGTTGCGCTCTTGAGCCTGGGTTTGTTCCTGGTGGGCTACCGGGCACTTCTTGCACTGGTACGCAGGCTTAGAAAGTCGTGAAGGCGCCGCCGGCCACGCGTCCGGGGCACGCCTGATGGACACGGCCCATGTAATAGGCTGGCATCACCAAAAAGTCTTGCCGGGCACAGCTACGGCCAACAGATCCGGAAGGATTGAACAGTGATCACCGCATTCGTTCTGATCAAGACCGACGCCGCGCGCATCCCGGAAACTGCCGAGGAAATTTCCGCGATCCCAGGCATCAGCGAGGTCTATTCCGTAACAGGCGAATGGGACCTCATCGCCGTTGCCCGCGTCGCCCAACACGAGGACCTGGCTGACGTCATTGCCGACAAGCTGTCAAAGGTGCCTGCGGTGGTTCACACCACTACACACATTGCCTTCCGTGCCTACTCGCAACACGATCTCGACGCGGCATTCGCGCTCGGCTTCGAACAGTAGGATCACTTCCCGGGAAACGATGCGGGCCCGGCCTTACAGCCGGGCCCGCATCCTTTCCTGTCCATATCAAGGCCGCGTTAGCGAAACCCACTTATCGAGGACCGCAGCGGCAGCACCGCTATCAATCGACTCCGCGGCCCGGGCAAGCGCCGAACGCATACGCTCCAGGAACGGGCCCTCGGACGATTCATCAAAGGCCACCAGCCCAGCGGCCGCGTTCAGCAGCACGGCATCCCGCGCTGCGCCGGTCTTGCCGGCCAGGACATCACGTACGACGGCGGCATTCGCCTGTGCGTCCCCGCCACGGAGTTCCTCCACAGTCGCGGGACGGATGCCCAGCCCGGCCGGCTCAAAATTCAGCTCAGAGACAGCGCCGTCGCGGATTTCCCAGACGGTGGAGGGACCCGTAGTAGTCAGTTCGTCCAGTCCGTCGTTGCCGCGGAAAACCAGGCCGCGGCTGCCCCGCTTCGCCAGGACGCCTGCAACCAGCGGAGCCATACGGGCATTCGCCACTCCCACAGCTGAGGCCTGAACAAGGGCCGGGTTGGTCAGCGGGCCCAGGAAATTAAAGGCGGTGGGGATGGCGAGTTCCCGGCGGGGTACGGCGGTGTGACGGAAAGACGGGTGGAACACCTGCGCGAAGCAGAAAGTGATTCCAGCCTCCCCCGCGTTGCGTGCCACCTGGGCCACCGGGAGGTCGAGCCTGACCCCCAGCGCTTCAAGCACGTCAGCCGAGCCGGAGGACGAAGACGCTGCACGGTTGCCGTGCTTGACGACCTTCGCTCCGGCGCCCGCAGCAACGAGGGCGGACATGGTGGAAATGTTGACGGTATTGAGCTGGTCCCCGCCGGTACCAACGATGTCCAGCTTCTGACCGGGGATATCGATGGGTGTTGCATGGCGCAGCATCGCGTCCACCAGACCCGAGATTTCGTCCACGGTTTCGCCCTTGGCGCTGAGGGCAACCAGGAATCCGGCGATCTGCGCGGGGGTGGCCTCCCCGGACATGATTCTGTCCATAGCCCAAGCGGTGTTGCCCGCTGTGAGGTCACTACCGTTGATAAGAGCCGATATAAGCCGCGGCCAAGTGTTGCTGTCCGCCGGCGCGGTTGCCTGAGAAGTCACCTTCTGATGCTATCGAGCCACCTCGGACCTGACCAATGTGAACACCGCCGGGAACTTTTCGCAGTGATTTCGCGTCTTTGTAGAAAAAGTCCCCCGAAAAGGCGGTTCGCGTTGGGAACTACGGACTTTTATAGACATAATGTCTATGTGACATCTGCGACCCATGCCCCCAGTACCCCGGCGCACCCCACGCTGAACCGCCCCAATATGGTTTCTGTCGGAACCGTAGTCTGGCTGTCCAGTGAGTTGATGTTCTTCGCCGGTCTCTTCGCCATGTACTTCACGCTGCGCTCCACGAGCGGTCAGATGTGGGCGGAAGAGACAGCAAAGCTCAACTTCCCCTTTGCGCTAGTCAACACGATCGTCCTCGTGGCCAGTTCCTTTACTTGCCAGATGGGCGTCTTCGCCGCCGAACGGCTGCAGCCTCGCAAAACAGGCGGCCCGTTCCAGTTCACCCGCTGGGGCATGAACGAATGGTTCACGCTGACCTTCATCATGGGTGCGTTCTTCGTCGCCGGCCAGGCAACTGAATACGCGATGCTTGTTTCCGAACACGTTTCACTCTCATCCAACGCCTACGGCTCAGCGTTCTATATGACCACCGGCTTCCACGGCCTGCACGTAATCGGCGGCCTCATAGCCTTCCTCTTCATCATCGGACGCTCGTTCGCAGCAAAGAAGTTCGGCCACTTCGAAGCAACCTCCGCGATCGTCACGTCTTACTACTGGCACTTTGTGGACGTTGTCTGGATCGGCCTCTTCCTGGTCATCTACGTACTGAAGTAGTCAAGCTTTGATTCCTTTTCTACAAGAGGCAGAATTTCAAGAAGCGGCTCACGGAGCCGGCGCACGATCGAATAAAGGAACCACCACGTGAAGGCTCTCTCGCAAAAGCGGCGTCACCCACTCGCAGTAATCGCGCTGCTACTGATGGGACTCCTCGTCACTGGCGGGCTCTACGCCGTTGCCACCACCGTCAACGAAGCCAAGGCTTCCACCAGCGGCTACACCGCCAACGACGTCGAGGAAGGCGGTAAACTGTTCGTCGCCAACTGCGCCACGTGCCATGGCATGGGTGCCAGTGGGACCGCAAATGGGCCCTCCCTGGTGGGTGTTGGTGCAGCTTCTGTTGACTTCCAGGTCGGAACCGGCCGTATGCCCATGCAGATGAACGGTCCGCAGGCGCAAAAGAAGCCTGCACAGTTCAACGACGAACAGACGCGACAGCTTTCAGGATATGTTGCTTCCCTGGGAGCCGGCCCGGCAATTCCTGAAGAAGGCCTGTTGGACGAAAAGGGTGACGCGGCAGCTGGTGGCGAACTTTTCCGCGTGAACTGCGCGATGTGCCACAACGCGGCAGCCGCCGGCGGTGCACTCACCCGTGGCAAGTTCGCTCCCGCCCTTGCCGATGTCTCCGGCAAGCACATCTACGAAGCGATGGTCACCGGACCGCAGAACATGCCCGTCTTCAGTGACACAAACGTCACCCCTGAGGGCAAGCGCGACGTCGTCACCTTCCTGAAGCAGATCGAGGCCAACGGCTCCCCCGGTGGCGCTGACCTAGGCGCCCTCGGTCCCGTCTCTGAAGGCCTCTTCGTCTGGATTGCAGGCCTGGGTGTCATCATCGCCTTCACCATCTGGCTTACTTCCCGGACGTCTTAGGCGCAACGGGAATCTTAAGAACTTCTGCTGCCCAGTCAGCAGTTTGACATTGAAAACTAACCCGGCAGCCGCCGGGACGAGAGAAGGATGAGGCGAATTATGGGCAACCATAGTGACGGCAGTCCGAACCACTCGGGCACCGTAGCTACGGCTGGTCAGAATGAGGTGGAGAAGTTCCAGGATCCTGGAATTCCCCCGCACCGTTTGCGCCTGGCCGACACGGACCCGAAGGCCGCAAAGCGTGCAGAACGGCAGGTCGCTGTACTTTTCGGCGCGTCAGTTGTCGGCACCCTGATCTTCCTGGTGGCGTACTTCGCCATCGACTTGGGCGACGGCACAAGCATCGCCACCATCCGGCTGCAGAACGCACTGCTGGGCCTTGGCACAGCGTTTGCGATGCTCGGCATCGGGACCGGTATTGTGCACTGGGCCAAAGCCCTGATGCCGGACCATGAAGTCTCGGAAGAACGCCATCCCATCCGCACCGAAGAAGACCGCTTGGCGGCGGTCCGGATCGTGGATGACATCGTGGAAGAGACCGGCATCAAGCGCCGCCCGCTCATCCGCAACACGCTGCTCGGTGCTGTAGCCCTGGCCCCGCTTCCCGCAATTGCGGTTTTCGGTGACCTCGGCCCCCGCCCCGACCGGGCGCTGGCCCACACCATGTGGGCTCCGCAGGAAGGCAAGCTCAAGCGCCTCACCCGCGACCCCGACGGCACACCCATCAAGGCCTCTGACGTCACCATCGGCTCAGCTTTCCACGTAATTCCTGAGGGCCTGAACGAACTGCCTGAAGGCAAGCTCAACGAAAAGGCCAAGGCTGTTGTCCTGCTGATGCGTTTGGATCCCGCCTCGCTGAATCCCTCGGAAGGCCGCGAAGACTGGAGCTACAACGGAATCGTTGCCTACTCCAAGATCTGCACCCACGTCGGTTGCCCCGTTGCTCTGTACGAGCAGCAGACGCACCACCTGCTGTGCCCGTGCCACCAGTCCACCTTTGACCTCACCAACGAGTGCAAGGTGATCTTTGGCCCGGCCAGCCGGCCCCTCCCCCAACTGCCGATTGCAGTGGATGCCGAGGGCTACCTGGTCGCAACCAGCGACTTCAATGAACCTGTAGGACCGAGTTACTGGGAGCGTGATGAGCATGAGCGCAGCATCAAGAGCTGAAGCCCCCGCCTTCGTCGCCAAGACTAAAGCCGGACGCATCACCGATTTTGTTGACGAGCGAGTCGGTGGATCAGGAATCCTGCGGGAATTTGGACGCAAGGTCTTCCCTGACCACTGGTCGTTCATGTTCGGCGAAGTAGCCCTCTACTCCTTCGTTATCCTCTTGCTCTCGGGCACCTTCCTGACCTTCTTCTTCGATCCGTCCATGGCGGAAACGCACTACGACGGGTCCTACCTGCCGTTGAAGAACGTCGAGATGTCGGTGGCCTACAGCACCTCGCTGGATATTTCCTTCGACGTCCGCGGTGGCCTGTTCATGCGCCAGGTGCACCACTGGGCTGCACTGCTTTTCGTCGCGTCGATCGCCGTCCATATGCTGCGCGTCTTCTTCACAGGCGCCTTCCGCAAACCACGTGAAATGAACTGGGTTGTTGGCAGCGTCCTCCTGATCCTCGCCATGGCAGCCGGCTTCACCGGATACTCCCTCCCCGACGACCTGCTCTCCGGCAACGGCCTGCGGATCATCGACGGTGTCATGAAGGCAATCCCGGTTGTCGGAACCTACATTTCCTTCTTCTTCTTCGGTGGCGAGTTCCCGGGAACGGCTGTTATTGGCCGCCTTTACATGCTGCACATCCTGCTCGTACCCGCGCTCATCCTGTTGATGATCGTCCTGCACCTGTTCATGGTGGTTGTGCACAAGCACACCCAGTACCCCGGCCCGGGCCGCAACGACGGCAATGTGGTTGGCTACCCGCTCGGACCTGTGTACGCAGCCAAGGCCGGCGGCTTCTTCTTCATCGTCTTCGGTGTAATTGCCCTGATGGCGGGCTTCTTCACGATCAACCCGATCTGGAACTACGGCCCTTACGATCCCTCACCGGTATCTGCCGGTACCCAGCCTGACTGGTATATCGGGTTCGTTGACGGTGCCCTGAGGCTTATGCCCGGTGTCATTGGTGATTTCCAGTTCGAGTACGTTGTCTTCGGCTACACCTTGACCCTGAACGTCCTCCTACCGGCTCTGGTACCCGCAGGCATTCTGTTCACGGTGATGTTCATGTATCCGTGGATCGAAAGCTGGATCACCAAGGACACCCGCGAACACCATGTCCTGGACCGTCCGCGGAACGCCCCGACGCGTACCGCTATCGGCGTCGCCGGCTTCGTCTGGTACAGCGTGATGTGGGCAGCCGCTGGTTCGGACCTTATCGCCACACACTTCCATGTGTCCCTGAACGATGTGACGTACTGGCTCCGTGCGCTGTTCTTCATCGGCCCGGTCATCGCATTTATGGTTGCCAAGCGAGTAGCCCTTGCCCTCCAGCGCAAGGACCGCGAAATTGCACTCCACGGCCGGGAAACAGGACGCATCGTCCGCCTTCCGCATGGCGAGTTCATCGAAGTGCATGCCCCGCTGGATGAGTACAAGCGCTACAAGCTGGTTGGATTTGAATCCCCTTCACCGCTGCCGGCGGTCCCCAACGACCACGGCATTGTGACGCGCAAGGAAAAGCAGCGCGCCTTCCTGTCCAAGTGGTTCTTCGAGGACCGTGTTGCACCGGCCACGCCGGCAGAGCTGGAGGTGGCACACGGCCACCCAGCAGTGGAGGCCGGAGAGGAAAGCAAGAGCCTCAGCCATTAACTCAAAGCAGCTATATTCCATCGGGAAAGGCCCGGTCCATTTGGACCGGGCCTTTCCCGTTACTGGCAGCCGCCGCTGTAGCAAACTGTCGGCCCGTTACTAGTGGTTGCGGTAACCCAGCGATTGGTTCCGGGCAGGCCTCGCACCTGGCCGCTGGAGCGGTACCCATAGTTTGTAGCGGTCGGCCCGGTAGTAGGAAACTGAGTAGTCCACCATCGCCCGGGCAACAAAGGCGTGCCTCTGGATTTTGAGCAAGGGGGCGCCGACGTCGACGTTGAGCAGGCGCGCCGTAGAGGGGGAAGCGGCTGTCGCTTCGATCATGTCTTCTCCCCACTCCATCACGAGGCCGAACTGCTCACTCAGCACGTTGTAGAGCGATGTTGGGGGCTCGCCGTCCAGGAGACCCGGGACTCGCTGCGCCGGGATGAAGTTCTCGTCCACGCTCATGGGCTCTCCGTCCGCCAGCAGCAGCCGCCGGAAACGAACCAGTGGCGTCCCCTCCTCGACCTGCAGTTCGCGGGCCAGGAAGGCGCTGGCGCCGATCTGTTCAAAGCTCAGGACCTTGGCGGCCGGGACCATGCCGCGGCGTTGCATCTCCTCGCTGTACGAGGTGAGTTTCACCTGAAGGTCGAGTTTTGGCTTCCGCACGAAGGTGCCGAGGCCAACAACACGCTCGAGGACTTCCTCGCCGACCAGGGCATCGATGGCCTGCCGGACGGTCATCCGCGCCAGGCCGAACCGCAGGGCAAGATCCCGTTCCGAGGGCAGGGCAGATCCAGGCGGACAGGAATCGCTGATGTAGGCCCGGAGGATCTCCCTGAGCTGGATGTAAATGGCAATCCCGCTGCTGCGGTCAATCTCGCCGGCAACGCCGCGGGCATCAGCAGCCACAGAGGTACGTCCTTGCTTCAGTTTTCACTATCCAAGCTTAGGGCACGCAGCGCAGCTGGACTAGACCAGTTCCAGCAACGGACCGCCCCCTACTCCCCCGTTTGGTCGCGCAGCCATCCAGCCGGATATATTGGACAGGAAATTTAGCGATGACGGTTAGGGGGCCGTCAGGAAACGGGAGACCCCTTGCCAGTGCATAAGGCCGTTGTGTCAGCGTCAGTCGGCTTGCACGCACGTCCCGCCGCGATGTTCGTCAGGGCAGTTACTGAGACGGGACTTCCTGTCACCATCCGCAAAGCCGGCATCCAGGGTGTTGACGCCCGCTCCCTGCTGGAAGTCATGACTGCCGACTTCCCCGTCGGCTGCGAAGTAGAGCTTTCAGTCCCCGAAGGCGCCCTCAGCGGCCCTGCCAGTCACCGTGACGCCGAAGACGCCCTGCGGATGCTGGCGGAAGCTCCTGGAGTCGCAGGGAGCCAGCTAGCCCCTCCCACGGGGCATTGGCCTGTGACTCCCCGCGCCAAATCGAACGGACAAGAACGACGTCGGGCCCCACCAGAAGGTGGGGCCCGACGTCGTTCTTTACGATTCTCTGCTGAAGCTTAGCGGCTTCTAGTGGGCGTGGTCCCCACGGCTGTACTCGAAGACCCAACCCACGAGGGCTACGACTGCGAGGCCGGCTGCGATGAAAAGGATCCACCAACCCACTGCGAGGCCCAGGAATCCGCCCGCACAGGCGAGGCCCAGAACCAGCGGCCACCAGCTCCAGGGGCTGAAGTGCCCCTGTTCACCGGCGCCCTCATGGATCTCGGCATCGTTGCGGTCCTCGGGACGCATCCCGATGCGCTTGCCGGTGAAGCCAAGGTAGCCGCCGATCATTCCGGAGAGTCCGCCCACCAGGAGGATCCCGAGGGTTCCGACCCATTCACTCCAGTTGGTCAGGAAACCGTAGACCAGGGAAACCGGTACGAAGAAGAAAACTCCGGCTCCAAATATCCATGATTCGATTTTCACTTGGCGGTGTCCTTCTGGTCGGCGTTACCGAGCACCGCTGCTGCGGCTGCAGGCGATTCAACGGTATGTACCTGCGAAAGCTCCGGGTGGTGGAGGTCCAGGGCGGGACGCTCTGAACGGATCCGGGGCAGCGAGGTGAAGTTGTGGCGCGGCGGCGGGCAGGAGGTAGCCCACTCAAGCGACGCTCCGAAGCCCCAAGGATCGTCCACCTCGACGCGCTCGGAGCTGCGCCAGGTGATGTAAACGTTCCAGAAGAACGGAATCAGGGACGCCCCCAGCAGGTACGAGCCTACGGTGGAGAACTGGTTCATCCAGGTGAAGTTATCTTCAACCAGGTAGTCCGCGTAGCGGCGGGGCATGCCCTGCACGCCGAGCCAGTGCTGGATCAGGAACGTAGCGTGGAAACCCAGGAACAGCATCCAGAAGTGGATCTTACCGAGGCGCTCGTTGAGCATCTTTCCGGTCCACTTGGGCCACCAGAAGTAGAAGCCTGCAAACATCGCGAATACCACGGTGCCGAACACCACGTAATGGAAGTGCGCCACCACAAAGTAGGAATCAGAGACTTGGAAGTCCAACGGCGGCGAAGCCAGGATGATGCCGGTCAGGCCACCGAAGAGGAACGTGATGAGGAAGCCGAGGCTCCACAGCATCGGAGTCTCGAACGTCAGGGACCCCCGCCACATGGTGCCGATCCAGTTGAAGAACTTCACACCGGTCGGGACCGCAATGAGCATGGTCATGAAGGCGAAGAACGGCAGCAGCACCGAACCGGTCACGTACATGTGGTGTGCCCACACCGTGACGGACAGGGCTGCAATGGCGATGGTCGCGTAGACAAGACCCTTGTAGCCGAAGATCGGCTTGCGGCTGAAGACCGGTAAGATCTCGGACACAATGCCGAAGAACGGCAGCGCAATGATGTACACCTCGGGGTGGCCGAAGAACCAGAACAGGTGCTGCCACAGGATGGCGCCGCCGTTCTCCGGATCGAAGATGTGTGCACCGAAGCGGCGGTCGGCGCCGAGCGCGAACAGTGCGGCAGCTAGCGGCGGGAAGGCCATCAGCACGAGGATGGACGTCACCAGGGCGTTCCATGTGAAGATGGGCATCCGCCACATGGTCATGCCCGGAGCGCGCATGCAGATGATGGTGGTGATGAAGTTGACTGCACCCAGGATGGTGCCGAATCCGGACAGCGCCAGGCCGAAGACCCACAGGTCACCGCCGATGCCGGGGCTGAACGTGGTGTTGGACAGCGGCGCGTAGGCGAACCAGCCGAACGACGCCGCACCCTGGGGGGTGATGAAGCCGGACACCGCGATGGTGGACCCGAAGAGGAAGAACCAGAAGGCCAGCGCGTTCAGTCGCGGGAAGGCGACGTCGGGGGCACCGATCTGCAGGGGCATGATGACGTTGGTGAAGCCGGCGAAAAGCGGGGTGGCGAACATCAGCAGCATCACGGTGCCGTGCATCGTGAACAGCTGGTTGTACTGCTCTTTGGTCTGCAGGATCTGCATGCCGGGTTCGAACAGTTCAGCTCGGATGAGCAGAGCCATGACGCCACCGAGGCAGAAGAACACAAACGATGCGATCAGGTACATGTACCCGATGGTCTTGTGGTCGGTGGAGGTGATCCAGTTGACGACGATGCGTCCCTTGGACCTAGGAACTACGGGAGCCTCTAGGGTTCCGGCAGGTGCGGTTTGGGTGTAAGTAGCCACGTCGCTCCCCTTACTTAATTTCGTTCAGGTTCGGGTTGCGGTCGTACTCTTCGCCGAGGAGTCCCGTGTTGCCATCTGCCTTGAGCTTGTCCATGTGAGCCTGGAATTCGGCTTCGGAGACAACCTTGACGCGGAACAGCATTTCGGAGTGGTACTCACCGCAGAGTTCGGCGCACTTGCCATCGTAGGTTCCCTCTTTGGTGGGGGTGAACCTGAGGTAGTTGGTCTTGCCCGGGATCATGTCGCGCTTCTGCAAGAAGGCTGGAACCCAGAAAGAGTGAATGACGTCGCGCGAGTTCAGTTCGAGGTCAACCGACTTGCCCACCGGCAGGTACAAAGTGGGAAGCTTTTCCTTGTCGATTTCGCCTCCTGTGAGGTTCGTCTGGACTCCTGCTTCGTAAACATCCTCAGAGACGACGTCGCCGGACTTGTAGTTGAAGTCCCATGCCCACTGCTTGCCGCGGACGTCAACAACGACGTCGGCCGGCTTGGAGCGGTCATCGATGGCCTGCTGGTCGCGGTCGGTGAAGTAGAAAAACACCAGGACCATGAACAGCGGGATGGTCAGGTAGAAGACCTCCAGCGGGAGGTTAAAGCTGGTCTGCCGCGGGAAACCCGTGGTGCCCTTGCGGCGGCGGTAGGCGACAAGGCACCAAACGATCAAGCCCCACGTGATGATGCCCACAACGAGGGCTGCAATCCATGAGTTGACCCAGAGGTCCATGATCCGGTCAGTGTGATTGGTGGTGCCACGCTCGGTGGGCAGCCACCCCTTCTCTACCTCTGGCGAACATCCAGTCAAAACCAACGCGCCGGCAACTGCCAAGCCTGAGATCGTAGTGATCGTTTTGCGTCGGCTGCCGGTTCGGTTCTGCGAACTCACAGACGGCCCTTCCTACTTGTTGCTGTTGCCCGGCCACCCAAGGGGCCGTCCGGGCACACTAAAAGTTTTACTACTCGGTGTAGAGCTTACCGCTCTGCCGGGCGTTTCGCCCACATGTCGGCGCCGTGCCTCCGTGCCGTTTTTGGCGGACGGAAAGCAGGCGCCGGCATCGGGCGAAAGAACCGGGTCAGTGGAACGAATCACCACAGGCGCAGGAGCCACCGGCGTTGGGGTTGTCGATGGTGAAGCCCTGCTTGGAGATGGTGTCCTCGAAGTCGATGCTGGCACCGCTGAGGTACGGCACGCTCATCTTGTCCACGACAACTTCGACGCCGTCATAGTCGCGGACGGCATCTCCGTCGAGGAGGCGCTCGTCGAAGTACAGCTGGTAAATGAGGCCGGAGCAGCCGCCGGGCTGGACGGCAACGCGGAGGCGGAGATCGGTCCGGCCTTCCTGCTCCAGGAGGCTGCGCACCTTGCCTGCTGCGACGTCGGTCAGTTTGACCTCGTGTGCGGCCAGTTCATCGCTGGCAGCGCTGGTGGTCTCGGTGATGTTCTCGTTGGTTGCGGTGCTCATTTGGCCTACCTTAGGACGGTCCTGGCGGCCCCGCGTCAGCGGCGCCTGCCCCTACGGATACGGTACGGGCTATAGCTACATGCTACTTCGGTCAGCCCTGTAGCTCTAACTCCTGACGTAACCAAGCCTGTTCGCTGATTGTTCCCGATGGTGGAGGAATGCCGGCATCAGAGGGGCATGGGATTCAGACCAGGCCTTCTGCGTTCAGCCGGGCGAGCAGCAGCGCCTCGGCGACCACGGCGTTCTTGAAATCACCAATGTGAAGGGACTCGTTGGCACTGTGGGCACGGGAATCGGGATCCTCAACACCGGTCACGAGGATCTGGACGTCCGGATAGACGTCCATCAGGTCCGCAATAAACGGAATCGACCCGCCGATCCCCATCTCCACCGCCGGAACACCCCAGGCCTCCCCCAGCGCCCACATGGCGAACTTCGCCGCCTTGGAGGTTGTATCAGCGAGGAACGACTTTCCGCTTTCCCCGGGAGTGAACACGACCTTCGCCCCAAAGGGCGCGTTGGCCTGGACGTGGCGTTGAACGGCTTCCATCGCTGCCGCCGGATCCTGGCCGGGCGCCAGGCGCAGGCTGAACTTGGCACGCGCCCGCGGCAGGAGAGTATTTGAGGCCACATCCACGGCGGGAGCATCGAAGCCGATGATGGACAGCGCAGGCTTAGTCCACAGCCGTGCGGCGATGCTTCCAGTACCTGCGAGCCGGACGCCGTCGAGAACGGAGGAATCGGCACGGTACTCCGCTTCGGCGAGCTCCACGCCGACGTTGTCATTCGATACGAGGCCTTCGATGGCCACGTTGCCGTCTGCGTCGTGCAGGGTGGCAATCAAACGGGAAAGCAGGGTTGGCGCGTCCAGCACGGGTCCACCGAACATGCCCGAGTGGACAGCATGCTCCAGCACCTGAACTTCAATGGTTCCGTCCACAAGGCCGCGCAGGCTGGTGGTCAGGGCGGGAATGCCCACCTTCCAGTTGCTGGAGTCGGCCACCACGATCACATCGGCCCGCAGCAGTTCCCGGTGCTTTTCCAGGAAGGAACGGAAGGTGGGAGAACCAGCTTCCTCCTCACCTTCGAAGAAGAACGTCACACCAAGGCCGAATTCCGTGCCCAGAACCTCGATCGCTGCAGCATAGGCGGCCACATGGGCCATGATCCCGGCCTTGTCGTCAGCAGCGCCACGGCCGTACAACCTGCCGTCCCGTTCGACGGCGTCGAAAGGCTCCGTTTCCCACAGCGCCGGATCCCCCGGCGGCTGGACGTCGTGGTGGGCGTACAGCAGAATGGTCGGCTTTCCTTCGGCGGCCCGTCGGCGTGCGACGACGGCAGGTCCGCCGAGGGTGCCGTCCTCCTTATTACTGCGCAGGACCTGGACATCCTCAAGGCCGGCGGCGCGCAGCAGTTCCGCTACGGCCTGCGCGCTGGCTTCCAAGGGCGCAGGATCGAAACTCGGCCAGGCGATGCCGGGAATGGCCACAAGTTCCTTGAGCCGGTCGAGGGTTGCGTCGAAGGAACCTGCGACGGACAGCCGGAGTCCGTCCGCGTCGATGGCCGGTGCAGGGTGACCGGAGCCGGGGGTGCTGGCGTCGGACGGATTGGCTGCTGGAGTGGGAGTCATGGCGAACACAATACCCGCGGCGAATCTCCGCGGGCCGCAAGGTATTCTGTTCACGTGTTCGGACGTAAAAAGGAAGCGCCAACGGCGCAGCAAACAATAGACCAGCAGGCCGCTGAAGCGGCAGCCCGGCAGGATGCCGCGTTGGGCAAGGGTGCGCCCACGCCAAAGCGCAAAGCGCAGGAAGCTGCCCGCAAACGGCCCCTTGTGCCGGAGGACCGCAAGGCGTCCAAGGCGGCTGAGCGCCAGGCTGTCCAGGATCAGCGGACGAAAATGCGCCAGGCTCTCGATACAGGTGATGAGAAGTTCCTGCCTTTGCGCGACAAGGGTCCGCAGAAGCGTTATGCCCGCGACTACGTGGATGCGCGCTTCAGCCTGGGCGAATACCTGATGTTCGGCGCCCTCGTATTTGTCATCATTTCCCTGATCGTGCCAGCTTCCAGCGAGCAGATGGTTTATGTCCTGGGCGGTTTCTGGGTGATGTTCCTGGCCGTCTTTGTGGATGTGTTCATTCTGTCCCGGCAGCTCCGCAAGAAGCTCACCGGGAAGTTCGGTGAGGTTGACCGTGGCACCGTCTGGTACGGCTCCATGCGTTCCCTGCAGTTCCGCAAACTGCGCCTGCCCAAGCCGCTCGTGAAGCGCGGGCAATACCCGTCCTGACATGCAGGCCGGGCCAGGCCCCGGCAGCATTCCCCTCTTAGACAACCAAACCCCGGCGGTCCAACCGCCGGGGTTTTGTTGTGTCAGTCAGCGGTTGCGTCGCGCTTTCGCCAGGTCGCGGTTGATCCGTGCCGCCCAGAAAGGCCCCTCGTACAGGAAGGCCGTGTAGCCCTGGACCAGCGTGGCCCCGGCATCCAGGCGGTCCTGGACGTCTTTCGCCGTCTCGACGCCGCCGACGGCTACCAGCGTGATCGCACCCCCGGTGGCCTCCCTAAGGCGGCGAAGGACTTCCAGTGAACGCTGCTTCAGCGGTGCCCCGGACAGGCCCCCGGCGCCGCATTCGACCACTTTCTCAGCCGGCGACGCCAGCCCCTCACGCCCGATCGTGGTGTTGGTGGCGATAATGCCGTCCAGCTTAAGGTCCAGGGCCAGCTTGGCGACGTCGTCGATGTCCTCATCGCTGAGGTCCGGTGCGATCTTGACCAGCAGCGGGACGTGCCGGCCTGCCGCCTTGTCCGCCTCGTCCCCCACCGCGGTCAGCAGCGGGCGCAGTGTCTGGACATCCTGGAGAAGGCGCAGGCCGGGCGTGTTGGGTGAGCTGACATTGACTACCAAGTAGTCCGCGGCCGGCGCCAGGCTCCGGGCGCTGATCAGGTAATCGGCCGCGGCGTCGTCGAGTTCCACCACCTTGCTCTTGCCGATGTTCACCCCGATCACGGGGCGCACGTCAGGGTGCCGGCGCTGCAGGGCGGCGCGTGCCGCTTTGAGGCGCGGTTCGACGGCGGCCGCGCCATCGTTGTTGAACCCCATCCGGTTAATGACAGCCCGGTCCTCGATCAGCCTGAAAAGGCGCGGCTTCTCGTTGCCCGGCTGCGCCTGCCCGGTGATGGTCCCTACTTCGACATGGCCAAAGCCAAGTTCGGTGAGGGCCTCGATGCCGAATCCCTCCTTGTCGAATCCGGCGGCGAGGCCGAACGGGGATGGGAAGGTCAGCCCAAAGGCAGAAGTCTGCAGTGAGGCCGCGGGTGCCGTGAACCGGTGCAGCAGCCGTCCTGCGCCGGAAGTATGGGCAAGTTTGATTCCCTTGAATCCGATCTTGTGGGCGCGTTCCGCGTCCATCCACGAAAAGGCCAGCCTGAAGAATGTCGGATATACGCGCATGGCTCTAGTTTTCCGTCTCGGACGGTCCAGACCAAACCGGGCCGCCATACATGCGGCTCCGGCTAGCATAAAGCCATGAGGTGGCAGCCAGATATCCTCGGTGCTGGTTTCGAAGCCTGCACCTTCGAGGCCGGGGGCGAAGACGGCGTCCAGCGCACCGCCACGCTGGTGCGCTTCCGTCCGGCGAAGGAACCGGCAGCCACCGGCCGGCGCCGGACAGTGCTGTTCCTCCATGGTTGGAGCGACTACTTCTTCAATGTGGACCTGGCGCAGTTTTGGACACACAGCGGCTACGAGTTCTACGCCCTCGACATGCACAACCACGGCCGCAGCCTGCGCCCGGAAACGCCGGGCGGCTACGTGGCGAACCTGGCGGACTATGACGCCGAGATCGAAGCGGCCATCGCCATCATCCGGGCCGACACGCACACGCCGGAACTGGAAGGCAAGGCCTCCCTCACGCTGATGGGCCACTCCACCGGCGGCCTGGTGGCCGCCCTCTGGGTCAGCAACCACCCCGGAGCGGCCTCCCAGCTGGTGCTAAACAGTCCCTGGCTGGAGATGCACGGCAGCTCGCTGGTCCGCCGTGCTGCGTCCACGATGGTGGGACCCGTGGCGCGGTTCCGGCCGGAGGCTGTCCTGCGACTGCCCGAGCGGGGGTTCTACTGGCGGACCATCAGCAGTTCAGCCGACGGCGAGTGGCCGCTTGACGACAGGTTCCGTCCGCCCATGGCATTTCCCCTCCGCGCGGGCTGGCTCAGCGCCATCCTGGCCGGCCACACCAAGGTGGCCCGTGGCCTGGACATCGACGTACCCATCCTGGTGCTGCTGTCCCGGGGAAGCGCCACCGGGCCGTTCTGGTCCGAGGAAATGCGGCGCACCGACGCGGTACTGGACGTCAACATCATCGCCCTCCGCGCCCTGACACTGGGGCGCAGCGTCACGGTGGAACGGATCGACGGCGCGCTCCACGACGTCTTCCTCTCCCCTGCCAAAGTGCGGGCAGACGCCTATGCGCGGCTCGCCCGCTGGCTCCGGGGTTACGGTACGGCTGAACCCGGTGCGGCGTCGACGGCGCCGCCGTAGCGCCGGTCCCGCCGGGCGTAGATTTCGACGGCGTCCCACAGGGTCCGCCGGTCGACGTCGGGCCACAGCGTGTCCATAAAGACGAACTCGGCATACGCGGACTGCCAGAGTAGGAAATTGGAGAGCCGCTGCTCCCCGGAGCTCCGCAGGAACAGGTCCACGTCCGGCAGGTCCGGTTCGTCCAGGTACTTCTGGATGGTTTTCTCGGTGATGGCCCCGGGTTTGAGCCGGCCTGCGGCAACCTCGGCGGCGATAGCCGATACGGCGTCCGTGATTTCCGCCCGGCCGCCGTAATTAACACACATGTTCAACGTGCACGTGCTGTTGCCCGCGGTAAATTCCTCGGCCTCTTCCAGTTCGCGGATCACCGAGCCCCACAGCCTGGGACGCCGGCCGGACCACCGCACGCGGACACCCCAGTCGTCCAGCTGGTTCCGCTGCCTTCGTAGCACGTCCTTGTTAAAACCCATCAGGAAGCGGACCTCTTCGGCTGACCGGCGCCAGTTTTCGGTGGAAAACGCATAGACGCTCACGTATTCGATGCCTAGTTCGATAGCGCCCGCCATCACGTCCAGCAGGGCGGGCTCGCCGGCTTTGTGTCCCTCGATCCGCGGCAGGCCCCGCTGGTTGGCCCAACGGCCGTTGCCGTCCATCACAATGGCAACATGGCGGGGGATGAATTCTGCGGGGATCGCCGGGGCAACCGCGCCGGACGGGTGCGGATACGGTGCCACCACAGGGGTGGTCCGCTGCCGCGAAGGACTCTTCTTTTTTCCCAAGGCCACTGTCAGCCACGCTCCACATGTTTGAGGGATTTCAGGACACGTTCAAGGTGCCATTGCAGGTATACGGCCACCAGCCCCGCAGCTTCCCGTCGGTGCGGCACGTCCGAGCCATCCGCCGTCGTCCAGTCCCCGGTCAGCAGCGCAGCCAGGAGCACGACGGTCTCTGCGGCCGGCGCAGGCGAACCGGGTGGCCTGCAGTCACCGCAGACCATACCGCCGAGCGGAGCCGAAAAGGCCGTATGCGGACCGGGCCGGCCGCAGCGGGCGCAGTCGGTAAAACTTGGAGCCCAGCCGCCGGTGGAAAGGGCACGCAGGAGATACGAATCCAGGATCAGTCCAGGCGCGTGCTCGGCCCGGGACAGCGAGGCCAGCGCCCCCACCAGGAGGTTGTACTGGGCGGTGCCGGCTTCGCCGTCGACGTCGGTGAGTTTTTCCGCAGTTTCGGTCATGGCTGCTGCAACGGTGTAGCGGCCATAGTCTGCGGCGATGTTGCTGCCGTATGCGCCCTTGGCAACAGCCTGCGTGACGATGTCCAGTGTCTTTCCGGAGACCAGCTGCAGGTCGGCAACCATAAACGGCTCCAGCCGCGCCCCAAACTTGCTGCTGGTCCGCCGCACACCCTTCGCGACGGCGCGGATCTGGCCGTGGTGCTTGGTCAGCAGCGTGATGATGCGGTCAGCCTCGCCCAGCTTGTGGGTACGGAGCACCACGGCGTCATCCCGGTAGGACCGGGCAGCAAAGGATTTTTGGACCACGGTTAATCTTCGCACTGAGTTCCGGAAAGCCGGCAATGCCGGTGCGTTGCGCGCCGGGAACCCCGGCGCGCAACGTGTTCCGAATCAGGCCCGGGAATCCCGGATGGCACGGTTGACTGCGGAAATGACGGCCTTGAGCGAGGACATGCTGGTGTTTGCATCAATACCGACGCCCCACAGGACCCGCTCCCCCACGGCACACTCGACGTAGGCTGCGGCCATGGCGCTGCCGCCTTCCGAAAGGGCATGCTCGCTGTAGTCCAGCACCCGGACATCCACGCCGTCCTCGCGCAGGATGCTCAACAGCGCGGCGATGGGCCCGTTTCCGGTGCCCGTGCGACGGGCCTGGACACCGTCAACGGTGAGCGAGGCGTGCAGGGTCATCCCGCCATCGTCATCCGTTTCGGTGCTGACGGAACCGAGTGAGTAACGGCCCCACTGGCCCTCCGCCTGGCTGGAGGGCAGGTACTCGTCCTGGAAGTGCTGCCACAACTGAGCGCCGCTGACTTCGCCGCCCACGGTATCGGTCTTCTTCTGGATGACGCCGGAGAATTCCATCTGGGCGCGGCGCGGCAGGTCCAGGCTGTGTTCGTTCTTGAGCAGGTAGGCCACGCCACCCTTGCCGGACTGCGAGTTGACGCGGATGACGGCCTCGTAGCTGCGGCCCAGGTCCTTGGGGTCAACGGGCAGGTACGGGACCTGCCAGGTGAAGTCCGCGACGTCCTTGCCAGCGGCGGCAGCATCCTTCTCCAGCGCCTCGAAACCCTTCTTGATGGCGTCCTGGTGCGAGCCTGAGAAAGCGGTGAAGACGAGGTCGCCGCCGTAGGGGGAACGCTCGGCGACGGGGAGCTGGTTGCAGTACTCCACGGTGCGCCGGATCTCGTCGATGTCGGAGAAGTCGATCATGGGATCGATGCCCTGGACGAACATGTTCAGGCCCAGGGTGACGAGGTCCACGTTGCCGGTTCGCTCGCCGTTGCCGAACAGGCAGCCCTCAATCCGGTCCGCGCCGGCCAGGTACCCCAGTTCGGCGGCGGCCACGCCGGTACCCCGGTCATTGTGCGGGTGCAGGGACAGGATGATGCCTTCACGCGGGTGCAGGTTCCGGCTCATCCACTCAATGGAATCGGCGTACACGTTCGGAGTGGCCATTTCCACGGTGGCAGGCAGGTTGATGATGACCTGGCTGTCGGCGGATGCCTCGAAAACGTCGGCGATGGCGTTGCAGACCCGGACGGCATAGTCCAGTTCAGTTCCGGTGAACGACTCCGGCGAGTATTCATAGGTGACGTGCGTGTCAACGAGGGTTTCCTCGTACTTCTTGCACAGTCTGGCGCCCTGGAGCGCGATGTCGAGGATGCCGTCCTGGTCCTGGTTGAACACCACACGGCGCTGCAGGACGGACGTTGAGTTGTACAGGTGGACAATCGCCTGCTTGGCGCCGACCAGGGACTCGTACGTCCGCTCGATCAGGTGCTCGCGGGCCTGGGTGAGGACCTGGATGGTGACATCGTCCGGGATGTGGTTGCCGACGATGAGCTGGCGGACGAAGTCGAAATCGGTCTGCGAGGCAGAAGGGAAGCCGACTTCAATTTCCTTGTAACCCATGCGGACCAGCAGATCGAACATCTTCATCTTGCGGGCCGGGCTCATCGGGTCGATCAGCGCCTGGTTGCCGTCACGCAGATCCACAGCGCACCAGCGCGGGGCCTTGGTGATGACCTTGTCCGGCCACGTGCGGTCAGGCAGTTCAACGGTGATCTGATCCTGGAAAGGACGGTAGCGGTGGGCTGGCATTCCGGAGGACTTCTGTGCGTTTCGCATTAGTATCGGGGCCTTTTCTGTGGTTCTTATCTGAAAGGTGGCCGGGCAACACAAACTCCGCGACGAGGGTGGGCCTTGCGCTAAATCGCGTCTGAGGCCTCGCCGCGGCAGCTAAGAAGAAGGAGCTCTGCGCGCACCATTTGAGGGTAGCACGCGTGCGTAAGATGAGAGGGCACCACCGTCCTTATCGTCCAACATGCAGACGCCGCGCCGGTGCCAGCGCCGGCCGCGGCACGTCACACGAAGGAGCATCTGTGCCCATCTCGGGGATCGATCTGTCCAACATTGACCACACCGTCAGGCCGCAGGATGACCTGTACCAGCACGTGAACGGGTCCTGGCTCAAGGCCACGGAAATTCCGGATGACCGGCCACTCGAGGGAACTTTCACCGCGCTGCGCGACGGAGCGGAGATCGCGGTCCGGGACATCATCGAGGAAGCAGCTGCCAAGGGTGAAGCCGCCAGCGGGATAGAACGAAAAGTGGGCGAGCTCTACAACAGCTTCATGGACGAAGCCACAGTGGAGGCCAAAGGCATGGAGCCCATCCGCGGGCGGCTTGCCGAGGTATTTGCCACCAGCACGGTTGCTGATCTCGTGGCCCTGGCCGGGCGGCTGTTCCGGTCAGACGTGTCCGGCCTCTTCTATATCTACCCGGCTCCGGACGCTGGCAACCCGGACCGCATCCTGCTCTACACCGGCCAGGGCGGCCTGGGACTGCCGGACGAGTCCTACTACCGGGAAGAGAAGTTCGCCCCCATGGTCAAGGCCTATGGCGAGCATGTCAGGACCATGTTCAGTCTGGCCGGAGTGGCCGATCCGGAGCCTGCGGCCGCACGCGTCGTTGCCCTCGAAACCAGCCTCGCATCCCACCACTGGGACAACGTCACGCTGCGCGACCCGCAGAAGACCTATAACCTCAAGTCCGCTGAGGAAGCGGCCACCCTGTTCCCGCTCCTTAACACCTGGTTCGAAGCTGCCGGGATCGACGCCGACAAGCGCAACGAGATCGTAGTAAGCACACCGGACTTCTTCAGCGGGGCCGCCGGCCTGCTGGAGTCCGAACCGCTCTCCGTGTGGCAGGAGTGGCTGGCCCTGCGGGTCGTCAACGGCGCCGCGCCGTACCTGTCCTCCGAGTTCGTGGATGCCAATTTTGCCTTCTACGGTACAACCATCAGCGGCACGCCCCGGAACAAGGACCGCTGGAAGCGGGCCGTCGCCGTCGTCGAAGCTGCACTCGGTGAGGCCGTTGGGCAGATCTACGTCTCGAAGCACTTCCCCGAAACCCACAAGGCCCGCATGCAGACCCTGGTGGCCAACCTGATCGAGGCCTACCGGCAGTCCATCACCGGTCTTGCCTGGATGGGTGAGGAAACAAAGGCCGAGGCGCTGCGGAAACTGGAGGCCTTCCGCGCCAAGATCGGCTACCCCGACAAGTGGATCGATTACTCAGCTGTGGAAATCGACCCGCTGGACCTTCTGGGGAACGTTGAGCGGGCCCACAATGCCGACGTCGACCGCCATCTGGATGAGGTGGGCAAACCCGTGGACCTTAACAAGTGGCTCATGACACCGCAGACGGTCAACGCGTACTACCACCCGATGCTCAACGAGATCGTCTTCCCTGCCGCTATCCTGCAGCCACCGTTCTTCACAGCCGACGCCGACGACGCCGTTAATTACGGTGGCATTGGAGCGGTGATCGGCCACGAGATCGGCCACGGTTTTGATGACCAGGGGTCGCAGTTCGACGGCGGCGGCGCGCTGCGGAACTGGTGGACCGAGGATGACCGGACGGCCTTTGAGAAGCTCACAGCCAAGCTGGTGGCACAGTACGACGAGTTGTCCCCGTATGCGGCGCCGGGGCACAACGTCAACGGCAAGCTGACGCTCGGGGAGAACATCGGCGACCTCGGTGGCCTGACCATCGCCTACAAGGCTTACCTGCTCAGCCTTGACGGCAAGGAACCGGAAGTTCTGGACGGACTGACGGGGCAGCAGCGGTTCTTCGCGTCCTGGGCAGCCGGCTGGCGGCAGGTGATCCGGTCCGAAGAGGCCATCAGGAGGCTCGCCACGGATCCCCACTCCCCCAACGAGTTCAGGACCAACGCCATCGCCAAGAACCTGGACGCCTTCCATGAGGCCTTTAGCGTGACCGACCAGGATGGCATGTGGATGCCGCAGGACGCTCGCGTCAGCATCTGGTAATCACTCTCCAGGACACACAAGAGGTGGGGCCGTCTGGCCCCGCCTCTTGTGTGTCTACTGAGGTGCTGTCTTCTGAGGTGCTGTCTTCTGTGGTGCGGCCGTCAGTCCTGGACGATCAGCACAGGGTTGGCCTGCTGGCACACGGTATCGCCGGCTGTCTGGTTGACGATGTCCTCGGGCAGGGCGCCACCAGCACCGGCTCCGTAGGTTGCCCCGGTGGTGAAGTCAGTTCCAAGGTAGACCTGGACTCCCGCGACGCGAGGTGCCAACTGGACCTGCGCGGCCGGGATCCCCAGCATCGCAGCCACGTCAGCTGCGACGTCGGCGAATTCCGTACCGTAGTAGACAACGCTCTGCGCCACCGCCGTGGCTTCAAACGGCCCGGCTTGGGTGAAGCCGCCGGTGATCAACGCCTGCACGATTTCCTGGGCGCGTCCCGGGACGCCGCTGCCGTTGGCCACGGTGACTGGTTGCAGCGCCTTGTCATACGGCGGCACCGCCGGGGCTGTTTCTGTTGGGGTGGTTGTTGTTTCCGTCGGCGCCGGGGACGGCGTTGTGGGTGCTGTCGGATCCGTGAGGTCCACGTCCTCGCGGAGGGCCGCAAAGAGCTGGGACCCTGCGGGCTCGGCAATCTGCAGGCGGTTGATGTCCGTGACTGCCGGCGCGGTGGGCACGGCCACAAACGCCACCTTGCTGATATCGATGTCCTTGAGCCGGCTACCGATACTCACGAGCGACGGCACGGAGGCCAGCCCCTCATCCACCGTGAGGTTCTTGGTCACAACATCGGCAATGGTCAGCATCTTAGAGGGGTCAGACAGCGTGCCGTCGTCCTTGATCTTGCGCGTGAGGGAGGAAAGGAATCCCTGCTGTGCCCTGATCCGGCCCAGGTCGCCGCCGTCAGCAAAGGCATGACGGGTCCGCAGGAAGGCAAGAGCCATTTCGCCCTGAACGGCGGACGTGCCCTTCGGCAGGCGCAGCCGGGAGTCAGGATCATAGACCGCGTCACTGATGCACACGTCAACGCCGCCCACCGTGTTGGAGAGTTCCTTCACTGCGGTGAAGTCCGCCATCATAAAGTGATCGATCTCCATGCCAGTCAGCTTGTTGACGGTGTCTACGGCGCAGCCGATGCCGGCTTCATTCATGGCCTCGTTGATCATGACACCGCTGCGGGCAGGATACGTCCGCTTGGTCTTCTGGTCGGTGCACTCCGGAATATCGACCAGCAGGTCCCGGGGGAAGCTGATGACGCTGACGCGCTTGTTGTCGGCCGATACGTCCATCAGCATCATGACGTCGGATTTGCCGTAACCTGTTGAGTCCTCCACGGCGCCGTACTCCGCGTTTGCGCCGTCCCTGGTATCAGAGCCAAGGATCAGGATCTGCATCCGGCCCGATTTGTCGTCCGATGGGTTCGCCGCGCCACCGGCGTTCAGCGGTGCCGTGGTGATGTTCGACTGAAACCGCAAATACCAGTAGCCTGCGTAGCCAAGACCGCCGACAACCAGGATGGTGACCACCGCAGTGGTCACCTTCAGCCAGGCCGGCATCCGGCTCCGGGATCCGAGATGCCGGGCAACGCCGACGGCGGTGGCATCAGCGTGGCGGGACACCGGACCGGTCCCGGCTGACGCGTCAGCTCCGTACTCGCGATTGTCGCGGCCTCGCCCCATGTGTGGTGTACCTTCCTCGAAAAAATTGAATCCGGCCTATTTTAGTTGCCCAGTCTGGGAACTTCCCGACGACGGCCGGGTAAAGCGAAAGGGGCAGCGTCAGAAGCCGAGCTTGACCAGTTGCTTCGGGTCGCGCTGCCAGTCCTTGGCCACCTTCACATGCAGGTCAAGGTAGATGCGGGCACCGAGCAGCGCCTCGATCCCCTTGCGTGCGTTGGTGCCGACTTCCCGGAGCCGTGCACCGCCCTTGCCGATGATGATGGCCTTCTGGGACGAACGTTCCACATAGAGATTAACCCGGACGTCGAGGAAGGGCCTGTCTTCGGGCCGGCCCTCACGCGGAACAATCTCATCGACGACGACGGCCAGGGAGTGGGGCAGTTCGTCGCGGACGCCTTCGAGGGCAGCTTCCCGGATGAGCTCGGCGATCATCACGGCTTCGGGCTCGTCCGTCAGGTGACCGTCCGGATAAAGGGGCGGCGACGCCGGCATGTGGCTGATCAGGACGTCTGCGAGGGTGTCCACCTGGAAGCCGTCGGTGGCGGAGACCGGGACGATGTCCTTCCAGCCGTCCTCGCCGATGACATCCCGGCCCAGTGCTGCGACGGCGAGCAACTGCTCGGTGAGCGCCTGCCGGTCCACTGTGTCCGCCTTGGTGACGATCGCGATGACCGGCTTGTTGCCGATGGCGGCGAGCTGGGCGGCGATGTACTTGTCGCCCGGGCCGATTTTCTCGTTGGCGGGCAGGCAGAAGCCGATCGCGTCGACCTCGGCGAGGGTGTCGGCGACGAGTTCGTTCAGCCGCTTTCCCAGCAGCGTGCGGGGGCGGTGCAGGCCCGGGGTATCCACCAGGATCAGCTGGGCGTCATCGCGGTGCACGATCCCCCGGATGGTGTGGCGCGTGGTCTGCGGCTTTGCGGAGGTGATCGCCACCTTCTGGCCCACCAGTGCGTTCGTCAGGGTTGATTTTCCTGCGTTAGGCCGCCCCACGAGGACCGCAAAGCCTGCCCTGTAGCCGCCGAAGTCTTTTGCGGCCGAATCCGGGTTGGCCGGACGATTACTTTTCTTGCTCACGTGGAACTCCCTGCTGGGTTGCTTTCGCCTCTTCGAGGAGGTCTTCAAGGTCAGTGTCTGCTTTTGGTACTGCCGAGGCAATGATGTGGCTGACGCGGTTGCGGCGGCCCTCGAGCCGTTCGGCGAGCAGCGAGATGCCGCCCACCACCACGCGGCTGCCCACAATGGGAACGCGGCCCAGGGCCTTGGCCAGCAGCCCGCCCACGGTGTCAACCTCGTCGTCGTCGAGCTCTATGTCGAACAGTTCGCCGAGGTCGTCGATGCTCATCCGGGCGCTCACCCGGTAGGAACCGCCGCCCAGGGCCACGGCCTCGGCGCTTTCGGTGTCATACTCGTCCACGATTTCGCCGACAATTTCCTCGATGAGGTCCTCCAGGGTGACAAGGCCGGCCGTGCCGCCGTATTCGTCGATCACGATGGCAACGTGTGTTGACTCCTTCTGCAGTTCCCGCAGCAGATCGCTCACCGGCTTCGACTCCGGGACATACCGGACCTCGCGGGCCAGGGCTTCGACCGGGGGCTGTTCGTCGTCGGGTCCGAGCTCATGGAGCGTCGCCGCAACGTCCTTGAGGTAGACGATTCCGAGGATCTGGTCCGTGTTGTCGCGGATAACGGGGATCCGCGAATAGCCCGACCGCAGGAACATTGACATGGCCCGCCTGAGGCTGGAGCCGGCGTCGATGCTGAGGATATCCGTCCGGGGCACCATCACGGCGCGCACCAGGGTGTCGCCGAAGTCAAAGACTGATTGGATCATTTCAGCTTCGGTGTCTTCGATCATGTCCGATTCGGATGCGCGGTCCACAAGTTCGCGGAATTCCTGTTCGCTGAAGAACGCGTCATCACCCGCCGGAGCGCCGGGAGCGGCGGCACTGCCCAGCGCCACGAGCCACCCCGGGATGGGTCCGAGGACCCACGTCAGGTACCTGATCAGCGGTGCTGTGGAGCGGACGACTGCGGCCGAATGGAGCCTGCCGAGCTGCCGTGGGGAAACGCCGACGATGACGAAGCCGAGCAGGGCCATGATTCCGGTGGCGGCCAGCCCGGCCAGCCAGACGTTGTCCAGCAGGCTGTGGAGCAGGACGGCCACCGCTACGGCTGAAGCCATCTCGAACCAGACCCGCCAGAACCGCAAGGCCCGGATGTGCGCCACCGGCTGGGCCAGGATGCGCTTCATGGCGTTTCCGCGGCTTTTCAGCAGGGCGTCTTCGGCGTCATGCCGGGAAAGGAACGTGAACGCGGCCTCGGCTGCGGTCAAGAGTGCAGCGGTACCGAGGAACGCCAGGGCCATGCCGACAAGGAGCAGGGGCGTCACTGCGTGGTCTCGGCAGGTGCTTCTTTGCCGGTGAAGCCGGAAAGCAGCTGGCGCTGGAGGCCGAACATTTCTTCCTTTTCCTCGGGCTCTGCATGGTCATAGCCGAGCAGGTGGAGGATCCCGTGCGTAGTCAGGAGCAACATTTCATCCTGCAGGGAGTGCCCTGCGTTGACGGCCTGAACCTGCGCGACCTGGGGGCACACGGCAATGTCACCCAGCATCCCTTGCGGGGTGGGCCGGTCCGGTGTACCGGGGGTCAGTTCGTCCATGGGGACCGAGAGCACGTCTGTGGATCCCGGCTCGTCCATAAGCTCGATGTGGAGCTTTTCCATGGCTGGTTCATCCACCAGGAGGATGGAGAGTTCAGCCTGCGGGTGGATATACAGCTGTTCGAAAACGTACCGGGACAGTGACACAAGCTCCGCTTCATCAACCTGGATGCCGGACTCGTTGTTGACCTCAATGCTCACGCGTTTTCCCCCCGCTTTTCCCGGCTCACCGAGTGTTTCACCTTGTTCCGCTGGAGATCGTCCCAGAGACTGTAGGCACGCACGATGTCACCCACAAGACGGTGGCGGACCACGTCAGTGGAGTCCAGGATGGTGAAGTTCACGTCCTCGATTCCCTGCAGGATCTCCTCCACGATCCGCAGACCTGAGCGTGTGTCGAAGGGAAGGTCCACCTGGGTGACGTCTCCGGTGACCACCATTTTGGACCCGAAGCCCAAACGCGTAAGAAACATCTTCATCTGTGCCGGTGTGGTGTTCTGCGCTTCGTCCAGGATGATGAAGGCGTCGTTGAGCGTGCGCCCCCGCATGTAAGCCAGCGGCGCCACTTCGATGGTCCCGGCGGCCATCAGGCGCGGGATGGCCTCGGGGTCCATCATGTCGTGCAACGCGTCGTACAGCGGGCGCAGGTAGGGATCGATCTTGTCGCTCAGGGTGCCCGGCAGGAATCCCAGCCGTTCGCCGGCCTCGACGGCAGGCCTGGTCAGGATAATACGGCTGACTTCCTTCTGCTGCAGCGCCTGGACAGCCTTGGCCATCGCGAGGTACGTCTTGCCCGTACCTGCAGGGCCAATCCCGAAGATCACCGTGTTCGCGTCAATCGCGTCCACGTAGTTCTTCTGGTTCAGGGTCTTGGGCCGGATGGTCTTCCCCCGGCTGGAGAGGATGTCATGGGTGAGGACGTCCACAGGGTTCTGCAATGACTGGCTGCGGAGCAACGAGACGAGCTGCTGCAACACCGCGGGGCTGATGACTGTGCCACGGGCCACGAGACCGCGAACTTCATGCAGCAGCCGCATGATGCGGGGAACTTCGTCGGCAGGGCCGCTCATGGACAGTTCGTTTCCACGGACGTGGAAGTTAACGGACGGGAACTGCTCTTCTATGTAACGCAAGGCCTCATCATGGCTGCCGAGCGATTGGACCATCTGATCGGAGTTGTCGAAGAGAACCACCTCCGTCCGAACACCGGGAAGTGAATGGGGGAATTCTCCGGCGGCGCGTTCAGTATTGAGCCGGCGCTTTCCGTTCGCTGATTCAGTCATGGTGCTGGCCCGCAGGCCCGTGGTCTCCTCCAGTTCGAAACTTAAATGCCGCCGACTGCTGCGTGGACGGGGCTGTTGCCGAGCACGCCGGAGCCAGCGGAGTCCTTCCATCTTACGCCAGGCGGCGCCTCCCAGCAGCGCCCGGTGGTCTCCGGCGAGGGCTCCCGTCACCGGCCTACTGCGGGACGGTCGGCGTCATTAGGTATCAACTTCATATCGGGCTCATATCGTTCCCGTTGCAGTTGCGCCGCCCGCCCGTATTCGGTCCTTTTGGCGGGGCTGGCTATGCGATGCTGGAAATCAAGGCCGTCAGGGGGACCGGCTCCCGAGGCCCAGGCCTCACCATTTCACCGCCAGGAAGGACAGGGCCACGAGAATGCCGGAAACAGCTACCCCCCTCACTTCCAAACGCGTCGCGCCGCGTTTTCGTCCGCAACGTTTCCTGGGCCTGCTGCCAGCATTCCTCCTTCTCACCGGTTGTATCGCGGAACCCAGCCCTGAGCCCAACCTGACGGCAAACTCCAGTGCTGCCGCCACCGGCTCCCCCGGAGCACCTTCCACCAGTGCGCCCCTGGAAACTACACAGTCCTCGAATAAGGCACCGGTCTACTGGATTGGCCGAAGCAACAGCAACGTGTTCCTATACCGGGAGTTCCGGGACGTGCCGGAGCAGGAGAATCCAGTGACCCGCGCCCTGCGGGCCATGATGTCCGAGAAGCCGCTGGACCCGGATTTCTTCACGCCTTGGCAGGATCCCGAGAAACTCGCCTCGTCCATCTCCGGCAAGAACGTCATTACCGTCGACGTCTCGGAGGATGCCTTTAACAGCAATCTCGACGCCGACATGGCCGGCCGCGCCATTCAGCAGCTGGTCTTTACCGCTACGGCAGCGGCTGCGAGTTCCGGCCTGATCGATTCCGGCCAGCAGATCCAGGTCAGGATCCTGGTGGATAGCCACACCGACTACGTTGCCTTCGACCACGTCCAGCTTGGCGCCCCCATGTCCCGAGCTGCCGGAATGGTGGCGCCCGTGTGGATCATCGATCCGCAGGAAGGGACGGACCTGGCCGGCGGAAGCGTCAAGATCACCGGCCGCAGCACCGTTCCGGGCGGTAAGCTCCGCTGGCAGATCCTGCGGGCCGAAGCGAACGGGAACAAGACGCCCTACCTCACCGGGGAGACCACTGCAGCTGCGGAAGCGGCCCAGTCCGGAGTGTTTACGCTTGCCCTTAGCCTGTCCGCCGGGAGTTACGAGCTCCGCGTTTCGCAGGTGGATGCGGCCGGCACCAGCCAGGAGCTGAATGTGGATACGCGGAACTTCAACGTCCGGTAGCAGCATGCGCAGCAGGCGGCCTCAGGATACCGGGGCTGTCCAGCGTCCCAGTACATCGCTCGCCAGAACAACCGCTGCCGGTCCGGCCGTGGATGACCTCAGGACGTGGTGTCCCAGGAGCGCCGTCACGGCGCCGGCGTCGCAAAGCCGGGTGACTTCGCGAGGACTGATTCCGCCTTCCGGGCCAACGATGAGCAGAATTTCCAGGGGTCCGGCGCCAGCCTGGTTGCCCTGCCATGCTTCCAGGACAGACCGGAGCGGCCGGACCGCGTCTTCGTGCAGGATTACGGCCAGATCCGCTGCCGCCACGGCCGCCCCAAGGCCTGGCGTTTCGACGGCGGCGCGCACCTCGGGGATCCAGGCGCGGCGTGCCTGCTTGGCGGCGGCAGTGACCACGGACTGCCATTTTGCGTGGGCCTTGGCCGCGCGCTCACCCTTCCAGCGGACAATTGATCGCTCGGACTGCCAGGGAACTACGGCATCGATCCCGAGTTCGGTTGCCGTTTCCACGGCCATTTCATCGCGGTCCCCCTTGGCCAGGGCCTGCACCAGCACCAGCCGGATATCGGGCCGGTCCTCCACCACGAGGGCGGAGCATTCCACGGTGAGCTCCGCGGGCGACGCCGAGACAACAGTTCCTGTCAGCCGCTTTCCGGCGCCGTCGGCAATGTCCACTGCTTCTCCGGGAGATAGCCGTTTTACGGTCACGGCGTGGCGTGCCTCCGGCCCTTGAAGGACAAAACGGGCACCGGGCACCAGCTCGTCCAGCGACCCGGCACCGCTGAAGAAAACGGGATTGCTCACCGTTACAGGTTACCGAACCGGTCCCGCAGCTTGGCAAAGACGCCGCCGCTGGCAGCCAGCTTGCCTTCCGTGAACTGCTCGCCCCGCAGCTTCGCCAGCTGCCGCAGGAGATCCTCCTGCGCGGCATCGAGCTTGGCCGGCGTCTCCACCTGCAGATGGACCATCAGGTCCCCGCGGCCGTAACCGCGCAGGTGCGTCACGCCGAGTCCACGGAGCGTGATGATCTCTCCGGACTGCGTCCCTGCCTTGACATCGATTTCCTGCAGCCCGTCAAAGGTTTCCAGTGACAGCTCGGTGCCCAGGGCGGCGGCAGTCATCGGGATGTGCAGCGTTGCGTGCAGGTCGTCACCGTCGCGCGCGTAGGTGGCGTCGTTGTTGACCCGGAGTTCCACGTACAGGTCCCCGGACGGTCCGCCGGCCGGGCCTGCTTCGCCCTGCCCGGAGAGCTGGATCCGGGTGCCTGTGGCAACACCGGCCGGCACCTTGATGGTGAGCGACCGCCGGCTGCGGATGCGGCCTTGGCCGCTGCATTCGTTGCAGGGGTCCTTGATGACCGTCCCGAAGCCTTCGCAGCTGCCACACGGGGCCGCCGTCATGACCTGGCCCAGGATGGAGCGAACCGCCCGCTGGACCTGGCCGCTGCCGCCGCAGATATCGCAGCGCACAGGGTGGCTGCCTTCGCGGCAGCATGACCCGTTGCAGGTGGGGCAGGTGACGGCTGTGTCCACTTCGAGTTTCCGGTTGACGCCGAACACGGCATCGCGGAGTTCGATCCGTACACTGATCAGCGCGTCCTGGCCGCGGCGGACCCGGGACGCGGGGCCGGAGGTGCCGCCGGCCCCGAAGAACGTGTCGAAGATGTCCTGGAACGCGAAGCCCTGGCCGGAGTATCCGCCGCCGCCGAACCCGTTGTCGGTGCCGTTCTCATTGCCGGTGGTGTCATAGATCCGGCGCTTCTGCGGGTCCGAAAGTACCTCGTAGGCATGGGTCACGGCCTTGAAGCGGTCCGATGCATCGTCCCCGGGGTTTACGTCCGGGTGAAGAGTGCGGGCCAGCTTGCGGTAGGCCTTCTTGATCTCTTCCCCGGTGGCTTCCGGCGAGACTCCGAGGACGTCGTAGTGGCTGCTCAAAGTTCGTATCTCTTCCTTGTTGTACTGCCGGCAGCCGGGCTGCCGGCACTGCTCTTCGTGCCTGGACCGCGGTGCTGTTACGGACCCAGAATTCTTGAAAGGTAACGGGCTACTGCCCTGACGGCGGCCATGGTGGTGGGATAGTCCATCCGCGTAGGGCCGAGCACACCGATCTTGGCAGTGCTGTCTGGTCCGTAGCCCGTGGCCACCACGGAGGCTTCCGCGAGCCCGTCGTACGGGTTTTCACGCCCGATGCTGACTGCCACGCCCCTCGGATCCTGCGCCATGTCGCTCAGGAGGCGCAGCAGGACAACCTGCTCCTCGAGCGCTTCCAGGACCGGCCCGATACTGAGCGGAAAATCCACATTGGAGCGGGCGAGGTTCGCCGTTCCGGCCATGACCATGCGTTCCTCCCGGCTGCTGTGGGCGAGCGTTTCCAGCCCGTGGGCCAAGGCCTGGGCCGCCGCGCGTTGGCCCGGGCTGACGGACAAAACGACTCCCGGCAGCGAGGGGGTCAGCCGGCTCAGCGAGATGCCCGCGAGTGATCCGAGGAAGTGTGACCGCAGCGCGGCGATGGCGTCGTCGCCGAGGTCCTGGCCGATGTCGATCACGCGCTGCTCGACCTTGCCGGTGGTGGCGATGAGGATCACCAGGACCTGCCGGGGCGCGAGCAGGACGAATTCGATGTGGCGGATGGTGGCGCGGCTCAGATGCGGATACTGCACTACGGCGACCTGGTTGGTCAGCTGCGACAGCATCCTGACGGTCCTGTCAAGGACGTCGTCCAGATCGTCGGCGCCCTCCAGCAGCGACTGGATTGCACGCCGTTCCGCATGGGAAAGCGGCTTTACCGCTGAAATCTGGTCCACAAACAGCCGATAGCCTTTGTCTGTGGGGATCCGTCCGGCGCTGGTGTGCGGGGCCGTGATCAGGCCGTCGTCTTCCAAGGCCGCCATGTCGTTGCGGATGGTGGCACTGGACACGCCGAGGTGGTGGCGTTCCACGAGCGCTTTTGAACCTACTGGCTCGCGGGAGTGCACATAGTCCTCCACGATGGCGCGCAGTACTTCGAGTTTGCGCGGCTCGCTCATATTCCACCTCCATCCGTGGTCACTGCAGGGTTAGCACTCGACATGCCTAAGTGCTAACAGTCTAATATGAGTCACCCCGTTGTTAGCATTGGTACCGCTCCGGGCGAAATTCCGGGCCAGGATCTAGCGGCAAGGCGGAATCAATCCATGCAGTACCAGAACTGGGGTCCGCAGGAGATCACCGCGCCTGTGAGAAGCGAACTCCCCGAGGTCCCCGTGGAACGTGGCATGGTTCTCGAAGACGCCCAGTCAGGCTGGGTGGGAGCGGTGACCCGGGTGGAGAAGTCCGGGGGCATGCATGTCGTGGCCCTCGAAGACCGGCGCGGCAAGTCCCGGTCCTTCCGGCTGGGCTTCGGGTTCCTCCTGGAGGGGCAGCCCATCCGGCTCGTTCCCCCGGCGCCCAGGCAGGCCGCCCCCGTGGCCGCCGGCCGGACGGCGTCCGGCTCGTTCCGCGTGGCCGGCCAGCGCGCCCAGGTGGCCAAAGCCAGCAGAATCTGGGTGGAGGGAAAGCACGACGCCGAACTCGTGGAAAAAGTCTGGGGTGACGATCTCCGCGTAGAGGGCATCGTCGTCGAGCCTTTGCATGGCATTGATGACCTGGCAGGGACGGTGGCCGCATTCGGTCCCGGTCCAGGGCGGCGGCTGGGGGTCCTGGTGGACCACCTGGTGCCGGACTCGAAGGAGTGGCGCATCGCGGCTGCCGTGATGGCCTCCCCCGGCGCGGTGGGGAATGTCCTGATCGTCGGGCACCCTTACGTTGACGTGTGGCAGGCCATCCGGCCCGCTGTACTGGGCATCGAGCAATGGCCGGTGGTGCCGCGCGGGCAGGACTGGAAGACCGGAATCCTGGCAGCGTTCGGCTGGCCGCACTCCACCAAGGAAGACATCGGGCTTGGCTGGCAAAAGCTGCTGGGCGCTGTCCGCAGCTACGCGGACCTGGAAGCATCACTCCTCGGGAGAGTGGAGGAAGTCATCGACTTCCTGACGGTGCCCTGACACCGGATCCGGCTCCTGGCGGCAGCATTTGGTGGCTGAACCAGTATTCTTGGTACTGCGGAGGCTGCCGTTGCTTCACTCTGGCATTCTCCAACCCAGCACCATTGCACTTTCGAAGGAAGAAAACCGTGGCACAAAACGCACGCGAGCACCGGGACGACCACGGCGGCCAGGGCCGTTCCGAGTACCAGGGCGTTCCGGCTAACGCGCTGCCCCTGACGGCCAGCGAAGACCGCCAGTGGGCCACACTGGCACACTTCGGCGGGATCCTCGGCTGTGTTCCGTCACTGCTGATCTACCTGATTTTCCGTGAGCGCGGGCCGTTTACCGCCCAGGAATCCAAGGAAGCGCTGAACTTCAGCCTGCCGCCCACCATCGCGGCGCTGGTGGCCAATCTCCTGGTGTTCATTCCGGTGGTGGGAAACATCTTCGCCGTCATCGCCACCCTGATCTGGATTGCCCTGACCTGCTTCTCCGTGGCCGCAGGTATCCATGTCAACAAGGGCCAGCCCCACCGTTACCAGTACAACCTGCGCTGGATCAAGTAGTCCCCACCGTCACCCTAAACCTCCTCCAGGGAACCCTGCGGGCGTGGGCCCACCAGCTTGTCCGGCAGGTCAGCCTGGCAGGATCCTTCGGACCACGGCGTCGGCCAGCAGGCGGCCCTTCAGGGTCAATACCAGCGTGCCGTGGAAGGCAGCCGGTGGCTCCACCAGGCCGTCGGCAATGAGCCCGGCCACGGCGTGACGGCCGTGGTCGCCCAGCGTTGACGTTGCCAGCCCCGACACGAGCCGGGCCTCAAGCATCACGCGCTCAACGTCGCGGGTTTCGGCGTCCAGCGTTTCCCGCCCGGCGGCCGGCGACAGGCCCTGAGCGAGCCGTCCGGCGTAGGCCGTGGGGTGCTTGACGTTCCACCACCGCACCCCGCCGACGTGTGAATGTGCACCTGGCCCGATGCCCCACCAGTCGTCCCCGCGCCAGTACGCGAGGTTGTGCCGGCATGCCTGCTCCGGCGTCCGGGACCAGTTGCTGACCTCATACCAGCTAAGGCCAGCAGCGCCGATCAGCTGGTCGGCGAGTTCGTATTTGTCGGCGTGGTCGTCGTCGTCGATTCCCGGGACTTCACCACGGCGGATCTGGGCCGCCAGCTTGGTGCCGTCCTCAACGATCAGCGCGTAGGCACTGATGTGGTCTGGCTCGTAGGACAGGGCCGTCTCCAGGGAGAACCGCCAGTCCTCCAGGGACTCCCCCGGCGTCCCGTAGATCAGGTCCAGGCTCACGGCCAGTCCGGCATCGCGCGCCCACTGCACCACCTGCGGCACGCGGCTGGGCGTGTGCGTGCGGTCCAGGACCTTCAGTACATGGGGAACGGCAGACTGCATGCCAAAGGAAACCCGGGTGAAACCGGCATCGGCCAGGACCTGAAGGGATGCAGGGGTGACCGAGTCCGGGTTTGCTTCGGTAGTCACTTCGGCGCCGGGTTCCAGGCCCCAGTGCCCGACGGCGGCCGTCAGGATCCGCGCTAGGTCTTCCGCCGGGAGCAGCGTGGGGGTGCCGCCGCCGAAGAAGACTGTGCTCAGCGGCCGGTCCGGGAGACCCGAGTTCCGCAGGACCGTGGCGGCAAAGTCGACTTCGGACACGGCCGTGGTGGCGTAGGCGTCCTGTGACGCCCCGCCGCCCAGCTCGGTGGCCGTGTAGGTGTTGAAGTCGCAGTATCCGCAACGAACAGCGCAGAACGGGATGTGCACGTACAGCCCGAAGGCCCGGTCCGCCGCACCGGCCACTGCCTGGGCGGGCAGCAGACCGTCCGACGGCGCGGGGTCACCGAGCGGAAGAATGCTAGGCATTGCAGGGGCCTCCGGTGTTGCCGGCCACTGTCATCACTACTTCTTGGCCTTGTCCTTGGACTCGTCGGTGGTCAGCGCAGCGATGAAGGCTTCCTGGGGGACCTCAACGCGGCCCACCATCTTCATGCGCTTTTTGCCTTCCTTCTGCTTCTCCAGCAGTTTGCGCTTACGGGAAATGTCGCCGCCGTAGCACTTGGCCAGAACGTCCTTGCGGATGGCGCGGATGCTTTCCCGGGCGATGATCCTGGAGCCGATGGCAGCCTGGATGGGCACTTCGAACTGCTGGCGGGGAATGAGCTCGCGCAGTTTGCCGGTCATCATTACACCGTAGGCATAGGCCTTCTCGCGGTGCGTGATGGCGGAGAAGGCATCCACCTGTTCGCCTTGGAGCATGATGTCCACCTTGACCAGGTCGGCCACCTGCTCGCCGTCGGCTTTCCAGTCCAGCGAGCCGTAGCCCCGGGTCTTGGATTTGAGGATGTCAAAGAAATCGAACACGATCTCAGCGAGTGGCAGCCGGTAGCGGATTTCGACCCTGTCCTCGGACAGGTAGTCCATGCCGCCAATAACGCCTCGGCGGCTTTGGCAGAGCTCCATGATGGCGCCCACAAACTCATTCGGCGCCAGGATGGTGGCAGCCACCATCGGCTCGCGGACCTCTGCGATCTTGCCGGAAGGGTATTCGCTGGGGTTGGTCACATGGACCACCTTCTTGTCCTCCAGCGTCACTTCATACTCCACGTTGGGGGCGGTGGAGATCAGGTCGAGATTGTATTCGCGTTCAAGCCGCTCCCTGGTGATTTCCAGGTGGAGCAGGCCGAGGAAGCCGACGCGGAAGCCGAAGCCGAGCGCGGCCGACGTTTCGGGCTCGTACACCAGTGCGGCGTCGTTGAGCATCAGCTTCTCCAGCGCATCGCGGAGCACCGGGTAGTCCGTGCCGTCCAGCGGGTACAGGCCGGAGAAGACCATCGGCTTGGCATCGGCATAGCCGGGAAGGGAGACTGTGGCAGGCTTGGCAAGGTTGGTGACGGTGTCGCCGACCTTGGACAGGCGGACGTCCTTCACACCGGTGATGAGGTAGCCCACTTCGCCAACCCCAAGACCCTTGGAGGGGGTGGGCTCCGGGGAGCTCACTCCGATCTCGAGGAGTTCGTGGGTGGCCCGGGTGGACATCATCTGGATGCGTTCACGGGGGTGGAGCATGCCGTCAACCACACGGACGTAGGTAACCACACCGCGGTACGTGTCGTAGACCGAGTCGAAGATCATGGCGCGCGCGGGGGCGTTCGGGTCCCCCACGGGGGCCGGCAGATCGCGGACGATCTTGTCCAGCAGGACCTCGACGCCCATGCCGGTCTTGCCGGAGACGCGGAGCACGTCGTCGGGGTCGCCGCCGATCAGGCTGGCCAGTTCCGCCGCGTACTTCTCAGGCTGGGCTGCCGGGAGGTCGATCTTGTTCAGCACGGGGATGATGGTGAGGTTGTTTTCCATCGCCAGGTACAGGTTCGCGAGGGTCTGCGCCTCAATGCCCTGCGCCGCGTCAACGAGCAGCACTGCGCCTTCGCAGGCGGCCAGCGAACGGGACACTTCGTAGGTGAAGTCCACGTGGCCGGGGGTGTCGATCATGTTCAGCGCGTAGCTGGTCCCGTCGAGTTCCCAGGGCATGCGGACCGCCTGGGACTTAATGGTGATACCGCGTTCGCGCTCAATGTCCATGCGGTCCAGGTACTGGGCCTTCATATCGCGGGACTTAACCACCCCGGTGAACTGCAACATGCGGTCAGCCAGGGTGGATTTACCGTGGTCAATGTGCGCGATGATGCAGAAATTCCGAATGATGGCCGGATCAGTCGCGGCGGGCACCGGGGCGGTGCGGGCCATGGGAGACACGCAGGGTCCTTACTGTTGACATTCGTGCTGTAGACATTCGTGCAACCCCCGCCAGGACGCACCGAAGGCACCCTGCGGCTGGACCGCACATTTGGAACCTCCAGTCTCCCACGTCCGGGCGCATCGTATTGCATTCAGCTCAAACCCGGCACGGTGGCCCGGCGATAGTCTTGGCCCATGCCTATCAACCTCCGCTCCTTGGCCAACGCTTTCCGGACGTCCGTCAGGGTCCTGCAGAAGTTCCGTAACGGGGCAACCCGATCAGCCGGACCGCACCCGCCTGCACCGGCCCGCCATGCGGCGCCGGTGAGGCCGGCCCCGCACGGCGTCTATCCTGGCGACTTTGCCGGCGCGGCGTCCATCCAGTACGCCCCGCAGCCCGACGGCAGTCCCGACCCCGGCGAGATTGTGTGGACCTGGGTGCCGTATGAGGAGGACCACACCCGGGGCAAAGACCGTCCGGTTCTGCTGGTGGGCAAGAGCGGACAGTACCTGTTGGGGGTAATGCTCACCAGCAGGGACCATGACCGTGCCGGCAACGGATCCGGAGACTACGTGGACATCGGAACTGGCAGTTGGGACCGCCAGCAGCGGCCCAGCGAGGCGAACCTTGGACGGATCCTGCAGATCAGCCCGGACGCCATCCGGCGCGAAGGTGCAGTTCTGGACCGGAAACGCTTCGATCTGGTGGCTGCAGGCATACGGCGCCGACACAGCTGGAAATAGCCCGCCAAATGGCCAGCTTCCGGGGGGTCTGCTATTCTGTATAGCTGTGTGTCCGTGCAGGTCGACGGCCACTGATGGTTGGCCGCCATAGGTATCCCCACGCCGCTCAGTCAATGGCCAATCTGAAAGCCCTCTAGACCATTTCCGCATTAAAAAGAGAGTTCACACGTGGCTAATATCAAGTCCCAGAAGAAGCGCATCCTTACCAACGAGAAGGCTCGCCTGCGCAACAACGCAGTCAAGTCTGAGCTGAAGACGGCCATCCGCGCCGTCAACACCGCCGTTGAGTCCACCGACAAGGATGCGGCTGCCGCTGCCCTGCTTGTTGCCGGCCGCAAGCTGGACAAGGCTGTCAGCAAGGGTGTTCTGCACAAGAACAACGCAGCAAACCGCAAGTCGGCCATCTCCAAGAAGGTCAACGCGCTGTAAGGTTTCCAGTTCACCTGAACTGATGATTGTGGCCGGCACCCGATGGGTGCCGGCCACACATCTTTAAGCCGCCAGCGTCTCTGCGCCAGAGCCACCTACCGCAGGCGCGATCAGCTGACGTCAGTGCCCGCGCACAGAGGTTGCGATGACGGTCACCGCATGTTCAACGGCATAGACGGGATCACGCGAAAGGCCCTTGACCTGGGCATCGGCCTCGGCGGTGGCCTGGATGGAGCGGACCAGGCCCTCCGGGGTCCAGCGGCGCACATCGCGCTGGGCCTGCTCCACGAGCCAGGGCTGCATGCCCAGTTCCCGGGCGATCTGCGCCGGGGATCCCTGGGCGCCGGCAACTTTGGCCACCGTCCGCAGCTTGGCTGCCAGCGCGGCAACCAGCGGAACCGGATCAGCCCCGGTGGCCAGCGCGTGGCGAAGGGTGGACAGCGCCACTGGACCGTTTCCGGCCATGGCAGCGTCCGCGACCTTGAAGGCCGTGGCCTCGATCCGGCCACCGTAGTAGCGGTCCACCAACTCCGGGGTCACTGCTCCCGTGGCATCCGCGATCAGCTGGCTGCACGCCGCCGCGAGCTCCGAAAGGTTGGCGCCGACGGCATTAACAAGCGTCTGCACGGCGTCCGAGCTGATCTTGCGTCCGGTGGCCCTGAATTCCGTTGCCACGAAAGTGGCCTTATCCGCATCCTTCTTCAGGGGCTGGCAGTCAACTACCGGCCAACCGCCAGCCTTGACGGCATCGAGGAGCTTCTTGCCGCGGACTCCCCCGGCGTGGCGCAGGACGAGCACCGCATCCGGCTCCGGGCGGGCCAGATAGGTCATTGCGTCGGCCAGGAAGGCATCGTTCATGCCTTCAACGCCTTCGACTTCGATCAGTTTGCGCTCACCGAAGAGTGAGGGGCTGACTTGCATAGCGAGGGTCCCGGCTTCGTACGTTCCGGCCATGAGGCGGCTGACTTCCACGTCGGGAAACGCCGTCCGCACCTGGGCGCGGACGTGGTCCATGGCACGGATGCCGAGGTATTCCTCCGGTCCGCCCACCAGGACGATTTCGGCAGGCGTCACGTCCCGCCAGGTGGCCGTGTTGGACGCCGGAGTCCTGGTACGTGTGGTCTGGGCTGCGGCCATGGTGGATTCCTCCCGGAAATTCTGGTGCAGTGTCTAAGCCTGCCACGGTGGGCCGCCGCCACCAAGCCGGGGCCACGCTGGCCTGGCCCGCGCCGGTCCGGCAAGCACCGCGCCGGCCAGAGCCGGGACACCGTGGCCCCCAGCTGCCGTTCCAGAAAGTCCAGCATCGATTCCGTCCGGGCGTGTAGTGCCAGGACCCAGGGCAACACCTGACGCGGCCGGATAGTCAGCCACACACCGGCGAAGGTCAGCAGGGAGAGCAGCACCATGGTCAGGAGTCCGAACGGGCCCTCGGGCCAGGGCAGCGCAGCCCCCGGCAATCCTGCCGTGATCCGTGCGGTTCCTGCCACTCCGGCGCTGAAAGTGCCTGCCGCGGCGATCAGGACGGTGGCCAGCCACGGCGCGGCAACCACCAGCGGGACGGCTGCCGTTCCCAGCAATGTCACCGGTGCTACCAGCGGGGCTGCCATCAGGTTTGCAAGCAGCGAGTACGTGGAAAACTGGGGCTGCAGGAGCACAACCACCGGGCCGCACAGCAACTGCGCGGAGAGCGGGACGGCCCAGGCGGCGGCTGCCCAGCGTGGAATCACTGCCGGGGTCCAGTCAATCATCCGTCGGCCCAGGACGATGATGCCCAGGGTCGCGAGTACCGACAAGAGGAACCCAATGCTGGTACCGAGGCCGGGGTCGATCAGGAGCAGGCCCAACACCGCGAGGCAGAGGAAACTGAGTCCGCGGCCCGTCCGGCCACCTGCCAGCGATGCCACGGCAATTGAACCCATCAGCGCGGCGCGCAGCACGCTGGCATCCGGGCCCACGAGCACCACAAACATTGCCAGGCCGGTCAGCGCCAGTCCTGCCGCGGGGAGCCGGGGCAGGCGCAGGCTGCGTGCAGCGATCAGCAGTGCACCCAGGACCAGGCTGCAGTTGGCTCCGCTGACCGCGGTCAGGTGGGTCATTCCCACCGTTTTCATCGCGGCATTGAGCCCTTCGTCCAGGGCGCTGGTATCTCCGGTAACCATGCCCGGGAGGAGGCCGGCCGGATCGGCGGCAAGGAAGGACGCAGCGGAGACATACCGGACGCGCAGGTCCTTCGCGACCAGCTGCCAGCCCGGGGCGCTGGCATCATCGACTGCGGCGCTGCTGCCGGTCCCGGAACCGGCACGGGGTGGCAGGGAGGCTGACAGGACAGCGGTTTCCTGCTGGCCTGCGTCCGGTGTCTTCAGCTTGCCGGCGGTCCGGACCACCTGGCCGGGCACCAGGTCCCCCCAGCCCTTGCCGCCCATGACCACCACCGGGGCACGGGTGCGGATGACCCGGCTGCTGACGGTGACCTGCTCCGTCTGCGCCGTTACCGACCACCGTTCGGGCGGCCCCGAAGTTCCCGGGACCGTCATGGCCCGCGGCGATCCGGTGACTTCCAGGATGGCCACCACAGAGTTGCCGGCGGCTACAGCTTCGGCAAGCGGCCCGTCGTGGCGTTGCGACGAGGAGACGGCCGAATGGGCAGCGGCGGTCGCGGCCAGCAGCAAGGCAACCGCGGTGGTCATAAGAAAGCTCCGCCGGCCTGCCACCAGCGCCCGGCCGCGTGAGGCCCGGATCAACAGGCACGTGGCCACCAGCACCAAGCCGCAACAGAGCCCCACCAGCGCCACAGGGCTAAGCCAGACGCCGGCGACGGCGGCACTCCAGACGAGGAGGGCGGGCAGGGCCAGCCTGACGTCGGTGCGCCGGCGCGGCGCGGCCGTTGCTGCACTCGATGGCTCCTGGCCCCGGAGTTTCGTCCCGACGCGTTCACCCAGCCTGCGGACCTTCAGCCCCGCGGCCTGGACCCCGGCGGACGTAGTCATGGCGGGCGTATCCACGGGTGCCGGTGCCGCGGGAGCTCCCTGGCCCTGCACGGCCGAGTCAACAAAGCGGCTCCACGGGCTGCGCCTGGCCATCTCAGACGCCTACCAAGGGAAGGAGTGTCTCGAGCATCTTTGGACCCACGCCGTCCACGGCGTCGAGCTCCTCGGTCGATGTGAACGGGCCGTGTTCCTTGCGCCAGTCCACGATCCGCTGCGCCAGCACGGGCCCAACCTTCGGCAGGGCGTCCAGTTCTTCGACGCCTGCTGTGTTGAGGTTGACCTTTCCTCCTTCTGACGCGGTCCCACCGCCGTCAGTCTCCTCCCCCGGTCCCCCGAGTGGACCGGACGAACCGGCGGGGATTTCTTCGCCGGCCTGGGGAACGTAGAGCTTCTGACCGTCCGCCAGCACGGCAGCAAGGTTGAGGCGGTTCAGGTCTGCTGTAGGCGTGCCTCCGCCTGCCGCGGCGACTGCTTCGTGAACCCGGCTGCCAGCGGGCAACTGAACAATCCCCGGCACAGCGATGGCCCCGGCCACATGGATAATGACCGTGCCGGATTGTGGACTTTCCGAGGGCAGTTCGGGCGGCCCGGCCCCGTGGGGCTCCGGGCCTTCGGTTCCTTCCCGAGCAGGCATGCTGCCCTGAGCGGAGACGTCACTGAGTGGCCTGACTTCTGGCTGACCGGCGGCTACTTGTGCCCAGAACCAGACGCTGCCAAGCACCGCGAGTGCGGCGATGAGCAGGGCGACCCGCAGGCCCACCCGCCATCTCAGCGCCGGTCCTGTCCTGCCTGTTCCGGCAGCGGACTCATCAGCAGCCCCCGAAGCGGCGTCGTCACCGGATAGGTAAGTACCGCCGTCGTACTCAAAGACCTTTTCGCCACTGCCGGTGAGCAGAAGCCCCGGGCCGGCTCCGAGCGTGGACGGCAGCCGGTCCCGGGCATGCCGGGCCCCCTGGCGTGCTGCTCCAGCGTCCCGGCGTGACATGCTCCCAACGCTAGGGAAGCAGGGCCGCGGGTGACAGTCCCGGCTACACCTATGTGGAAACTGCTAGGTGTATAACCGCCGGGAAGGTCCAGCTTCGGGACTCGAGCCGCCGCCCCGCTGGAAGATTCAGGAGGCCAGTGACCGGCGGGGCATGAAGCCGCTAAGATTCGCTTACCTTAGAAGCCCTATGAGTTAGTTGGTGGGACCAATGCAGCTTGACGAGGTCATCGACCAGTTTCATCAGGCGCTAAATCAGTTTGCTAAAGGCAACCCGGAACCCGTCAAGGCCATTTTCTCCCACAGCAGAGATGTCTCCCTTGCTAATCCCTGGGGCCCTCCGGTGGTCGGCTGGGAGCGAGTATCAGGGGCCCTCGATTCGGCGGCGGCACGATTCAAATCTGGACGCGTCATGGCTTTTGATGCCCTCACCAAGCACGTCACAACCGATCTCGCCTGCTTCCTGGACATAGAACACTGGCAGGCCAAGGTGGGAGGAGCCGACAAAATATCAGCATTTGAGCTACGGGTTACGAGCATCTATCGCCTCGAAGGCGACACCTGGGCACTCGTGCACCGGCATGCAGACCCGATCACCACACCGCAGCCCCCGGACGCCGTCTTGAGAAAATGACAGCCGGGAAACGCACCTATAGCGAAACTGCGGGGAGTTCCGGCTCCGGGGCTGCCGGGCCGTCCTCGCCCACGATCACCGCGAGCACGCCGAGCCCGGCGTGGGCTGCCAGGACGGCGGGCAGGGAGCTGATCTGGGCCGGCGGACAGCTTGGCAAGGCGGCAGACAGCCTGGCTGCCAGCGCTTCTGCCTCGACCGGATTCCCGAAGTGGTGGACGGCGAGGCGGGCCTGGCCGTGGGGGCGCGATGCGGCGTCCGCGGCGGCCAGTTCCTCGAGGCGGGCAACAGCTTTGGCTGCTGATCTGACCTTTTCCAGCGGCACGATCTTGCCGTCGTCGACGGCCAGGATGGGTTTGATGGCGAACATGGTCCCCAGCAGCGAGGCGGCCGCGCCGATCCGCCCGCCCCGGCGGAGCTGTTCCAGGCTGGGCACGTAGAAATAGACCTTGGTCCGCGCGAACTGCGCCGCCGCCGCGGCGGCTACGGCTGCGGTGTCGCTGCCTGCCGCGGCTGCTGCCACAGCGGCCTGCACGCCCATGCCCAGTGCCATGCCCACGGTGCAAGAGTCGAGGACTTCCACGGGGATGGTCACCCGGGTGGCCGCGAGCCGCGCCGCGTCCGCCGTTCCGGACAAGCCGCCGGAAATGTGGATGGAGACCACGCCCTCGTAGCCCAGCCGTTCGGCGGCCAGGAAGGCTTGTTCAAACTGTCCCGGTGACGGGCGGGACGTCTTGACCGACGTGCCGCTGGCGAGTGCCAGCGCAATGGTTTCGGTGATGTCGTCTTCGCCCTCACCGTAAATTTCCGCGCCAACCATAACGGGCATCGCGATGACAGTCAGGCGCCCGTCCCCTGCACAGGCATGCACCCAGTCGGCCGGCAGTGCAGCGGCAGAATCCGTCACCACCGCGGTACGGACGACGACGGCGGGCGGGGTGGAGGGTACTGGCACACCGGCGCGCGGTGCGGGACGGAGGGCAGCCAGACGCTCCCGGAGCCAGAGCCACGCGGCGGCGTCACGGTCGGGCAAGAGCGCCTCCTGGTTTAGGGCCGGCCGCCGGTTGGCCCGGCGGCCGGTGTCCCGGACTAGGCCGGGACGATGTTGACCAGTTTAGGCGCTCGCACGATCACGGTGCGGATGCCGCGGCCGTCGAGCGCGCGCTGGACGTTTTCGCTGGCCAGCGCCAGTTCCCGCAGTTCGTCCTGGCCGATCCCGGGCGAGACTTCAAGGCGGTCACGGACCTTGCCCTGGACCTGGACCACCGCGGTGACGGTCTCCTGGACCAGCAGCGCTTCGTCGTACATCGGCCAGCCGGCGTTCGCCACGGACGCGGGGTGACCCAGGACGTTCCACATGTCTTCCGCGGTGTACGGCGCGAAGAGGCTCAGGATGACGGCAACGGCTTCCGCTGCCTCGCGGACGGCGGGATCGGCCCCGCCGGCGCCGGCATCTATAGCCTTGCGGGTCGCATTGACCAGCTCCATCAGCTTGGCCACCACCACGTTGAACTTGTTGGTGTCCAACAGCGCGGCGGCGTCGGCGATGGTGCGGTGCGTGACGGAACGCAACGCGCGGCCACCGGCGGTAACGTCGGCACCGGGCTCGCTGGTGACGTCCTGCGCCAGGCGCCAGGCACGGGCCAGGAACTTTGCGGAGCCCGACGGCGAAACGTCCGCCCAGTCGACGTCGTCCTCCGGCGGGGAGGCGAAGATCATGGTCAGGCGCACGGCGTCCACGCCGAACTTGTCCAGCTGCTCGCTGAGGTCAACGCCGTTGCCCAGCGACTTGCTCATGGCCTTGCCCCCGTTGAGGACCTGGCCCTGGTTCAGGAGCGCGCTGAAGGGCTCGTCGGCGTCGATCATGCCGAGGTCGTGGATGACCTTGGTGAAGAAGCGGGCGTACAGCAGGTGCAGGATGGCGTGCTCCACGCCGCCCACGTACTGGCCGACCGGCATCCACTCGTTGATCTTTGCCGGGTCGAATGGCCCCTCGGTGTACTGCGGGGAAACAAACCGCAGGAAGTACCAGGACGAATCCACGAAGGTGTCCATGGTGTCAGTATCGCGCTTTGCCGGCCCGTGGCAGTTGGGGCAGTCAACGTTGACCCAGGCCTCGGCGGCGGCCAGGGGGGACGTACCCTTCGGGGACAGGTCCTCGCCGCGCAGGTCCGCCGGCAGCCTGACAGGCAGCTGCTCGTCGGGAACCGGAACCTCGCCGCAGGCAGGGCAGTGGATGATTGGGATGGGCGTGCCCCAGAAACGCTGGCGGCTCAGCAGCCAGTCGCGCAGGCGGAAGTTGACGAATTTCTCCCCGGTGCCCTGCTGTTCCAGGATGTCGATGGCAGCCGGGATGGCTTCGGCCTTCGGCAGCCCATCGAGGACGCCCGAGTTGATCAGGGTGCCCTCGCCCGAAGTGGCCTTGCCGGACACAGTGGGATCCTCTTCACCGGTATCCAGCACGGCGCGGACAGGCAGGTCGAACGTCTTGGCGAAGTCGAGGTCGCGCTGGTCGTGTGCCGGGACGGCCATGATGGCGCCGGTGCCGTAGTCGGCCAGGACGTAGTCAGCGGCCCAGACCGGAAGTTTTTCGCCGTTCAGCGGGTTGACGGCGTAGCGGCCGGTGAAGACACCGGTCTTTTCGCGTTCGGTGGACTGGCGTTCGATCTCGGTGAGTGCCTTGACCTGTTCGCGGTAGGCGTCCAAGGCGGCGGCGTGCTCCTCGGTGACGAGTTCGACGGCGATCGGCGCGTCGGCTGCGACAACAAAGAACGTGGCGCCGTACAGCGTGTCCGGGCGGGTGGTGAAGACGGTGACGTCCTTGGCGGGCTTGCCGCCGACGGCCTCGATCACAAAGTTGACGTGGGCACCTTCGGAGCGGCCGATCCAGTTCTTCTGCATCGCCAGAACCCGCTCGGGCCAGTGGCCGCGCAGCTCGTCCATGTCATCGAGCAGCCGGTCAGCGTACTCGGTGATCTTGAAGTACCACTGGTTCAGGGACTTCTTGGTGACGGGGGTGCCGCAGCGTTCGCAGGCACCGTTGACCACCTGTTCGTTGGCCAGGACGGTCTGGTCCTTGGGGCACCAGTTGACCGGGGAGTCCTTGCGGTACGCCAGGCCCTTCTCGTAGAAGCGCTTGAACAGCCACTGGGTCCAGCGGTAGTACTCGGGGTCCGAGGTGTGGACCCGACGGGACCAGTCCGCGGAGATCGCGTAACGCTTGAAGGACGCCGCCTGGGTGTCGATGTTGGCGTAGGTCCACTCGCTCGGGTGGGCGTTGCGCTTGATGGCGGCGTTTTCCGCCGGCAGCCCGAAGGAGTCCCAGCCGATCGGGTGCAGGACGTCGAAGCCCTTTTGCCGCAGGTAGCGGGCCACAACATCACCCATGGCAAAGGCCTCGGCGTGGCCCATGTGCAGGTCACCCGAGGGGTACGGGAACATGTCCAGCACGTAGCGGCGTTCGCGGGAACCATCATCCACAGGCGTGAAAACCTTAAGGTCTTCCCACACCTGCGGCCATTTGGCCTCCATCGCCGCGAAGCTGTAGGCACCCTCTTCGGGTGTTTCCGCCGCCACTGCTGCTGTTCCGGTCTCTGTCTCCGGCTGAACGCTCACTGCTGCCCTCTTCTGTTCTGTTGTGGCATCGGTGCTGCCACAACGGTCTGATCCCCTCTGCTGCCGGCCCGGAAACATGCCCGGACACACAAAAGCCCCTCTCCATGGAGGGGCAGCCGCACGGCAATCCGGTTGTTTCCGGACACCGGGCGGCTAGCTAAGCAGAAGGATCGCACGCATAGGACTACTTTAGCCTACCCACTGCAGGTGGGCAGGCCTAGGTTATGGGAAAGCCAGTCCGGGCCGGGCGCAGGGGCGCGTGGCCAGTGCCGGCACCGTCGAAGTGGACAGTGCCGCCGGGCCCTTTGGGTAACCCAGATCTCTTCGCCAAAGAGAACCCTGTAGCGGGGTGGCTCAAGGGGGTAGGGTCTACCCTTGCCAACCCAGCGCAATCGGTCCACAGTATTGTCAAGTCTGTGGGGAAACTAGACGGTCTCAGGTCGAGGAGCCTGACATGTATTCTTGGCGTTTATGTCCCGCACAACGTTGTGATGGACTGAAAATTCCGTCCATCACCTCTGCGAAGAAGTAGCGAGGGACTAGTCGTGTTTGGCTGGGTTACCCGGTTCAGCATGCAGTTCCGAATCTTGGTTCTCGCCCTCGCGGCGGGCCTTATTACTTTTGGCATCGTAAACGTTCCACATATGGCCGTGGACACCATGCCGGAGTTCGCCCCAGCACAGGTAGAGATCCAGACTGAGGCCCTAGGGCTCTCCGCGGTTGAAGTTGAGCAGCTTATTACCGCACCGATGGAAGCAGACCTCCTCAACGGCGTGGCCTGGCTGGACGAGATCCGCTCGAAATCCGTCCCGGGGCTGTCGTCCATCGAACTGGTCTTCGAGCCCGGCACGGACCTCCTGCGCGCACGCCAGTTGGTCGCGGAACGGATGACGCAGGCGCACGCGCTGCCTAACGTCTCATCGCCGCCGCTGATCATGCAGCCCATGTCCTCCACCAGCCGCGTGGTGATGGTCAGGATGAACTCCAAGGAGCTCTCCGGCATTGAGATGTCGGTCCTGGCCAGATGGAAAATCAAGCCGCGGCTGATCGGTATCCCGGGCGTGGCGAACGTGTCCATCTGGGGCCAGCGCGAACAGCAGCTGCAGGTTGAGGTCACTCCGACGCAGCTGCGCGACAAAGGCATTACCCTTGAGCAGCTAATTAAGACCACAGGCAACGCGGTCTGGGTTTCGCCGTTGAGCTTCCTGGAGGCTTCGACGCCCGGGACCGGCGGTTTCGTGGAGTCGCCCAACCAGCGCCTTGGCATCCAGCACGTCCTTCCCATCCGCACGCCGGCCGACCTGGCCAAGGTCAGCGTGGAGGACACGGACCCGCAGTTGCTTCTGGGCGACATTGCCCAGGTCAAGGTAGACCACCAGCCGCTGATCGGTGACGCCGTTGGGGCGGACGCCGGCCTGATGCTGGTGATCGAGAAGTTCCCCGGCGTCAGCGCCCTGGAGGTCACCCGTCGTGTTGAGGCGGCCCTCAAGGACATGGAGCCGGGCCTCACGGGCGTCCAGATCGATACTTCTGTCTTCAGGCCTGCGACCGGTGTTCAGGACTCCGTCAACAGCCTCGGCCTGGCGCTCCTGATCAGCCTGCTGATTGCGGTAGCACTGTTTTGGCTGCTGTTCCGGTCCTGGCGGGTCGCCGTGATCGCACTCGTGGCCATCGCCACTACCGTCACGACGGCGGCGGTGGTGCTGTTCGCCCAAAACGCAACACTTAACATCACCGTCCTGATAGGAGTTCTGCTCGGCACGTCCGTGATCGTGGGCGACATCGTGGAAGACGTTCAGGCCCACCGACGACAGCGCGCCGTCCGCGAGGCGACGGACGCCGAGGCTACCCCGAGGTCGCGCAGCAGCTACATCGTCCGCGGGGTCCGCACGCCGCTGTTCCACGCATCGCTGATGATGGTGGTCGTCCTCGTTCCGACCCTCTTCGTGACTGGAGTAGGCGGCTCGTTTCTTTCGCCGCTTTTCTGGTCGTTGGCGCTGACGCTGGCCGCCGCCCTGATCGTAGGCTTGTCCGTCACACCGGTACTGGCGTATTTCCTCCTCCCGTCCAAGACCGCGACCGACCGGGAACTTCCCGCCGTCGGACGGGGAAAGGCGTACTACGACCGCGCACTGGGCGGGGTCAACTCCCGGAAGCCCCTGGCGATTGTGGCCATCGTGGTCGTGGGGATCCTTGGCGTCGCTGCCGGCTCGCAACTGGCAGGAAACCGGCCGCTCGTTCCCACCATGCCCGACCGGACCCTGTTGGTGCAGTGGGACACCATGGCCGGGACGTCCAATGAAGAAGTCCGGCGGATCGCTGCCCTGGCCTCCGATGAACTCAGGGCCCTCCCGGGGGTTTCGGGCGTCGGCGGTCACGTGGGACGCGCCATCTCTGCGGATCAGGTGGTTGGCAACAGCTCTGCTGAGCTGTGGGTGTCGATCGCACGGGACGCCAACTTCGGCGAAACGGAGCGGGCGGTACGGGACGTGGTCCAGGGCTACCCGGGCATCGCGCACAACGTGCTGAACTACTCCCAACAGACCGTCGGCGACATGCGCTCCAGCCTGGAGCCGGGATTCGCGGTCCGCGTCTACGGAACGGAAATGCCGGTGCTCCGTGAAAAGGCAGAAGAGGTCCGCCAGGCCCTCCAGAAGATTGACGGTGTGAACAACCCGACCATCGACGCTGCCGCCATGACCGCGATCGTAGAGGTCCAGGTCAATCTCGAGGCTGCCCAAAAGTTCGGCATCAAGCCCGGTGACGCGAGGCGCGCCGCTGCGACACTGATGCAGGGCATCGTCGTCGGGAACCTCTTTGAGGAGCAGAAGGTGTTCGAAGTGGTTGTTCGCGGCGCGGTTGGCGTCCGGGATGACCTGACCAGCATCCGTGAGCTGCTCCTTGACGCTCCTAATGGCGGCCACGTCCAACTGGGCCAGGTCGCCGACGTTCGCATGGTCCCCAGCGAAGTTGTTATCCAGCACGATGCCACCTCGCGGCGGATCGACGTCGTGGCTGACGTCAGCGGACGCCCGCTGGCAGATATCCAGCGGGACATCGAGGCGGCCATCCAACAAATCCAGTTCCCGCTCGAACACCACGCCGAGATCCCCACGAAATACAGCCAGCTGCAGGCCGCAGACACCCTGGTTCATGGACTCGGAATGGCGGCCATCCTGGCTGTGCTGCTTCTGCTTCAGACTGCACTGCGGAGCTGGAAGCTTGCCCTCGCCGTCTTCCTGACGCTTCCCGCCGCGATGGCGGGAGCAGCGGTCGCCGCATGGATCGGGGCGGAGTCCCTGTCCTGGCTGTCGCTGACGGCGTTTGCGGCCGTGGTGGCCATCGCTGCACGTAATGCGGCGCTCCTGTCCGCGCGTGTTGACGAACTCTGGCGGGAGTCCGAACAGATGTCACGCACTGACCTGGTCATGACGGCGGCCCGGGACCGGATATCGCCGATCCTGAAATCCGCCCTCATTACGTTCCTCGTGCTGATACCGCCCGCCATCCTCGGCGGCGCGGTAGGCCAGACCCTGATCGTGCCCATGCTGCTGATCCTAGCCGGCGGGCTCGTGACCACAACGCTCGTGGGGATCTTTGTGCTCCCGCTGCTCACACTCTGGTTCGGTCCCCGCACCGAGCCGGAAGAGTGGTCAGAGGTCTACGAATCGGAAGTTCCAGTCACCCCTGTTATGCCGGAAAAGGTGGAAGTATCATGACCAGCAAATGGACCCTGCGGCGCCTGCCAGTGGCGGCCGCTGCCTGCGCAGCACTGCTGTTTTCACTGCCCGCCTGTGCTCAACCCTCAGCCATGGCAGAAACCGCATCTGAAGCGGCTGCCAAGGTGGAAAAGAATGCCACCACCGGCATAGCACGCATCACCCTGAGCGAGCGGGCCATTGAACGGCTGGAGCTGCTCACCGACACGGTCAAGCCGGGTCCGGGGGACGCAGGCGTCCTGTTCCCATACGCAGCGCTGCTGTACGACGCGGAGGGGAAGACCTGGGTCTACATCAACCCCGAGCCACGGGTGTACGAGCGCCAGCCCGTCACGGTGACCAAAATCGAAGCGGGCGCGGTCACAGCCAGTGTCGGCCCAGCTGTTGGAACGCCTGTGGTAACAGTAGCCGCGGCTGAGTTGTTCGGCGCAGAGTTCGTTACGGGCAAATGACATGCGCCGGATAGTCGCGGCAAGCCTAAGGTTCAGATCGATCATCATCGCGATGGCGGCGGCGCTGCTGATGGTAGGCGGCGCCCAGCTCAGCAGTGCCTCGGTGGACGTGTTCCCTGAATTCGCGCCGCCGAAAGTGGAGGTCCAGACAGCCTGCCTGGGACTTACCGCCGCTGAGGTGGAAGAACTCGTTTCGGTTCCCATGGAAGAAGCCTTCAACGGCATCGACGGCCTCCACCACATGCGGTCCAAGTCGGTACCGCAGCTGTCCTCGATTGTGATGGAATTCGAGAACGGCACGGATCTGCTCACTGCCCGACAGTTGGTGTCCGAGCGGATGGCGACGGTCATTCCGACGCTGCCCACCTGGGCGGCGCCGCCGATCATGCTGCAGCCCCTGTCCTCCACCAGCCGGGTCATGAAGATCGGGCTGTCCTCGGACACCCGGTCCCTGATCGAGATGTCAATGATTTCCTACTGGAACATCAGGGCCCATCTGCTCCGCGTTCCCGGCGTGGCAAACGTGGCAATCTGGGGCGAACGTCTCCAGATGCTTCAAGTCCAGGCTGACCCGGCCAAGCTGGCCGCAAACAAGGTCAGCCTGGAAACCGTCATGAGCACCACCGCCAATGCCCTCGACGCCGGCCTGCTCCAGTATTCCACCGGTGCCGTGATCGGCACCGGAGGTTCCCTGGACACACCCAGCCAGACAATTGGGGTCAGGCACGTCCAACCCATCACCACACCTGCGGACCTCGCGAAGGTGGCACTGGAGGATCGTGAGGGGCAGCCCCCGCTCCAGCTGGGCGACGTGGCCAATGTGGTGGAGGACCACCAGCAGCTGATCGGTGACGCCGTCATTAACGGCGGACCGGGTCTGATGCTGATCGTGGAAAAACTGCCTTGGGGCAACACCCTCGAAGTGACAAAGGGGGTGGAAGAGGCCATGAAACAACTCGAGCCCGGCCTGACCGGAATCGCTGTGGACACGGCCATCTTCCGGCCTGCAACCTTCATTGAGGAATCCCTCGACAACCTGGGCGTAGCCCTGCTGCTCGGATGCCTGCTGGTCATCCTGGTATTGAGTGTCTTCCTCTTCCAGTGGCGGACGGCATTGGTCAGCGTCCTGGCCATCCCGTTGTCACTGGTGGCGGCGGCCCTCGTGTTGTATTGGACCGGCGGCACGATCAATACCATGGTGCTTGCGGGGTTGGTGATTGCCGTCGGGGTGGTGGTGGACGATGCCATCATCGACGTCGAGAACATCGTCAGACGGCTCCGGCACCACCGGGCCAGTGGCGCCACCGGAAGCACCGCCAGGGTGGTGGTCAACGCCTCGCTTGAGGTCCGCGGACCGATTGTGTACGCCACGCTGATCATCGTCGCCGCCACGGTTCCGATCTTCTTCCTGGACGGGCTGACAGGGGCGTTTTTCCGGCCGCTGGCCACCTCCTACACGCTCGCGGTGATCGCGTCCATGGTCGTGGCGCTGACCGTCACGCCGGCAATGGCGTACATCGTCCTGCGAAATGCCAAACTGGAGGACCGGGATCCGCCCGTGGTCAGGGTCCTGAAGCGCTGGTACGCCAACGCGCTCCGGCCCATTGTCCGCCGTCCTGTCCCCGGCTACCTGACACTGGCCGCCGTCGGGATGGTCGGCATTGTGGCGGCGCCGCTGCTGGGCCAATCGTTGCTCCCGGAATTCAAGGAGCGTGATTTCCTGATGCACTGGCTCACGCAGCCGGGCACGTCAAACGCCGAGGAAGTCCGCGTCAGTGAGCTGGCCTGCAGGGAACTCATGACGATCCCCGGCGTGAACAACTGTGGGGCCCACACCGGACAGGCATTCAATGCCGATGAGGTGGTGGGCGTCTACTTCGGTGAGAACTGGATCAGCGTCGACCCCGGGGTGGATTATGACCAAACCCTGGCAGCAGTGGCGGCGGTCGTGGACGGCTATCCCGGAATCCAACGGGACGTGCAGACGTACCTCAAGGAACGCATTCGCGAGGTACTCACCGGAACCGGTTACGCCGTCGTCGTCCGTGTGTACGGCGACGACCTTGCGACGCTGCGCCAGGAGGCTGACAAGATCAAAACCATTCTGGGCGGCATTGACGGAGCCATCGGCGCGAAGGTTGCCCTCCAGGCCAACATTCCGCAGATCGATGTGGAAGTGAACCTGGAAGCGGCGAACCGCTACGGGCTGAAGCCGGGCGATGTGCGGCGTGCCGCGGCGACCTTCGTTGCCGGTGAAGAGGTAGGCGACATTTACCGGGACGGGAAGGCCTACGACGTCCAGGTGTGGAGCCCGCCGGAGGCCCGGACGAGTGTCACGAACATTGAGAACCTTCCCCTCGATACGCCGAGCGGGGTCAAGATCCGGATGGCTGATGTCGCCACGATTTCGGTCAAGCCCACGCCCAACGTCATTGAGCGTTCGGAGGGATCCAGGCGCATCGACGTCAGTGCCAACGTCAAGGAAGGTGATCTGGCGAAGGTCGTGGAGAAGCTCAATTCCGATATGGAATCTGTTCAGTTCCCGGTGGGCTACAGCGCGGTTGTCCTCGGCGAATACGCCGAACGCCAGGCCGCATCCCAACGTCTGCTGCTCTACTCCATTGGCGCGGTCATCGTCGTCTTCCTTCTACTGCAGGCTGCTTTCAAGAGTTGGCGGCTGGCCACCCTGGCCATCCTGACCCTGCCGGTGGCTCTCGTGGGCGGAGTGATCGCCGCACACCTCAGCGGCGGAATCCTGTCCCTCGGTTCGCTGGTTGGCTTCCTGACGCTCATGGGGCTCGCGGCACGCAATGGCATCCTGCTCATCAACCACTGCCAGCATCTGGAGCAGTTCGAGGGCATGGCCTTCGGACCCGCGCTGGTGCTTCGGGGGGCTGCAGAGCGGTTGTCGCCGATCCTTATGACCACGCTGGCCACTGCCCTGGCCTTGGTTCCGCTCGTGGTAATGGGTAACATCCCGGGCCACGAGATCGAACATCCCATGGCGGTGGTGATCCTAGGCGGGCTGGTCACGTCGACGATGGTCAACCTGTTCATCGTCCCGTCGCTGTACCTGCGTTTCGCCAAAGGCGTCCGCGGCCGCCGGCACGGGGCACACGAGCTGGAACCCGCGCCTGCGGTCTAGCAGATCCCCACGAGTATGAAAGGCACGTGAGATGGCTTTTCGAGCACATCGGTTCACGGCATACGGGTCCGCATTGCTGCTGGCCTTCGGATCGCTGACAGTGGTGTCGGCACCCACAGCGGGTGCCGCGCCGCCGGCCCCGGAACTCTGCGGGCCCGGCTCCGCGATCAACTTTGACCGTTCGGATTTCCAGGCTTCCCCGCGGATCGATAACAAATGGTTCCCGCTCAAGCCTGGCATGCAGTACACGACGACGGGGACCGTGACCTCTGCCGAAGGGATCAGCACACGCACTGTCGTCCATACAGTCACCGGGCTGACCAAGGTAATTGACGGCGTCAAGACCCGTGTCCTGTGGGACCGCGACTACTCGGACGGCGAACTGGTGGAATCCGAACTGGCCTTCTTTGCGCAGACTGGAAAGGGAACGGTCTGGCTATTCGGCGAATATCCGGAGGAATACGAAAACGGCGAGTTCGTTGGTGCGCCCAGCACTTTCATCAGCGGGCTTGCCAAGGCCCAGGCCGGCATCGCCATGCAGGCCAGGCCCCGGACCGGCACGCCGGACTATGTCCAGGCCTATGCACCCAAGGTTGACTTCCTTGACTGCGGGACAGTTTTCAAGAAGCACCAGCGCGTCTGCGTCCCGACTGGCTGCTACGACGATGTACTGGTGATCGATGAATACAACCCGCTGGAACCGCCTGAGGCAGGCCACCAGCGGAAGTTCTACTCAGCCGGAACAGGGCTAGTGAAAGTCACCGCCGTCGGCGGTCCCGACCAGGAATTCATGGACCTCGTGAAAGTGAAGAAGCTGGGCGCCGCGCAGTTCGCGGCCGTCAACACACAAGCGCTGGAACTGGATGAGCGGGCATACTCAGTCAGCAGAAGCGTCTATGCGAAGACACCGCCGGCTGAACTCGACGGACCCTGACCACCGTGCTGGCGAGGGTTGGTGACCGGGGGTCCTGACCCGCACAAGACCAGGGAGGGCGGCACTCCTCGGGCCGCCCTCCCTGTTCGTTGCTGTCCGGAGACGGTTCGGAGTGCCTAGCGGACGTCCTCGTCGACCCAATCCATGGACTTCGTCACGGCCTTCCTCCACAGGCGCAGCTGCCGGTCCTGCTCGGCCTGGTCCAGTTTCGGTTCCCACCTCTTGTCCTCGGACCAGTTGGACGAGAGTTCGCCGAGGTCCTTCCAGAAGCCGACGGCGAGGCCGGCTGCGTAGGCGGCGCCCAGTGCGGTGGTTTCCACTACCTTCGGCCGGATCACCGGAACGCCCAGGATGTCCGCCTGGAACTGCATCAGCGCGTCGTTGGCAACCATGCCGCCGTCGACCTTCAGTTCAGTGAGCGGAACGCCGGAATCCGCGTTGACCGCGTCCAGCACCTCGCGGGTCTGGAAGGCTGTGGCCTCCAGCGCCGCCCGGGCGATGTGGTTCTTGTTGACGAACCGGGTCAGGCCCACGATGGCGCCGCGGGCATCCGAACGCCAGTACGGGGCGAAGAGCCCCGAGAAGGCCGGAACGATGTAGACGCCGCCGTTGTCCTCAACGGCCGCCGCCAGCGTTTCCACCTCCGGCGCGCTGCTGATCATGCCCAAATTGTCCCGGAGCCACTGAATCAGGGAACCGGTGACCGCGATGGAGCCTTCCAGCGCATAGTGCGTTGGGGCATCGCCGAGCTTGTACCCGACCGTGGTGAGCAGACCGTTCTTCGAGTGAACAATCTCCTCGCCGGTATTGAAGATCAGGAAGCAGCCGGTGCCGTACGTGTTCTTGGCTTCACCAGCCTCGAACGCCGCCTGCCCGAACGTGGCGGCCTGCTGGTCACCCAGGATGCCTGAAACCGGAACTTCGCGCAGCAGCTGAGAGGTGTGCACGGTGCCGTAGACCTCCGAGGAGGACTTGATGGCCGGCATCATGCTCAGCGGCACTCCGAAGATGCCCAGGATCTCCTCGTCCCAGGTCAGGGTCTCCAGGTCCATGAACAACGTGCGGGAGGCGTTGGTGACGTCCGTGACGTGCACGCCGCCGTCCACCCCGCCCGTCAGGTTCCAGAGGACCCAGGCGTCGGTGTTGCCGAAGACGAGGTCGCCGGCTTCCGCTTTGGCCCGGGCGCCGTCAACGTTGTCCAGGATCCACTTGATCTTTGTCCCTGAGAAATACGTGGCCAGCGGCAGCCCCACCTTCTGCTTGAACCGCTCCGGGCCGCCGTCCTTGGCCAGCTCATCCACGATGTCCTGGGTCCGTGTGTCCTGCCAGACAATCGCGTTATAGACGGCCTCGCCGGTGGTCTTGTCCCAGACAACCGCTGTCTCGCGCTGGTTGGTAATTCCGACGGCGGCAATATCGTGCCGGGTCAGGTTCGCCTTGGAGAGGGCGGACGCGATCACTTCGCGGGTGTTGTTCCAGATCTCAGCAGGGTTGTGCTCCACCCAGCCCGCCTGCGGGAAGATCTGCTCGTGCTCCATCTGGCCCGAGGAAACGATGTTGCCGCTGTGGTCAAAGATGATGGCGCGGGAGCTGGTGGTGCCCTGGTCAATGGCGATGACGTATTGGTTCATGGTGACGTCCTTGTCTGTATTTTTGTGTGTGTTTGAAAATGGTTACTAGCCGGCGACGGCAGGCATGATCGCGGGAACCCAGAACGCCACCAGGCCGGCAAGGCTACCGCCGACCAATGGCCCTACGACGGGGATCCAGGAGTAGGCCCAGTCACTGGAACCCTTGCCCTTGATGGGCAGGATGGCGTGGGCGATGCGGGGCCCGAGGTCGCGGGCCGGATTAATGGCATAACCCGTGGGTCCACCCAGGGATACGCCGATGCCCACCACGAGCAGTGCCACCGCCAGCGGCCCCAGGCCCGAGGGCGTCCCGCCGAACGTCAGGATAACGAATACAAGGACAAACGTGCCGATGATCTCCGTGATCAGGTTCCAGGGCGTGGAGCGGATGGCCGGACCGGTGGAAAACGTCGCCAGCTTGTTGGCTTCCACGGGTTCGGCATCGAAGTGCTGCTTGTATGCGACCCAGCAAAGGACAGCACCCAGGAAGGCGCCGAGCAGTTCGCCACCGAAGTAGGTGAACGTGGACGCGACATCCACCGGGACGTCCGGAGCATACTCCTTGCCGCCCTTAACCAGTAGGCCCAGCGTGACGGCCGGATTGAGGTGGGCGCCGGATTTGGCGGCAACGAAAACACCCGCGAAGACGGCGATCCCCCACCCCCAGGTCACCATCAGGAACCCGCCGCTGTTGCCTTTTGTGCCCTTCAGGGCAACGTTGGCCACGACGCCGCAACCCAGCAGGGTGAGCATCGCCGTTCCGAAGACTTCGGAAAGAAAAACAATTCCAAGAGACATCATTGACTCCTCTATTTTCTATTGTGCGGTCCTTCGCGGGTTGAAGGACCGTTGAACCGGAGCGCTTTGACGCCCCGGCTGCAGCCTGGTCTGCCTAGGCGACCAGGCTGTGGATCTGTACGCGGTGGAATCGCTCCAGTACTTCCCGCGCATGCTTGATCTCGTCGGTCTTGGCTGTGGCATCCCAGCCCAGCGGGGCGGACAGGACGTCCGCAACCTCGACAAGAAGTTCTCCGGTGACAAGTCCACGGAAGGCGAGCGACGTACGCCTGATCAGGACATCGATGAGGTGCCCGATCTGCTCGTTCCGGGCCATAAACTCCAGCTCACGGACGCTGAGTTCACGGGTGGAACGGAGCAACCTGTCCGGGCCGGCATCAAGGTAGCGGATCACGTCGTCAGCCCTCGTGCCGTAGCGGGTCAGCAGGACGGCGGAGCGGTCCGCGTCCCGGCCGGCACCCATATGAGCCTTGATCCATTTCTGGACTCCGGCGTCATCCTCGGGGAAGCCGGCGCCGCCTCCGATGGCGAGTTTCGCCGTCGAGACCTTCCGTTCCATCCTCAGCTCGGCAAGCACATCATTTGCCATGTGCTCGGCCAGAGCCCGGAAAGTGGTCCACTTACCGCCCACCAGGCTGAGTACGACGGCGGTTCCTGCGCCGGGTGCCCCGGCAGCCGGGGTGCGCCGTTCAATCCGGTAGTCGCGCGAGACAAACCCCGGCTGGGTGGCGTCGTGGCGTGGCAGCGGGCGGACACCGGAGAACGTGTAGACGATCTGGTCACGCTGCACGGTGATGTCCGGGAAGACGTGGCCGATCAGGTTGAAGAAGTACTCGATCTCCTCATCCGTGCACACTGCGTCCTGCGTCATGTCGGCAAGGACGTCAGTGGTTCCCACCAGGACCCGGTCGCCCATGGGATAGATGAGGACGATCCGGCCGTCCGTGTGCTCAAAGAAGATCTCCCGGCCTTTGCAGGCCTCGAGCAGGACCGGGTGGTCCAGCACAATGTGCGATCCCTTCGTGCCGCCCATAAAGGCCGACGCCGCCCCCATGGCTTCGTTGGTCAGGTCCACCCAGGCGCCGGTGGTGTTGACGATGACGTCCGCGGTGAAATCAAACAGCTCGCCAGTCAGTTCGTCGCGGAGCTGGACCGTGGTGCCGGACTGTGCGGCAGCCCCGCCGAGCGAATGGAGTGCGAGGTAGTTGCTCGCCCGTGCTGTTGAGCTTTCCGGTCCGCCGCTGCCTTGCCCCGCTTTTTCGCCGTCCTGGAGCACATCGAGCGTAAGGCGCTCGGGGTTGTGGACCGAGGCGTCGAAATAGGTGGCTGCGTATTTGATGCCGGGATGCAGCTGCGGCAGCTCGGCGAGGGCACGCTTGCGTCCGCGGAACTGGTGGCGCTGCACGGAGCCGCCGTCCCGGGAGAACGAGTCGTACATACTCAGGCCCAGTTTGATCAGGAAGGCGCCGCGCTCTTTGGGCTTGCCCTGCTGCTTGTGCGTGAGGAACCGCAACGGTGCGGACAGGACGCCGGAAAAAGTGCTGAAGATCGGGATGGTGGTCTGGAGGGGCTTCACATAATGCGGCGCGATCCGCAGGAGGCGGTTGCGTTCCACCACGGATTCGCGGACGAGGCGGAATTCCCCGTTTTCCAGGTAACGGATGCCGCCGTGAATCATATGGGAGGACGCGCCGCTGGCACCCTGGCAGTAATCGCCACGCTCCACCAGGGCCACGTCCACTCCCTGCAGGGCGAGGTCCCGGAAGGTTCCCACGCCGTTGATGCCACCGCCGATGATCAACACCTTGGCGTGCGGACGATTCCGCAGACCCTGCACCGATACGCGCGGCACGGTGCTGTGGGCGGGCGTGGCTCCGCTGTGGCCGAATGTATGTTTGAGTCCCAACACTGCTCCTTGGGTTTATTGGCGTGCGGGCATCCGCCGGATGCACCGTCGTTCTTCAACTATTGTTTGGAGTAATGGAAAATGGAGTCAAGCACTATGCACAAACGTGCAGAATGGAGTCCGAATGACGCTCTCCCGGCACTCAGATGCGCTTCGGGCTGCACAGATGTATTACCTCCAGGACCTGACGATGGACGCGATCGCCCGGGAATTGCGGACATCCCGGTCCACTGTTTCGAGGCTTCTGTCGGCGGCCAGGGACACTGGACTGGTCCAGATCCAGATCCGCAACCCCCTTGATACGGGCCCCGAACTCGAAAGCATGATCCGGCGCGAGTACAACGTGGACGTGCACGTTGTTCCGGTGCTGGAGTCCTTGAACGAGGCGGAAACACTGGACCGCGTGGCCATGCAGGCTGCACGCACCATCGGCCCGCTGGTGGATTCCAATGCGATCATTGGCATCGCGTGGGGTTCCACGCTCAGCGCGGTCAGCAGGCACCTCACCCGCAAGATCACCCATGACACCGTTGTGGTGCAGCTGAACGGCGCCGGAAACATGCACACCACCGGTATCACCTACGCCAGTGACATCATGCGCCGCTTCGGAAGCGCCTACGGAGCCCGGGTGGAACAGTTCCCCGTTCCGGCGTTCTTTGACCACGCCGCCACCAAGACCGCCATGTGGAATGAGCGCAGCGTGCAGCGGATCCTGAACCTGCAGGCCAGGATGAGCATCGCAGTCTTCGGCGTCGGATCCGTGGACGCGGACTACCCCAGCCACGTCTACGCGGGTGGGTACCTGGACGAAAGCGACCTCAAGGTGCTGGCCCATTCAGATGTGGTGGGTGACGTCGCCACGGTGTTTTTCCGGCGTGACGGATCCTCTGACGGCATCGTCCTGAACGAACGCTCCACCGGTCCGGCGCTCTCCCAGCTGCGCCAGGTCCGGCGTCGAATCTGCGTGGTCTCCGGGGCATCGAAGATCAACGGTCTGCGCGGTGCCCTCTCCGCCGGCCTCGCCACCGACCTGATCTTGGATGAAGCCACCGCGCGCCGCCTGGTGGGCTTTGGCGGTGCCGCCCGGCCCAATGGGTAAAGTCAATGCTATGAAAACCTCACCCCGCCTCAGCCTCAACAACGGCGTGCTGATTGACCAGTTGGGATTCGGGCTGTACAAAGTTCCGGCAGCGGAAACATCCGGCCTGGTGGCCACGGCCCTCGGCACCGGATACCGCCACTTTGACACGGCAGCGATGTACGGCAACGAAACCGGCGTGGCGCGGGGGCTCGGCCCCGCCATGGATTCCGAAGGCAGAAGCGGCGGCTCCGGGGAATCCTCGCCCGGCCTGCGGCGCGAGGACGTATTCATCACCACGAAGGTCTGGAACGATGACCAGGGGTACGACTCAACCCTCCGTGCCTTCGATACCTCCATGGTCAACCTCGGCCTGGACTACGTGGACATGTACCTGATCCACTGGCCCTGCGCCAAGCGGGATCTGTTCACCGACACATACCGAGCCCTCGAAACGTTGTACCGCGAAGGCAAAGTCCGGGCCATCGGCGTCTGCAACTTCCAGCCCACGCACCTGGACCGGCTGCTCGAGAGCGCCGAAGTGGTGCCCGCCGTGAACCAGATTGAACTGCACCCGTGGCTCCAGCAGGCGGAGCTGAGGGACAAGCACCACGCCCTGGGCATCCGGACGGAAGCCTGGAGCCCCCTGGGGCGCGGGCACGTGCTGGCGGATCCCGTGGTGCTTGCCCTGGCCGCCGAACATGGCCGGACTCCTGCCCAGATCATCCTCCGGTGGCATGTCCAGCTGGGAAACATCGCCATCCCCAAGGCAAGCTCCGAGGCCCGGATCCGGGAAAACCTGGACGTCTTCGGCTTTGACCTGTCAGACCGCGACATGGCAGCCCTTGCCGAGCTTGACCGCGGTCAGCGCACCGGGTCCCACCCCGACAACGTCAACTAGGACCGAGGGTCATGAAAACCGCCGATCATCAGCCATCCCCTGTGCCCTCCTTCTTCAGCGCCGGGCTGGCCGCCCGCACCCAGGCCGCCGACATCGTGATTAACGGCAGCACCGTGGCGTACTGGACTTACGAACCGATCCAGGCCACACCGGACACCCGCACCATCCTGGTCATCCATGGTTTCCGCGGCGATCACCACGGCCTGCTCCGGGTTGCAGACCAGTTGCCGGAAATGCGCATCATCATGCCGGACCTGCCGGGGTTCGGCAGCTCCGCCGCGTTCGTGTCCGGGAAACATTCGGTGGAGCAGTACGGCACCTTTGTCACCGACTTTATGGCGGCGCTCGGCCTCGGCCCGGACACCGTGCTGTTGGGGCACTCCTTCGGCTCGATCGTCGCCGCCCATTTTGTCGCCACCCACCCGGGTACCGTCACACCGCTGATCCTGATCAACCCCATCGCCATGCCTGCCCTGGAAGGCCCCAAGGGCATCATGACCAAGCTGGCCGTCCTCTACTACCGGCTGGCGGCCCGTCTCCCCCGCCCGCTGGGACTGGCACTGCTGCGCAGTCCGCTGATCGTCAGGGTCATGAGCGAGGCCATGGCCAAGACCGGCAACAAGGACCTGCGCCGTTTCATCCACGGCCAGCACCACGCCTACTTCAGTGCGTTCGCCGACCGGGAAAGCCTCCTCGAATCGTTCACGGCGTCCGTGAGCGGCCACGTGGCAGAGGTTGCCGGGAAACTGACATTGCCGGTGCTCCTGGTCGCCGGCGAAAAGGACGAGATCGCCACCCTGCCGGACCAGCACCGCCTCGCCGCGCTCCTTCCGGACGGCGTCCTCAAAGTCATTCCCGGCGTCGGCCACCTCATCCACTACGAAACGCCCGGACCGGCCGCCGGCTTCATCCGCAGCTTCCTTAAGGACCACCCCGCGTGAAGATTGTCATCGATGCACGATTCACCCGGACCGACCACCACGACGGCATCAGCCGTTACGGGGCCAGCCTCATCGCCGCCACGGCGAAGGTGGCCGAGGTTTCCATGCTTATCAGCGACACGCGCCAACTGGCGCTGCTCCCGGATGTTCCGTACACGTTGATAAACAGTCCGCTGTCCCCGCTGGAGCTGTTCGTGGCCCGCAGGATCAACCCGCTGGGGGCAGACGTTGTGGTGTGCCCCATGCAGACCATGGGCAGTTGGGGGCGCAAGTACGGCCTGGTCCTGACCCTGCACGACCTCATCTACTACGAGCACCCCGCTCCCCCGGGATTCCTGCCGGCACCCGTCCGCGTGCTCTGGCGGCTCTACCACAAAGCGTTCTGGCCGCAGCGCGTCCTCCTCAACCGGGCGGACACTGTGGCCACCATCAGCCGGACCACGGAAGCGCTGATGGCCAAGTACCGGCTCACCAAAAGGCCGGTGCGGATCATCAGCAACGCCCCGCAGCCCGCGCAGGAACCGCGCGACCCTGCCACCGGGGCGGACCATTCGCTGGTGTACATGGGCTCGTTTATGCCCTACAAAAATGTTGAAACAATGGTGGCCGGCATGTCCGAGCTGCCTGATTTCACCCTGCACCTGCTGAGCAGGATCACCGCCGAGCGCCAGGCCGAGCTGGAGATCATGGTGCCGCCGGGTGCCACGGTGGTCTTCCACAACGGGGTCACCGATGACGAATATGCCGTCCTGCTCAAGCGCGCCACCGCACTGGTGAGCCTCTCCCGCGCCGAAGGCTACGGTCTTCCCCTGGTGGAGGCCATGGCCCTCGGCACGCCGGTCATCGCCAGCGACATCCCGATTTTCCGCGAGGTGGGCGGCGACGCGGCAACCTACGTTGATCCCGCATCCCCGGCAGAGTTCGCCGCGGCCGTGCAGAAACTGCGGGACGACGCCCACTGGCGGCAGGTGTCCCGCCGTTCCGTGGCACGTGCGCAGGAGTTCAGCTGGGACGAATCCGCGCAGCAGCTGGTGGACGTGGCCCACGACATCATGGCGCGGCGCAGCCGCTGACTGGTGCCGCCAAAGGAAGCCGCTAGAGGACGTCCACGCCGTCCAGCCTGACCTGGACCGGTTCCGTGGTCCTCTTGGCGGCGGCCGCAGCCCTTGTTGCACGTAACACCCGGGTGACAGTGGCTGCCTGCCCGTATGCGAAGAACAGCAGGGTCCGGGCGTCCTCCCCGGCCCCCGCGGCACCTCCGGCACTCCCTGCTCCCCCGACGGCCGCTGGACCGGTGAGGACCAGCGGCGCCGGTCCCGCGGTCCGCAGCGTCACGCCGGCGGCGGCCAGCTCCTTCTCCACGGTCCCGGAAAAATGTACGACGGCGGCCCGGGGGCCGGTGACCGAGGCAATCCTGACCGCCGGCGGCAGCTGGAGTTCCATCCGGAGTTCCAGCTCGCGCCGGGCGTACCCGGCCGGGTCCCACCGCAGCAACGCGCCAACAGCAACACTTTCCGTCGCGGTGATTACCACCAATCCGCCGTCGGACGCCGGGCGCACCAAAGCCGCGGCGTTGAACCAGCGGCGGACCGTGTCTTCCCCGGCGCGGAGGTTCTCCCGGCGGAGCAGGGAGTCGCCGTCGAGGAGCAGCGCCGCTGCGTAACCGCCTTCCGCCACGGGCTCGGCCCCGACGGTGGCCACCACCAAGGCCTTGGCGCTGCCAACGCCGGCCTTGATGTTGCCGCCCGAGGACGTAATGACGGTTTTTCCGGGAAATGCCCTGCCCAGCTCTTCGGCTGTGCGCAGGACGCCCGTGGCGCCCTTACGGAGCTTGTGCCCCGCGCAATGGGCACACTGCCACTCCGGCGCCGGCGTGGAACACCAGCGGCATTGCGGGACCGCAGAACTGCCGGTGGCTCCGGCCAGGGCAAGGGGACCCTGGCAGGCCTGGCAGCGGGCGGGTGCGCGGCACGTCTCACAGACGAGCGACGGCGCGTAGCCGGCGCGGGCCACCTGCACAAGGACGGGCCCACGTTCCAGCCCGTCCTTGGCAGCCCGCCACGCGGCACCGGGAAGCCGCGCAACCAGGGCCAGGGGGTCGCGTTCCTGTTCGAAGCTGTCCGCCGTGTTCAGCACCCGGGGCACGGTCCGCCGTGCGAACGCCCGATCGGCCTCAACGGGCATGGCCCAGCCGGCCTCCACCAGCCGCTGGAGTTCCGTGCTCCTGGAATGACCGGCCATGAGGCAGGCTGTGCCTTCCAGGTCCGCGCGCAGCAGCAGCACGTCGCGGGCATGGGCGTACGGGGCGCGCTGTTCGATGTGGAGGTCATCGCCGTCGTCCCAGCAGGCAACAAGGCCCAGATCCCGGACCGGGGCAAACGCTGCTGAGCGCGTGCCGATGGCTACGCGCGCGGACCCGGCAAGGAGGCGCAGGAAGTTCCGGTAGCGGGGGGTGGGCCCGTCGTCGGATGTCAGGCGGGCGATATCGTCGGCGGGCAGCACCGCCAGGAGCGCCTTTTCCAGCTGGTCCAGGTCCCGGTAGTCCGGCACCACCACCACGGCGCCGCGGCCGGAGGCACGGACTGCTGCCACGGCCGTTGCAATCAGTTGCGGCCAAGCTGCCGGGCCGAATCCCTGAATCGGGTTGAAGACCGCCCGTGGGGATCCGCCGTCCCTCAGGTGGCGGACAAATGCCGGGCCGTTGCGGTAACCGGCCCAGTCTGCTTCTATCCCGGCAGGGACGTCCTGGCCGGTCAAAGCCCCGGCATCGGTCGGCAGGTCCGGTGACGCCGGCTCTGCTGACGGCAACGAGAGGAAGTCCTTCTCGAGCCTCGCCATGCGCGGAGGCACCGCGACGCGAAGGACGTCACTGACCGTGCCCGCATACCGGGCCGCGACGGCGGACACCAGATCCCGGACAGCCGGCGTCAGGACGACGACGGGAGAGACCACCTTCTGCAGGGGCACCAGGGTGTGGCCGGCGTCGGATTCTTCAGTCCGTTCAATGATGAACCCGGACAGGTCCTGGCCGTTGAAGCTGACCTTTACCCGGACGCCGGCCTGTGCGGCCCCGTCCAGTTCGGCCGGCACGCTGTAGTCGAAAGGCCGGTCCAGATGCGGCAGCGGCGTCTCCACGAGGACCCTGGCCACCGGAAGGTGCGCGGCCAGCGGGGGCCCGGACGGCCTGGCCTTCGCCGGGAAGCCCTGCAGCAGCGACAACTGGACGGCGCCGGGAGGGACAGACTCATCAGAGGCCATGGCGGACTGGCCTACGCGTTGAAGAAGGCCTTCAGGTCCTCCACCCGGTCCAGGCGCTCCCAGGTGAAGTCGGGATCGTCACGGCCGAAGTGTCCGTGCGCGGCGGTCTTCGCGTAGATGGGACGCTTGAGGTCCAGGGCATCGATGATGGCACGCGGGCGGAGGTCGAAGATCTCCGCGATGGCGGCGCTGATCCTGGCCGGGTCCACCGTCTCGGTGCCGAAGGTCTCGACGTACGTGCCCACGGGGCGGGCCTGGCCGATGGCGTAGGCAATCTGGATCTCGGCGCGCTTTGCCAGTCCGGCCGCCACGACGTTCTTGGCAACCCAGCGCATGGCGTAGGCAGCGGAACGGTCCACCTTGGAGGGGTCCTTGCCCGAGAAGGCGCCGCCGCCGTGGCGGGCCATGCCGCCGTAGGTGTCCACAATGATCTTGCGTCCGGTCAGGCCGGCGTCACCGACGGGCCCGCCGATGACAAACTCACCGGCCGGGTTCAGGATGTTGGCAGCCCGGGAAATGTCCAGGTTGGCTGCAGCCAAGACGGGCTCAATGACAAAGGCGGCGAGGTCCGCGCGCAGCCGGTCCAGGCTGGTGCCTGCGGCGTGCTGGCTGGAGATGACGACGGTTTCGACGGAGACCGGGACGTCCTTGTCGTAGCCGATGGTGACCTGGGTCTTGCCGTCGGGGCGGAGATAGGACAGTTCGCCGGACTTGCGTACCTCGGTGAGGCGTTCGGACAGGCGGTGCGCGATCCAGATCGGCACCGGCATGTAGGACGGGGTTTCGTCGCTCGCGTACCCGAACATCAGGCCCTGGTCGCCGGCGCCCTGGAGGTCGTAGTCGTCCTCCTGGCGGCCTTCGCGGGCTTCGAGGGAGTTGAAGACACCCCCGGCGATGTCGTTGGACTGCTGTCCGATGGAGACGGACACGCCGCAGCGGGCACCGTCAAAGCCGTTGGCCGAGGAATCGTAGCCGATGCCCAGGATGGTTTCCCGGACGATCTGCGGGATTTCGACGTAGGCGTCGGTAGTGACCTCACCGGCAACATGGACCAGGCCGGTGGTGGCCATGGTCTCCACGGCGACGCGGGACTCGGGATCCGCGGCGAGCAGTGCATCCAGGATGGCGTCACTGATCTGGTCGCAGATCTTGTCCGGGTGGCCTTCAGTGACCGACTCGGACGTGAAGAGCCGGAGGGCGGAGGGCGTGGCCCCGTGGGTGTGGGGAATGTGCAGCGGTAAAGTCACTCAACTACCTTACTGGTTGGGAATCGGACGTCCGGCGGCGTGTGTCCCCGTGCTAAGGAAACGGTGCGTGGCTTTCGGTCAGGCGCGTGGCGAAACGTGGTTCAGCTCATAGCCGACCCGCGTGATGACGGCGGCCGAAACCTCTGTTTTGGTTCCGGCGGCCAGTTGTGGTTCGGCGCCGGAGCGGGCAAGGATGACTACCGAGTTGCTGTCCTGGCCAAAAACCTTGTCCGATCCCACATGATTGACCACCAGGAGATCGCAGCCCTTGCGCTTGAGCTTTGCCTCCGCGTAGGTCAGGACGTCGCCCTGGCCGTCACCGGTCTCTGCCGCGAAGCCCACAATCAGCTGGCTCCGGCGGCTGGCATGGTTTTCGGGAGCGTGGTCCCGGACCTCGACCAGTTCCTGGAGGATGTCCGGGTTCCGGACCAGGGAAATGACGGGGTCCGCGGTGTCATCACGTTTCTTGATCTTGGTGCCGGAGATCTCCGCGGGGCGGAAGTCCGCCACGGCCGCAGCCATGATCACGACGTCGGAATCCGCCGCGGCTGCCAGCATGGCCTCGCGCAACTCCAGCGCGGTCTCAACGGTCACGACGTCGACCCCTGCTGGCGCCGGAACCTCCATATGGGCGGCAACCAGGCGGACCGTGGCACCCGCGTTGCGGGCGGCGACGGCCAGCGCCACGCCCTGCTTACCGGAGGACCGGTTGCCTAGGAAACGGACGGGGTCCAGCGGTTCCCGCGTTCCGCCTGCACAGACTGTGACGGTCCGCCCGGCCAGCGGAAGCTGGTAATCGGACTGGCCCTGGGCGAGTGCCATGGCGGCGTCGAAGATGGCTTCGGGCTCAGGCAGGCGGCCCGGACCGGAGTCGGTGCCGGTGAGCCGGCCGCTGGCCGGTTCCAGGACGGCCACTCCCCTGCTCCGCAGCGTTTCAACGTTGGCGCGGGTGGCGGCGTGCTGCCACATCTCCGTGTGCATGGCGGGGGCAAAGAGTACCGGGCCGCTGGCCATGAGCAGCGTGTTGGTGAGGAGGTCATTGGCTTGTCCGGTGGCCGCGCGAGCCAAAAGATCGGCCGTCGCGGGCGCCACCACAATGAGGTCGGCCTCATGGCCGAGCCTGACGTGGTTGACCTGGTGCACGTCGTCGAAGACGCTGTTGCTGACCGGGTTCCCGGACAGGGCCTCCCACGTGGCGACACCCACAAAGCGGGTGGCTGCCTCGGTGGGAATCACCGTGACATTGTGGCCGGCTTCAGTAAAAAGCCGGAGGAGCGATGCGACCTTGTAGGCCGCAATCCCTCCCCCGACTCCGAGGACTATGCGCACGTGACCTCCGTCAACAGGGCAGTCTGAACTTACTCTGCGGCTTCGATCGGCGTGGAAACGAGCTTGCCTTCGTTGATTTCGCGCAGGGCGATGGACAGCGACTTCTCGTTCAGCTTGGTGTCGACCAGGGGGCCGACGTACTCGAACAGGCCCTCGTGCAGCTGGGCGTAGTAAGCGTTGATCTGACGTGCACGCTTGGCACCGAAGATCACCAGGCCGTACTTGGAATCAGCTGCCTTAAGCAGTGAGTCGATCGGCGGGTTGATGATGCCTTCAAGGTTCGTGGACACGAATTCTCCAAATTCTAACGGGCTGGCTGCTACCGGCTACTAGTGCGGGTGCGGGGTCAGCCCCATGAGTGAAACAAGCTCGTCCGCTGCCCGGCGAACGTCATCATTGATGACGGTGTGGTTAAACTCCGGTTCAGCGGCAAGTTCCAGTTTAGCCGTTTCCAGCCGCTGCTGCTGCTCCTGCTCAGTTTCCGTGCCGCGACCCACCAGTCGGCGGACCATTTCGTCCCAGCTGGGCGGCGCCAGGAACACAAACTGGGCGTCAGGAACGGCCTGCTTGACCTGGCGTGCACCCTGCAGATCGATCTCCAGCAGGACGGACCTGCCGGCCGCGATGGCCTCGTCCACGGAACTCCGCAGCGTGCCGTAGGTGTTCTGGCCGTGGACTACGGCCCATTCCAGGAACTCGCCGGCCGCAACGAGCGACTCGAACTCTTCCATGGACTTGAAGAAGTAGTGGACGCCATCCTGCTCACCGGGCCGCGGAGCGCGGGTGGTGGCCGATACGGAAAGCCAGACTTCGGGGTAGTTATCCCGGATGTAGGTGGACACGGTGCCTTTGCCAACAGCCGTCGGACCAGCGAGGACTGTCAGTCCCGGTTTCTTGCTCACGTATTCCTTTGCGGCGGAGTTTGGGTTCGGGCGCCTCTAGGAAACGCCCTATTTCTCGTCTATAAAATCTACCAGCGCCTGGCGCTGGTGAATGCCCAGCCCGCGGAGACGGCGGGATGCCGCTATGCCCAACTGCTCCATAATGGCTGCAGCCCTGACTTTTCCGATGCCCGGCAGGGCCTCCAACAGCTCCACCACCCGCATCCGGGCCAGGGCGTCATCCGCGGCGGCGGCACCGATAAGGTCCGCTGCCGACGTCTTGCCGTTTTTGAGGCGCTCTTTGGCGGCCGCCCTGGCGGCCCGCGCGGCGGCCGCCTTGTTCAGGGCCGCCGCGCGTTCCGAAGGAGATAAGGGTCGCAGGCTCATGGAGGACACCCCCGGATTCATCGGCTGAGTCCAAGGCGACCGCCGTTGGACTTGTCCTGAAACCTACCCCTTGGTGGGCGGTGAATCAATGGATGCCAGCATTGAGGGCGCCTATTTGCCGATGAGCCCCTCAAGAGTGCGCAACGCAGCATCACGGAGACCCTGGGTCCCTGGACCGGCAGCCAGGATATCCCGGCTGGACGTCCCCAGGACCTGCGGGTACGCCGCCCCGAAGGTTCGGCGCAGGTCTGCCGGTGTGGCACCCTGGGCGCCCAGTCCCGGGGCCAGGATGGGTCCACGGACCGCCGGGAGGTCCAGGTGCAGGTCAGTCAACGCTGACCCCACAGTGGCGCCGACGACGAGTCCAACGGACCCCAGGCCGCCGGCATAACGGCTGTTCTCTGCCGCTGCCGCCTCGACGATCCGCCGGGCCACGGAGTCGGCTCCGCCCACATGCTGCACGGAAGCCCCCTCCGGGTTGGAGGTCAACGCCAGGACAAATACGCCCCGGCCGTAGTCCGCTGCCAGGTCAAGCGCCGGGCGGAGCGACTCAAACCCCAGGTACGGGCTAAGGGTCACGGAGTCGGCAGCCAGGGACGAGCCGTCCCGCAGCCAGGCGTCTGCGTAGGCAGCCATCGTGGAGCCGATATCGCCCCGCTTGGCGTCAGCAATGGTGAGGACCTGCGCCTGCGTTGCCGCGGCCAGGACCTCTTCCAGGACTGCCATCCCGGCCGAACCGTGGCGCTCGTAGAGCGCCACCTGCGGCTTCACCGCGGCAGCGAGCGAACCGATGGCTTCCAAGACCGTCAGCGAAAACCGCCTCAGCCCTGCGGCGTCGTCGGCGAGTCCCCAGTCCTTCAGGAGTGCCGGGTGCGGGTCAATGCCCACGCACAGCGGGCCGCGGGCCGCCATGGCCGCCCCGAGCCGGGAGCCAAAGGACTCCCGGCCGGCGGGGCTTGATGCGGCGGAACCGGCCTCAGGCATTCTGCGAAACCGCAGACTCGGCCGCCGCGTTCTCCGCAGCTGCCTTCTGGGACGCCACCAGGGCGGCGGCGTGCTCCTGCAGGCTGGTCACTGACCACTCGTAGGTACGCATCGCCTCGATGGCCTGCACCGCCGCGTTGAACTCGGCCACCGTGGTGATGCAGGGGATGCCGATGGAGGTCGCGGCGGCACGCAGGGCGTAGCCGTCGCTGCGGGCCTCGCCGCCGGAGGGGGTGTTGAAGACCATGTCGATCTCGCCGGCGATGACGAGGTCCGCGATGGTGCCCTCACCTTCGGCACTGCTGCCCTCGGCGACCTTGCGGACCGTGCTGGCCTGGATGCCGTTGCGGCGCAGGACGTCGGCGGTGCCACCGGTGGAGACGATCTCAAAGCCGAGGTCCGAGAGGCGCTTGACGGCCATGATAACCGCACGCTTGTCCCGGTTGGCCACGGAGACGAAGATCTTGCCTTCAGTGGGCAGGGCGTTGTTGGCTGCTGCCTGGCTCTTGGCGAAGGCGGTGTCGAAGTGCTTGTCGATGCCCATGACTTCGCCGGTGGACCGCATCTCCGGGCCGAGCAGCGAGTCCACTACCTTGCCTTCCGGAGTACGGAAGCGGCTGAACGGAAGCACTGCTTCCTTGACCGAGACCGGCGCGTCGAGCGGCAGCGTGGAGCCGTCGCCGGTTTCCGGAAGCATCTTGTAGGCGGTCCGGAGCTGGTGGATGGTGACGCCCGTGCCGATCAGCGCGGCGGCCTTGGCCATCTGGACGCCCGTCGCTTTGGAGACGAACGGCACGGTGCGGGAGGCACGCGGGTTCGCTTCGAGCACGTAGAGAACGTCTGAGGCCAGCGCGAACTGGATGTTGATGAGGCCGCGCACGCCCACGCCCTCGGCGATGGCGCGGGTTGCCGTGCGGACACGCTCGATCACGTTGTTGCCCAGGGTGATCGGAGGGAGGACACACGCGGAGTCGCCGGAGTGGATGCCGGCTTCCTCGATGTGCTCCATGATGCCGCCCAGGTACATGTCGGTGCCGTCAAAGAGGGCGTCGACGTCGATTTCGACGGCGTCCTCCAGGAAGCGGTCGATCAGCACCGGGTGGTCCGGGGTGATTTCGGTGGCGTTGGCGATGTACCGGGAGAGGTTCGGCTCGTCGTAGACGATTTCCATGCCGCGGCCGCCGAGCACGTAGGACGGGCGGACCAGGACAGGGTAGCCAATCTCGTCGGCGATCTTCTTGGCGTCGTCGAAGGAAACAGCGGTGCCATTCTTCGGGGCGATCAGCCCGGCATTGTCGAGTACGCGGGAGAACTCGCCGCGGTGCTCGGCGAGGTCGATCGCTTCCGGGGACGTGCCCAGGATGGGGACGCCGGCGTCGGCCAGCTGCTGTGCCAGCTTCAGCGGCGTCTGGCCACCGAGCTGCACAAAGACGCCCATTACGCCGCCTGTGCGTTCCTCGGCGGCGATGACCTCGAGGACGTCCTCAAGGGTCAGCGGCTCGAAGTACAAGCGGGTGGAGACGTCGTAGTCGGTGGAGACGGTCTCCGGGTTGCAGTTGACCATAACGGTCTCATAGCCGGCCTTACGCAGCGCCATGGAGGCGTGGACGCAGGAGTAATCGAATTCGATGCCCTGGCCGATGCGGTTGGGGCCGGAACCGAGGATCAGGATGGACGGCTTGGAGTGCAGCGCAATCTCGTCCTCCTCGTCGTATGACGAGTAGTGGTACGGGGTGTAGGCGGCGAACTCGGCGGCGCAGGTATCCACCGTCTTGTAGACCGGACGGATCCCGAGGGCCTGCCGGACACCGCGGACCACGGCTTCGGGGTTGTGCGTGAGGGCGCCGATCTGCTCGTCCGAGAAGCCGTGGCGCTTGGCGCGCTTGAGCATCTCCACGGTCAGGGATCCGGCCTTCCGGATCTCGTGGGAGATCTCGTTGAGCAACTGGAGCTGGTCCAGGTACCAGGGGTCGATCTTGGTGGCTTCGAACAGCTGTTCCACGGTGGCGCCGCCGAGCAAGGCACGCTGGACCTGGTGCAGGCGTTCCGTGGTGGGCCGCTTGGCCTTCTCGATCAGCTCCGGGACTTCCCATTCGGGGACGGAGGTGAAGTCCAGCTGCGAGCCCTTCTGTTCCAGGGAGCGGAGCGCCTTCTGCAGCGCTTCGGTGAAGTTGCGGCCCATGGCCATGGCTTCGCCCACGGACTTCATGGTGGTGGTGAGGGTGTCATCTGCGGCCGGGAACTTCTCGAAAGCGAAGCGCGGAACCTTGACCACCACGTAGTCCAGGGTGGGTTCGAAGGACGCCGGGGTCTTCTGCGTGATGTCGTTCGGGATCTCGTCCAGTGTGTAGCCGAGGGACAGTTTGGTGGCGATCTTGGCGATGGCGAAGCCCGTGGCCTTGGACGCCAGGGCGGAGGACCGGGACACGCGCGGGTTCATCTCGATGACCACTACCCGGCCGGTGTCCGGCTCGATGGCGAACTGGATGTTGCAGCCGCCGGTGTCCACGCCCACCTCACGGATGACGGCGATGGAGATATCGCGCAGCCGCTGGTATTCACGGTCCGTCAGCGTCAGTGCAGGTGCCACGGTGATGGAGTCGCCGGTGTGCACGCCCACGGGGTCGAAGTTCTCGATGGAGCAGACCACCACGACGTTGTCGTTTTTGTCGCGCATCATCTCAAGCTCGTATTCCTTCCAGCCGAGGATGCTCTCTTCAAGCAGCACTTCGCTGGTTGGGCTGTACTGCAGGCCCTGGCCGACGATGCGGCGGAGGTCATTTTCGTTGTAGGCCAGGCCGGAGCCGAGGCCGCCCATGGTGAATGAGGGCCGAACCACCATCGGGTAGCCGAGGTCCTCGGCCGCGGTGAAGGCCTCGTCCAGGGTGTGGATGATGTGGCTGCGGGCCGATTCGGCCCCGCAGCGTTCCACTACGCCCTTGAACTTTTCGCGGTCCTCGCCGAGCTCGATGGCGGCGATGTTCGCGCCGATGAGCTCTACGTTGTACTTTGCCAGCACGCCGTTCTTGTCCAGCGCGATGGCCGTGTTCAGCGCAGTCTGCCCGCCGAGGGTGGGCAGGATGGCGTCAGGGCGCTCCTTGGCGATGATCTTCGCCACCACCTCGGGGGTGATGGGCTCGATGTAGGTGGCATCGGCGAACTCGGGGTCCGTCATGATGGTGGCCGGGTTCGAGTTCACCAGGATGACCCGCAGGCCTTCCTCCTTGAGGACACGCAGTGCCTGGGTGCCGGAGTAGTCGAACTCAGCGGCCTGGCCGATGACGATCGGGCCGGAACCGATGACCAGGACGCTCTTAAGGTCAGTTCTCTTAGGCATTACTTCTTGTCCTCAGTCTTGGAATCGGTGGTGTTCTTGGTGCCGGCTGCTTTTGTGTCCGCCATCAGGTCGATGAAACGGTCAAACAGGTAGGCGGCGTCGTGCGGGCCGGCCGCGGCTTCCGGGTGGTACTGCACCGAGAAGGCGGGTATGTCCAGGCACGCGAGGCCTTCGACGACGTCGTCGTTAAGGCTGATGTGGCTGACCTCAACGCGGCCGTATCGCTCCTCGGGAGCCTGCGTGGCGCCGTCGAGCGGTGCGTCCACGGCGAAGCCGTGGTTCTGCGAGGTGATCTCCACTTTGCCGGTGCGGCGGTCCAGGACGGGCTGGTTGATGCCGCGGTGGCCGTAGCGGAGCTTGTACGTCCCAAAGCCCAGGGCGCGTCCCAGGATCTGGTTGCCGAAGCAGATGCCGAAGTACGGCAGTTTTTCGTCCAGGACGGAACGCAGCAGCTTGACCTGGGCATCGGCCGTGGCGGGGTCGCCCGGGCCGTTGGACATAAAGAAGCCGTCCGGGTTGACGGCCTTGACGTCCTCGAGGGTGGACGTTGCCGGCAGGACATGGACCCGGACGCCGCGCTCGGCGAAGCGGATGGGGGTCATGGCCTTGATGCCGAGGTCGATCGCGGCAATGCTGAAGCGCGGCTCGCCGTCCCAGCCGTGTTCCTGGGGGTCCACCACATAGGCTTCGCTGACGCTGACTTCCTCGGCCAGGCGGGCGCCTTCCATCGGGGCGCTGGCCAGGACTGCGTCCAGGAGTTCCTTGTCCGTGGCCTTGGCCGCGCCGCCGGAGAAGATGCCGGCCCGCATGGTCTTGTGCTCGCGCAGGTGGCGGGTAATGGCGCGGGTGTCCACGCCCTGGATACCGACTATCCCCTGCTCAATGAGCTCCGCGTCCAGGGAGCGTTCGGAGCGCCAGCTGGAGGGGCGGCGGGCAGCATCGCGGACGATGTAGCCGGCCACCCAGATACGGCGGGACTCGGCGTCGTCGCTGTTCACACCAGTGTTGCCGATGTGCGGCGCCGTCTGCACCACCAGCTGGCGGGCGTAGGAAGGATCGGTGATGGTTTCCTGGTAGCCGGTCATGCCGGTGGCGAACACCGCTTCGCCCAGGGCAGTGCCCTGCGCGCCGTAGCTGGTGCCGCGGAACATGCGGCCGTCCTCGAGGACCAGCACCGCCGGTGTGGGAACTGTGGTGGAAAGGGCTGCTGGTGCCGCAGTCCCTGCTTTTACTGTCGCTGTTTCTGTCACTGTCTTACTTTCCACTCTGGGGATCTGCCTGGCGGGCCGCGGCGATCAATTGCTGAAGGGAGTCATAGAGGGCGTCTTTGTCGGCGGCCCGGCGGGTCCGGAAGCCCGTGTCGAATTCGTGGGTCCCGAGGTCCCAGGTGAGGACCAGGAGTCCGTCCTTTTCAACGAATTTGCCGGCCATTCCGCTTTCCTGCCGGACGGCGGTGAGGCTGCCAGCCGGGATGTAGAGCGCCGGGGCACCGGTTCTGTCGAAGAGGACGCCGTGCGGGTACACGCTGAGAACGGCATTGGTGCGGATGCCGAGGCGGTGTACCGCGATCCGGTCCAGCCAGTCTCCGGCGGTGGTGGACGCAACGTACTGGCCGTCGGCTCCGGCGAGCGGGACCCCGGGCGCCTCGGGTACGTCGGGCAACCGGCCGACGTCGGCCTGCCGCCTGAGTCGGTTGCGCCAGCCTACCCAGATCATCAGCAGGACGACGGCGATGAGCGCGGCCGTGATGAGGCCGGTGAGTAGTTTGGTGTCCATCAGGAGGCGCCTGCCGCGGACGGTTCGCGGTACGGCGTGTTGAGCTGGCCGTCCAGGACGGTGGGGTGGCCCTTGTAGAACGTGGCCACCACCTTGCCCGGCAGCTCCAGGCCGGCGAACGGGGAGTTGTGGCCCATGGTTGCCATCTTGGCTGGGTCAACGGTCCACCGGGCAGCCGGGTCCACCAAAACAATGTTGGCGGGTTCGCCGGCGTCCAGTGGACGGCCCTGGTCCGCCACTCGGCCGATCAGGGCCGCCGCGGTGGAAGTCACGCGGGCGAAATCGGCCCAGGTCATGAGGCCGGTTTCGATCATGGTGTGCTGGACCACGGACAGCGCGGTTTCCAGCCCGGTCATGCCCATCGCGGCCTGCGCCCACTCGCATTCCTTGTGCTCGCTCGGGTGCGGGGCGTGGTCGGTGCCCACCACGTCAATGGTGCCGTCCGCCAGGCCGGCGCGCAGTGCCTGCACATCTGCATCCGTCCGCAGCGGCGGGTTGACCTTGTACACAGGGTTGTAGCTGCGGACCAAGTCGTCGGTGAGCAGGAGGTGGTGCGGGGTGACTTCGGCGGTGACGTTGATGCCGCGTTCCTTGGCCCAGCGGATGATCTCCACGGAGCCGGCGGTGGAGACGTGGCAGACGTGCAGGCGGGAGTCCACGTGCTGCGCCAGCAGGACGTCACGGGCGATGATGCTCTCCTCGGCCACCGCCGGCCAGCCGGTGAGTCCCAGGACGGCGGAGACGGCGCCCTCGTTCATCTGGGCCCCGGCGGTAAGGCGGGGTTCCTGCGCGTGCTGGGCCACCACGCCGTCGAACGCTTTGACGTACTCCAAGGCGCGGCGCATCAGCACCGGATCATGGACGCAGATGCCGTCGTCGGAGAACATGCGGACCTGGGCACGGGAATCTGCCATGGCACCGAGTTCGGCGAGCTGTTCGCCGGCCAGGCCGACGGTCACGGCGCCGACGGGACGCACGTCCACCCAGCCGGCCGCGCGGCCCAGGCTGTGGACCTGTTCCACCACACCGGCTGTGTCCGCCACCGGGTTGCTGTTGGCCATGGCGTGGACCGCGGTGAAACCGCCCAGGGCGGCGGCGCGGGTGCCGGTCTCCACGGTTTCGGCATCTTCGCGGCCGGGTTCGCGCAGGTGCGTGTGCACGTCCACCATGCCGGGCAGTGCCACCAGGCCGGCGGCTTCGATGACGGCGGCGCCGTCCACGTCTGGGTGGGTGGCAGCGGCTGCGCCCCGGGCGGCGATGACGCCGTCACTGATGAGCAGGTCCTCGGCCCCGGCGCCCAGGATTGATGCACCGCGGATCAGGTAGGTTCCGTTGTTCTCTGCCATCAGTTGCTCTCCTTGGTGGAATGGTTGCGGGTCGCGCCCGCTGTGGCGGCTGGTTCGCGGGTATCCCCGGAGAGCAGCAGATAGAGGGTGGCCATCCGGACCGAGACGCCGTTGCGGACCTGTGCAAGCACAGTGGAACGGGGCGAGTCGGCGGCGGCGGAGGAAATCTCCAGGCCACGGTTCATGGGTCCGGGATGCATGATGATGGTGTCCTTCAGTCCCAGGCTGTCCAGCGCCCGGAGCCGGTTGTCATCGAAGCCCCAGCGGCGCGAGTATTCGCGGGTGGACGGGAAGAACGAGGCGTTCATCCGCTCGCCCTGCACGCGCAGCATCATCACGGCGTCCACACCCTGCGCCAGGGTGTCATCCATGTCGTAGCTGACCTTGCACGGCCAGTGTTCGACGCCGATGGGCAGCAGGGTGGGTGGCGCCACAAGGGTGATTTCGGCGCCGAGCGTGCGGAGCAGCCAGACGTTGGAGCGGGCCACGCGGGAGTGCAGGACGTCCCCGGCGATGGCTACGCGCATGCCTTTGAGGTCCGCCCCGGTCGAGGCAGAGCCGGCCAGCTGTGACCAGTGCCGGCGCATGGTGAAGGCATCCAGGAGGGCCTGCGTGGGGTGTTCGTGGGTGCCGTCGCCGGCGTTGATGACGGCGGCGTCGATCCAGTCCGTCGCGGCGAGCCGGTGCGGCGCGCCCGAGGCCCAGTGGCGGATCACGACGGCGTCCGCGCCCATGGCTGCCAGCGTTTGGGCCGTGTCCTTGAGGGATTCGCCCTTGGAGACGGAGGAGCCCTTTGCGGCGAAGTTGATGACATCGGCGGACAGCCTCTTGGCGGCCGCTTCGAAGGAGATCCGCGTGCGGGTTGAGTCTTCGAAGAAGAGGTTCACCACGGTGCGGCCGCGGAGGGCCGGGAGCTTCTTGACTTCGCGGTCCCCGACGGCAGCCATTTCCTCGGCGGTGTCGAGGATGCGGATGGCGTTGGCCAGGCTGAGGTCTTCAGTGGAGAGGAGGTGTTTCACGCGCCGCCCTCGATAACCACTTCGTTGACTACGGAACCGTCGGCTGCGGTGTCGGTTTCCTCCAGGCGGACCCGGACCTTCTCGGCGGACGAGGTGGGCAGGTTCTTGCCCACGTGGTCGGCGCGGATGGGCAGCTCACGGTGGCCGCGGTCGATCAGCACAGCGAGCCGGACGATCCGGGGACGGCCGAGGTCGATGATGGCGTCAAGGGCGGCACGGATAGTGCGGCCGGAGTACAGGACATCATCGATGAGCACCACAACCTTGTTATCGATTCCCGTTCGCGGGAGCTGTGTGGGGTACGGCGGCCTGGTGGGCTGGTGGGAAAGGTCATCGCGGAACATGGTGACGTCCAGCTGCCCGACAATGGCGGTGGCGTCCACGGTGGGGTCCGCGGCCGCAATCTTGTGTGCGAGGCGGACGGCCAGCGGGTAGCCGCGGCGCGGAATGCCCAGCAGAACCAGGTCCTTGGACCCTTTGTTGGCCTCAAGGATCTCGTGGGCGATTCGAGTGAGTGCACGGTCGATGTCCGCCTGGTTGAGGACAACCCTGGCTGGAACCGGTGCGTTTGTGACAGAAGTCAAACTCTCGTCTCCCCTTTCCCCGCCTCACGGGACGGAATTAAAAAAGGATCATTTGCGTCTCAAAATTACCACATCGGCAGGGGCATCATAGGCTTCCAGTATGTCCATGCACCCTCATCAGCCGGGTTCCGGCCAGGCCGGCGGGCCGGCCGGCCCACCGGATCCTTTCCCCACGCAGGCGAACCCCAGCTGGATGGGCCGGGTTGAACCGGAGTACTACCGGCCCGCGCCCGGAACCAACGCGGCCAGGCTGCCGCCGCTGGGGCCTCCGCAGGCAACCCTGGCTGGCCGCCGGCCCGCAGGCCTTCTGGCACTCACGGTGGGCGGCGCCGCCCTTGTTTTCCTGAGCCTGTTCCTGGTGGTGCCGTTCTTAGTGGCCAACATCGGCGTGGGCGGGTTCCTGGCAGGGTTTGTGCTGTCACTGATCCCGCTGTCCGCGGTGCTCCTTGCGGTTTATCTGATCGACCGGTGGGAACCGGAACCCAAGCGGCTCCTGGTCTTCGCGTTCACCTGGGGCGCTGCGGTGTCCATCGCGGTCACGCTGCTCATCCAGCCGTTCTTCGCCCTGACTTTCCAGTTCAGCGAGGTGGCTGACTTCCAGACGTTTATGGCCACCGTCCAGGCGCCTGTAGTGGAAGAGTTTGCGAAGTCCCTGGGCCTGCTGATGATCCTGCTGCTGGCGCGCAAACACTTCGACGGTCCGGTGGACGGCATAGTCTTCGCCTTCACCATCGCCGGCGGCTTCGCGTTCACCGAAAACATCCTCTACTTTGGCCGGGCCATCGCTGAATCCGCCAACCCGGGAACGGATCTGGCCCAGGTCTTCCTCCTCCGCGGCGTGATGTCACCCTTCGCCCATGCCATCTTCACGGGGTCCACCGGCCTCATCATGGGTTTCGCCGCCCGCCGCTGGCACTCCGGAGCCTCGGTGCTGGCCTTTGTCATCGGGCTGATCCCCGCGATGCTGCTGCATAACCGGTGGAACAGCATGGGCGCGGGGTTCCTGGCGGAATACATCCTGGTCCAGGTGCCCATCTTTGTGCTGGCCGTTGTGGGCATCGTCCTCCTCCGCGTCGCTGAAAACCGACTCACCCGCCAACGGCTGATGGAATACTCCGCGGCTGGCTGGTTCAGCCCCGCCGAGGTGGAACTGCTGGCCACCCCGCGCGGCCGGCGGACCGCCCTGCAGTGGGCGGCCGGCTACCACCGCCGCCCGCAGATGAAGGCGTTCCTCCACGCTGCCACCCAGCTCGCCTTCATCCGGCAGCGCATCCTCAGCGGCCGCGACGTCCGGCTGCACCAGATGGAGGAGCAGCAGCAGCTGCAGCGGATTCTGTCCCTGCGCGCCGCCGTCGCGGGCTGACTCGGGCGCCGTTCGGTTCCTCCTGTTCGGTTCCTCCGGCTAGGTTCCCCGGAGAACCTCCTGCAAAGCCGTCATTGACAGTGCCTCATCAAGGACTTTGCCGAAGTTCGCCGCATCGTGGGCGAACCGGCCCAGGAAGAGCCCGGAGACGCTGTCGAGCGCGGGCAGCAGCCCTGGCTTGGCCGACCCGCCATAGATAACCGGCGGGTCCCCCAACGCGTCACCTGCCTCGTGCGAATGGGCAGCCAGCAGCGTCCGCAGTGAACGCACCACGGCGGCGACGTAGCCTGCATCGGCGGGCTCCGTTGCGCCAATGGCCCAGACCGGTTCGTAGGCGATCATGAGCCGGGATGCCAGGGCCCAGTCACCGCCGACCGCCTCGTCGATCTGCTGATGGACAAATGCAGCCGCTCCGCTGGCTCCGGTCCCGCTTTTTTCACTGCGTGTGTCCTCGCCCACGCACAGCAGCGGGGTGATGCCGGCGTCGTCGGCTGCCTTGACTTTCCGGGCGATCATGGTGTTATCCTCGCCGAAGTGCCGCCGCCGTTCGGCGTGGCCGATCTCCACGAGGCTCACCCCAAGCTCGGCCAGAAGCGACGGCGACACCTCACCTGTCCACGGGCCGTCCGCCCAGCCGCAGTTCTGGGCTCCCAGCAGAAGCGGTGATCCTGAGATGACGCCGCTGGCGGCCGGAAGGACCGGGAAGGAAGGGATCACAAACGGGACCACCCGCCCGGCCGCAAGGGCCGGACGGGAGTCGACTTCATGCTGTATGCGGGCGAGCCAGTCCAGGCAGTCCCGGTATCCCATGTACATCTTGGTGCTGACGCCGATGTAGAGGATCTCCGGGGTGCCGCTCTGGTCCGCGCTGCTGCATTCAGTCATGGTGTCCGGTCACTTGTTATCGAGCAGATCGTCGGCCTTGTTGCGGAACCTCTTCGTGGCGTACATCATGATGGCCGCCAAGAACGGAAGGACACCCAGGGCGTACACGCCCATGGTGCCGGTGTCCGATGCGGTGACCTGGTTGACCGTGGTCCGCAGGATGGGGGCCACGAAACCGCCCAGGTTACCCAGCGAGTTGATCAGGCCGATGCCCGCAGCGGCCGCCGTTCCGGTGAGGAACGCCGTCGGGTAGGACCACGCGATGGGACCGATCGAGAGGAAGCTGCACACCGCGAGCGTGATGAAGATGATGCCCAGCGCCGGGAGGTGGTTGGAGCCCGCCCAGGCGGAGCCGAAGATGCACAGGCCGGTGGAGATAAACAGCCCGGTGCCCCAGACACGGCGGCGGACGATGGTGTTGGCCGCCTTGCCGATGAAGTAGCACGCGAAGATGCCGAAGAACCAGGGGATGGCGGCCAGCAGGCCCACTTCGATGCCCACCTTCTGCCCGGTGAGCTGTGCCACCTGCTGCGGCAGGTAGAACGTCACGCCGTAAACGGCGATCTGGAGGCAGAAGTAGATGGCGGTGAAGTACCAGACCTTGCGGTTCTTCATGGCGGCGAGGACACCGCGGGGGCCGTCCTTTTCCTTGACCCCGTCCTCGAGGGCCATAACGTCCAGCAGCGCCTTCTTCTCGTCCTTGTCCAGGAATTTCGCGTCTTGGGGGGTGTTGATGAGGAAGAAGTAGGCGGCAATACCGGCGAGTACTGCCAGCATGCCTTCAACGAAGAACATGACCTGCCAGCCGGCAACGCCGGGAACCTGGTCGCCGATGTTGATGAGCCACCCCGACAGCGGGGCGCCCATCATCTGGGAGAACGGCTGGGCCAGGTAGAAGATGGCGAACATCTTGACGCGGACCTTGTTGGGGAACCAGGCGGCCAGGAACATGATGACGCCCGGGAACAGGCCGGCCTCGGTCACGCCGAGCAGGAAGCGCAGGATGATGAAGGAGGTCTCGCCCTGGACGAAGGCGAAGCAGGCCGAGACGATGCCCCACGTGATGGCGATGCGGGCCAGCCACACCTTGGCGCCGAACTTGGTCAGCAGCAGGTTGGAAGGGATCTCGAACAAGGCGTAGCCGATGAAGAAGATACCGGCACCCAGGGCATATGCGCCGGCGGTGATGCCCCTGTCCACTTCAAGTGCTGCCTCGGCGAAGCCCACGTTGGTGCGGTCCAGGAAGGCCACGACGTACAGGATGACGAGCATCGGCATCAGCCGGAAGGAGGCTTTGGAGATCGCCGATTTGAGGACCGGTGAATCCAGTAACTCCTTGGTGGCATTTGTTCCAGTGGTGACAGTCATTCAAACTCCTCGTTGAGTAAGCAGGTGAGCAAATCAGTGGAAGGTGGAGCGGTTAGAGCGAGAATGCGATGAGTATTGCGCCGATCAGGCAGGCGAACACGCCCACGGCCAGGTAGATTCTGCGTTCCTTGGTCCAGGTGCCCATGGTGGTCCTTCCTAGTGCATGTAGAGTCCGCCATCCACGTTCAGTGTCTGGCCGGAGATGTATCCGGCGTCCTCGCTGATGAGGAAGGCGATGGCTGCTGCGATGTCGCGGGTGGATCCGACGCGGTTGACCACGAGGTCCTTGGTGAGTTCGTCTTTGCGTTCCTGGCTGAGGGTGCCGCCCATGATGTCCGTGTCGACAGGGCCGGGGGAAATGGCGTTCACCGTGATGTCGTACTCCCCCAACTCGCGGGCGGTGGCGCGGGTCAGGCCGATGACCCCTGCCTTGGCCGCGGAGTACGGCGTTTTGGAGAAGGTGCCGCCGCCGCGTTGGGCGGACACGGAAGAGATGTTCACGATGCGTCCGATCCGGTTCTTCGCCATGGATTCGGCGACGCGGCGGGTGGCGTAATGGACACCGTTGAGGTTGATGCTCATTACGCGGTCCCATTCAGCGGCGTCCAGTTCAAGATACGGAACAGGTGAGCTGACGCCGGCCACGTTGGCCAGTGCGACGACCTGCGGCAGCTCTGCTTCGATCGAGTCGATAGCTGCGCGGACGGAGGCTTCGTCGCCGACGTTGGCGCCGACGCCGTGGGCCTTCACGCCGTACTGGGCGGCGATTTCCTTGGCGGCGGCTTGGGACTGGGCGTCGTCCAGGTCGATGATGCCGATGTTCCAGCCCTGGGCGGCCAGGTAGCCGGCCGTGGCGCGGCCGATACCGCGTTCGGAGACGGCGCCCGTGATGATGGCGGTGCGTTCAGCAGGGAAAGTGGCCATGGAAATGCTCCTTAGTTGATGGGGGCCGGGCCGAGCTCGTCGATGAGCTTCTGCATGGCCACGTAGGCCCGGTTGCGGTAGGCGATGAGTTCCGGGGTGCGTTCGGCCGGGACGTTGAGGAAGCCCGCGCCGGACTTGGTGCCGAGTTTGCCCGCTTCCACCAGGTCACTCAGGATCTTGGGCGTGGCGAAGCGTTCCGGGAATTCGGTCTGCAGTGACTTGTAGCAGAAGTTGTACACGTCCAGGCCGGCCATGTCTGCGATGGCGAACGGACCGAAGAACGGCAGGCGGAAGCCGAAGGTGGTGCGGACCAGGGTGTCCACGTCCTCAGCGGTCGCGATTCCCTGCTCCACGAGCTGCGCGGCCTCGTGGAACAGGGCATACTGCAGGCGGTTCAGGACAAATCCGGTGACGTCTTTGACCACCGCGGTCTGCTTGTTGGCGGCATGGACCAGATCCCGGACGGCGCCGATGGTGGCGGCCGAAGTGCCTGCATGCGGGATGATCTCCACGCCAGGGATAAACGGGGACGGGTTCGAGAAGTGCACGCCCAGGAAGCGCTCCGGGTTGGCGACCGGCTCGGACAGCTCCGCGATGGAGATGGTTGACGTGTTGGAGCCGATGACGGCATCGGCCCGGGCAGCGGCGCTGATCCGTGCCAGTGTCTGGTGCTTGATGGCGATGACTTCGGGTACGGCTTCTTCGATGAAGTCGGCACCCGCCACGGCTTCCTCGATGTCCTTGGCGACCCAGAGGTTCTGCTTGAGGATGGCGGTGGAACCCTCGGGGAACAGACCGTCGGCGACGAACTGGTCGGATTCGGCCAGCAGCCGGTCATAGTTCTTCTGCGCCACCTCGGCGGAGACGTCGGCCAGGGCGACGCGGGCTCCGCCCAGTGCCAGGACCTGGGCAATGCCGCCGCCCATGTAGCCCGATCCGACGACGGCGATCTTGCGTGAGCTGTTAGGTGTTGTGGTCATGATCAGACTGCCTTCGTGTATGCGGGCTCATAGGAGCAGATGGCGTCGACCTTGCCGGCGGACGCTGAACTTTCATCAAAGCGGTACTCGAGCCACTCGCCCACGAGCTTCTTGGCGAGCTCCAGGCCGATGACCCGCTGGCCCAGCGTGAGGACCTGTGCATTGTTGCTGAGGACGGAGCGCTCCACGGAATAGCTGTCGTGGGCCGTCACCGCACGGATTCCGGGTACCTTGTTGGCCGCGATGGCAACTCCCAGTCCCGTTCCGCAGATGAGGAGTGCGCGGTCCGCTTCGCCTTCCGCCACTTTACGGGCGGCATTAACCGCGACGTGCGGATAGGCGGTGGCATCGTTGGCCCCAACGCCGATGTCCAGCACGGCGGCAACGCGGCTGTCTGCGGTGAGCAGCGCCTTCAGTGCTTCCTTGTACTCGACGCCGGCCTCATCGTTGCCGATGACGATGCGCCAACCTGCGTGGGTGTTCATGCTGTTGCTCCTTTTCCGGCCGCGTAAGCCAGTTCAGACTGAACCAACCCTGGCTCCGTGAAGTTTGGCTCCGCCAGGCCAGAGTGGATGTATGCGGCAATCCGTTCGGCGATCAGTCCAAAGGAGACCGCGCCGGGGTCGGGGTGCCCGAGGCTCTTTTCGGCCAGCGGACGGGCGCGGCCCTTGAGCGGGCGCAGTTCCGCCGTTTTGGCAGCCGCCGCCCGGGCAGCGACTGCGGCTGCGGTGAGAGACCCTGCGAGGGAGTTGCCGCCGTCGGACTCCCGGAGGAACGCCTCCCGGAAGGGCAAGAGCGCGTCCACCATGGTCTTGTCGCCCGGCTCGGCCTTGCCGAGCTCGGTAATGGCGCCCACCAATGCGGTCACGGCGGCGATCGCGTCCTCAATGGTGTAGCTTTCCCGGTTGCCCAGGGCAAGTCCAGACGCGATGATTGCAGATCCCCACAGTGCGCCTGAGGTGCCGCCCGCGCGTTCGCTCCAGGCTTCTCCGGCTGCTTCAAGCACGCGTCCCACCGACGCGCCGGACTCTGCGGCCTGTGCCGCGGCGTCGGTTGCTGCCTCCACGCCGCGGCGCATGCCGATGCCGTGGTCGCCGTCGCCGGCTATGGCGTCCAGGTTGCCCAGTTCCTCTTCGTGTTCGACGACGACTTCCCGCACTTGGGCGAGCACGGCGGCTGCCAGCCGGCCCAGGTCCGCTGCTGCCGCCGTCGTTTCTTCCACTTCGCCGGCGACGGCGTCTTCCGGTCCGGTCAGCTGGCGGCGGGCACGCGGAGCCAGGTTGCCCTTGCGGTAGGCCGGTGAGTCTGCTGGCGCGGCCCAGTAGCGTTCGAGTTCCTCATCCAGCCAGAACAGCGTGAGGGATAGCCCGGACATGTCCAGGCTCGTGACCAACTCGCCGCATTCCGGTTCCACCACGGTCAGTCCGGCGTTGACGAGGAGTCTCTCGATCTTGCCGAACAGGAGGAAAAGTTCGTCGTACTTGACGGTACCGAGGCCGTTGACGATGGCCACCACACGGTTTCCGCGGTGATCCGGAGTGTCCGCGAGGAGGCGCGAGACCAGCAGTTCGGCGAGTTCGGACGCCGTGGGCATGGGATGTTCCGAGATGCCCGGTTCCCCGTGGATGCCCAGGCCCAGGGACATCTGGCCTGCCGGGACGTGGAAGAGCGGTTCGCTGGCGCCGGGCAGGGTGCAGCCGTCGAAGGCCACGCCGAGCGAACGCGTTCGGTGGTTGGTCTTGATGGCCAAGCGCTCGACGTCGTCAAGGTTCAGTCCCGCTTCGGCGGCGGCACCGGCGATCTTGAACACCGTGAGGTCGCCGGCGATGCCGCGGCGCTTCCCGATCTGGTCGGTCGGTGCACTGGCGATGTCGTCCGTGACGGTGACCGTGCGGGTCTCGATGCCCTCTGCGTTCAGGCGCAGCTGCGCCTGACCGAAGTGAAGGACGTCGCCCGCATAGTTGCCGTAGCTCAGCAGCACTCCCCCGCCGGCATTTGCCTCTTTGGCCACCCGGTAAATCTGCCCGGCAGCCGGCGAAGCGAACATGTTGCCGCAGGCCGAGGCCGTCGCCAGCCCTGGACCCACGAGTCCGGCGAAAGCCGGGTAGTGACCGGAGCCGCCGCCTACCACCAGGGCAACCTGGCCGGCGGGGACTTCGGTTGACCGGACCACTCCGCCATCAACGCGTGCAACGTAACCGCGGTTGGCGGCGACGAAGCCGTCCAGTGCATCGTCCGCAAAGTCTGCGGGGTTGTCGAAGATCTGGGTCATGGCTTTTCCTTAGACGCCAGCGAATTCCGCGGCGGGCAGTTGCCGGCCCTGGGCAACCTGGCTCTGGCCCAGCGCATAGCCATCGGTCTTGGGCAGGATGTGGCGGCGTAGGTACTCCTGGTTGCTGGCCGTAACGCTGAGTCCGTCTCCGCCGTAGTGTTCGGTGCAGAGGATGCCCTGGAAGCCTACGGACAGTGCAACCTTGAAGGCTTCGCGGTAGTTGATGAGGCCGCTCTCCATCGGGGCGGGCATGGTGATGTAGCTGTCCCGCGCCACGTCCTCGTCCCGGATGTAGTTCTTCATGTGCCAGTAGTTCGAGTACGGCATGGTCTTGGCTACCATTTCGCGCCAGTCCTCGATGGGCCGGTGCAGCCGGATCAGGTTGCCGAGGTCCGGGTTGAGCCCAACATTGGCCAGGCCGATGTCCTGCACCAGCTGTATCGAGGAGTCCGCCGTGCCGAGGTAGGTATCCTCGTACATCTCCAGGGAGAGCAGGACACCGGCGTCTGCTGCGTGCTGGCCCAGCTCACGGATGCGGGAGACTGCCTTGCCCCACACTTCCTTGTCCCCCACCGGGTCCTTGTAGCCCTCAACGGTCCAGAACCACAGCTGCTTCTGCTGCTCCGGGGTAATGGCTTGGTGCAGTCCGAAGGAGACTACTTCGCAGCCGAGCTCGGCGGCTGCGTCGATGGTCCGGTGGCTGTAGGCGAGGTTGTCGGCCCAGTCCGTCTGGTGGATCACGCTGCGGCGGATGGCGGAAATGACCGGTATCCCGATGCCCACATTGTCTGCAGTCTGCTTGAACTCGGCGAGCCGCTCCTTGCTCAGATCGCCGGGACGGACCCAGCTGTCGGTCAGGTCAGCGTTGGCGAAGCCGGCTTCCTTGACCTCGGTCAGGACTTCCGCCCAACTGGACGCATCGGCGTCGTTGATCTGCATTCCCTTGCCGTCAGTTCCCGGAAACTGCAGCAGTGCTGCGGTGATGGGCCAATTCTCAGCTGTGTAAGCCACGATGCTTCACTCCCTCGTAATCCTCTTTCCTATAGGATCTACTATCAAAAAAGAGTTGTCAAGATCACATCCCTGAGTGGGCCCCGCCCAGCCGGGATTAGCTTTCCGGGGCGTCGGCAATGGCCCGGGAACGGACCTTGCGGATGTGGTCCGCCATGGCTGCGGCTGCTTTGTCGGGATCGCCGGTGGTAACGGCAGCCAGGACTGCCTCGTGTTCCGCGATGGCGTGCTCGGCATCCGTAATGCCCACGCCGCCGAAGAGCCGGAACCGTTGGACCTGTCCCCCGAGGGCTGAGTAGGCGGCCTCCATAAACTGGTTTCCGGTTTGCCGCGCAATCAGCTGGTGGAACCTCTCGTCCGCCTCGAGGTAGTCCTTGAACTCGGCAAACGAAGGTCCCCGAGGTGCGGATTTCAGGTCCTCGACGGCCTTCCCGAGCTCGGCCAGGCCATGCTGGTTGATGCGTTCACAGGCCAGCCGGGCGTTGACGGGCTCGATTGCCAACCGCGCCTCCATCAGCTCCGCAAAATCCTCCTGCGTAAAAACGGGAGCCACGCGGTAGCCTTTCAGCGCCACCCTCCGGACCATTCCGGTGTGCTCAAGCCGTGCAAGGGCCTCGCGGACCGGAGTGGGAGAAACGTCCAGTTCGCGGGCCGTCCCGTCAATGCTGACCACGGCTCCGGGCGCCAGCCGGCCATCCATAAGGGAGGCCAGGAGTTCCGCGTAAACGTGGTCCGCCAGCACCTCGCGGCTGACCGCGCGGCCGGTCCTGCGGGGGCCGGTCTGGTCATCTGTGCTGCTGCCGGCGCGTGGGCCTGTGGACGCGTTTTGCATAGTCAGATCCTATAGGAAGCGCCGGTCAGCGATCGTTTCCGGGTACGCAAAGAGCCCCGGCCAGGTGGACCTGGCCGGGGCTCTTCACGACGCCGTGCGCGGGCTCTTTACCCGCCGCCGTAGCAGCTCAGGCCAAGAGGGAGGGCTTCAGCTGCTGCAGCCGGCCCAGGAGGCCGTTGATGAACGACGGCGATTCATCCGTTGAGAGCGTCTTGGACAGTGCCACTGCCTCACTGACCGCGACACCGTCGGGAACGTCGTCGTTGTACAGCAGTTCCCAGGTGCCGATCCGCAGGATGATGCGGTCCACCGAAGGCATACGTTCCAGGGTCCAGCCCTGGGAATAGGTCTCGAGGAATTCGTCGATGGCGGTCTGCTGTGAGACGACGCCTTCCACGATTTCCAAGGTGTACGGGTTCACGATCTGGTCTGTCAGTTCGCGCCGGGACCTGAGTACATCGAAGGCGGAAACCGAGCGCTGCTCGGCCTCGAAGAGGACATCCAGTGCCCTGTTACGGGCCTTACCGCGTGCGCTCACTACTCGCTGACCCGGCCGAGGTAGCTGCCGTCGCGAGTATCAACCTTGACCTTGGTGTTGTTCTCGACGAACAACGGAACCTGGATCTCGTAGCCGGTTTCCAGCGTTGCGGGCTTGGTGCCAGCCGAGGAGCGGTCGCCCTGCAGGCCAGGCTCGGTGTAGGTGATCTCGAGGACAACGCTGGGCGGAAGTTCGATGTAGAGCGGGTTGCCTTCGTGGATGGCGATGTTGACCATCTGGTTCTCCAGCATGAAGTTGGTGGCGTCACCAACAGTGGCGCCGGAGACAGTGAGCTGGTCGAAGTCCGAGGTGTCCATAAACACGAAGTCGGCGCCGTCCTGGTACAGGTACTGGTAGTCCCGGCGGTCAACCGTGGCGGTTTCGATCTTAAGGCCGGCGTTGAACGTCTTGTCTACAACTTTGCCGGACATCACGTTCCGCATCTTGGTCCGCACAAACGCGCCACCTTTGCCGGGCTTGACGTGCTGGAATTCAATGATGTTCCAGAGCTGGCCCTCGAGCTTCAGGACCGTTCCGTTCTTGATGTCGTTAGTGGTTGCCACTGGTATCCTCTGGTTTCTATCTGTCTGGTCAGTTGTCAGACGTTCTATGCCGGCCAGGCAGGCCGAACGGCCCGCCAGCGCGTGTTTATCAAAAATCCAAGAACCATTCTACCGGTAAAACCCGGGCGGCTTGCGTCCGGGCCTCCCGGCCACCCACCTCAGAACCGGATAGGCGTGTCAGCAGGCGAGATCCAGGACGTCGCGGGCCCGCTGAAGGGCAACGGTGGACGAGTAGATCTGCGCGGCATCAGCCGATTGCGCAACCCGAAGATCCAGTGCCCGGGCAAAGGCTTCTACCGCGGCGGACGTGTGTCCGGCGGCGTACTGGGTCTTGCCCAGGTATTGCAGTACCAGTGCTTCACGGTCAGTCCCTTGGAACTCAGCGAGTAACTGCCTGAACAAATCAACGGCGCGGTCGGTGCGGTGGGAGACACGCAGTACCTCGGCCTCGAACGTGCGGAGCCGGAAGGACTCAGGGTCCTTGAAGCGGGCCTCCGCGAGCAGTTCGGCCGCCTCCGCAGCATGCCCTTCCACGATCAGGACGAAAATCTGGTCTGACGGGTCCGCGGACGCCGCCAGGGCCGCGCGGCAGGCATCCTCGTTGACGATCTCCGGCAGCAGGGAGACCGGGTTGATCCGGATTCCGGGGAAGCCAGCCTCGGGCCAGTCGCTGGTGCCCGCCACGTCGCCCTGCATCAGGAGGCGATTTCCTGGTAGGCCGCGAAGAGCAGGGACGTGTCCGGGACATCCAGGATGCCCGGCTTGGCGATGCCGTCCAGAACCACAAAGCGCAGGAGGTCCCCGCGTGATTTCTTGTCGCGCCGCATGCCGTCCAGCAGCCCCTGCCAGCGGTCTCGCCGGTATGTGACCGGGAGGCCCAGTGTTTCCAGGATGCTGCGGTGGCGGTCGGCGTCCACGTCGCTGAGCCGGCCAACGCTGCGGGCAAGTTCAGCGGCGAACATCATGCCCACCGATACTGCCGCGCCGTGCCGCCAGGAGTACCGCTCCACCAGTTCAATGGCGTGGGCCAAGGTGTGGCCGTAGTTAAGAATTTCGCGCAGCCCGGATTCCTTGAGGTCTTCCGAAACCACTTTGGCCTTGACCGCGATAGCGCGTTCGATGAGTTCGCGCAGGGCGTCCGATCCGGGGTCGGTGGCCGCCGCCGGGTCCTTTTCGATCAGGTCAAGGATGGCCGGATCTGCGATGAAGCCGCACTTGATGACTTCAGCCATCCCGGAAATGATTTCATTCCTGGGCAACGTGTTAAGGGTGTCCAGGTCCACCAGCACTCCGGCCGGGGGGTGGAAGGAGCCCACCAGGTTCTTGCCCTCAGCCGTGTTGATGCCGGTCTTTCCACCCACGGAAGCATCCACCATGCCCAGCAGGCTGGTGGGCATGTGGATGACCTTCACGCCGCGAAGCCAGGTAGCCGCCACAAAACCGGCCAGGTCGGTGACGGCCCCGCCGCCCACTGCCACGATGGCGTCCGAGCGCGTGAAATCGTTCTGGCCCAGGACCTGCCAACAGAAAGCGGCGACCTGGATGTGTTTGCCTTCTTCGGCGTCCGGGATTTCCGCGGTCAGCGAGGTGAAACCCGCTGCAGCCAGCTCATCGCGGACCGTGTCACCGGTGAGCCGCAACGCACGGGGATGGATGACCAGCACACGCCGGACCCGCTCCCCCAGCAACGCCGGAAGGTTCCCCAGCAGACCGCGGCCAACTACGACGTCGTAATTCTGCCCAGCGGATTCGCCGGTGACCTTGATGACTGTTGAATCGACGCTCAATTTTCAACTTCCTGTTTGGCGGCCGCGTAGTCACGCAGCGCAACTTCGAGCCGGTGTCCCAGCTCGCTGACCGAGCCCTGGCGGACATCCACCACAAGGTTGGCCAGCCGTTCGTAAACGGGTTTCCTGGTAATAAACAGAGCGGACCATCGGGCCATGGCATCGCCGGCGAGTAGCGGCCGACCCGAGTTCCGGGCGATGCGGCTGGCCACGGTTTCCTCATCACATTCGAGGTACACCACAGTGCAGCGGCCCAGGAGCTGCTGCGTGCCGGAATCCAGCACGGCGCCGCCACCCAAGGAAATCACGCTGGCCGCGCTTTCTGCATGCTCCACCGCGCTGGCAACGGTCCGGGCCTCGATCTCCCGGAACGCGTGCTCGCCGCGGCCGGCAAAAATGGAGGCGATGCTGCCATGGGCTTCCACGATCAGGTTGTCCGTATCGACGAAGGGCACGTCCAGCAGCTTGGCCAGCTCGTGGCCGATCGCGGACTTTCCCACCGCCATGGGTCCGATGAGGACAATGGGCCGGTCGCCAGGCACACCGGCCTTACGGCTCCTTGGCACTAGTGGCCGATCGAGTCCAGGGATGCCGGAATGTTGTCCAGGTAACCCTTGATGTTGCGGGCGGTCTCCGCCACGGAGTCACCGCCGAACTTTTCGGTGACGGCTTCCGCCAGAACCAGCGCAACCATCGCCTCGGCCACCACGCCGGCAGCCGGCACGGCACAGACGTCGGAGCGCTGGTGGTGCGCCTTGGCAGGCTCCCCCGTGCTGACGTCAACCGTGCGAAGGGCGCGGGGCACCGTGGCGATGGGCTTCATGGCCGCTCGCACGCGCAGGACGTCGCCGATGCTCATGCCGCCTTCAATGCCGCCGGCCCGGTTGCTGGTCCGGATGATCTTGCCGTCCGCGTCCTTGACGATTTCATCGTGGGCAGCGGAGCCGCGGCGCGCAGCTGTCAGGAAACCGTCGCCAACTTCCACGCCCTTGATGGCCTGGATGCCCATCAGGGCGGCGGCGAGGCGCGAATCAAGCCTGCGGTCCCAGTGGACATAGCTGCCCAGTCCCGGCGGCAGTCCGTACGCGAGGACCTCCACCACACCGCCCAGGGTTTCGCCTTCCTTGTGGGCGGCGTCAACCTCGGCCACCATGGCGTCTGAGGTCTCGCGGTCAAAACAGCGCAAAGGATCGGCGTCGAGCGCAATCACGTTGGCTGGAACGGGCAGCGGACGGCCCTCGGGCACGGTCACACTGGCGATGGAGACGGTGTGGCTGACCAGTTCGATGCCGAGCGCCTTGAGGAACTGGGACGCCACAGTGCCCATGGCGACCCGCGTGGCGGTCTCCCGGGCGCTAGCGCGTTCCAGGACGGGCCGGGCCTCGGTGAACCCGTACTTCTGCATCCCGGTGAAGTCTGCGTGGCCCGGACGGGGCCGGGTCAGCGGTGCGTTGCGGGCCTGGTCCGCCAGGATTTCCGGATCCACCGGATCGGCAGCCATGATCTGCTCCCACTTGGGCCATTCGGTGTTGGCGACCTGGACGGCCACCGGGCCGCCCTGGGTCAGGCCGTGGCGGACGCCGCCGAGAATGGTCACGACGTCCTGCTCGAACTTCATCCGGGCGCCCCGGCCGTAGCCAAGGCGGCGGCGTGCCAATGAATCGGCGATCTGCCCGCTGGTGAGTTCAACACCGGCGGGGACGCCTTCAATAATTCCCATCAGGGCCGGACCATGGGATTCACCGGCAGTCAACCAACGCAACATAATTTCCATCCTGCCACGTATGGCGGTCAGAACGCCCGTCGGGGAAGGCCAACTGAGTCGCACATCACATCTATGACAGACGCATTAACGTCGTCACCGCGGCCGGTGAACAGGCGAACCTGTTCCACCGCCTGGTACAACAACATTTCGAGCCCGGGCACCACCGCACCGCCGCCGGACTGCCACGCCGACGCAATCTGGCTGGGCCACGGATCATAGGCCACGTCCAGGAGGACACCGGGTGTTCCGGTTCCCAACGCGGCGATCTCCGCCGCCAGCCCGTCCGCTGCGCGCGGCGGGAGCGTGGAAATTACGACGTCGGCACTTGCGGTCGGAACGGCGGCTTCGGTCAGCGGCCGGACGGCTATGGAAAGGCCTACTCCGGCCGCGGCGGCGCGTGCTTCGTCGGCCCGGGACGTATCCCGGACGAACACCTGGGCGTGCTGCGTGCCCAGATCCTTCAGCGCGGCCACTGCGGCTGCGGCTGTACCGCCGCCGCCCAGCACCACCGCGGCGGGGCTGGCCGCCACTCCGGCGTTAAGGACAGCGTTGACGATGCCGGCGACGTCGGTGTTGTAGCCGATGCGCCTGACGGAACCCAGGTCTTCCTCGAAGGCGACGGTGTTGACCACGCCCAGCGTCCGTGCCACGCCGCGGACTTCGTCCACCTCGGCAAACATGCCTGATTTCAGGGGCATGGTGACTGAGAGTCCACGCCAGCCCTGCTGCGTCCTGACCTGTTCCATAAAGGCGGGCAGAGCCTGCTCGGTCAGGTCCAGGGCCGTGTAGGCGATGTCCATCCCGAGTTTGCCGTAGGCCGCCAGGTGCAGGGCCGGGGACTTGGAGTGGCTGATCGGATGGCCCAGGACGGCGGCCCGGAGACTCATGTGCAGCGGCCCACGTTGGCCTGGCACCAGGTGTTGTACTGGTTGACGTAGACGTTGTGTTCGTCGAGCGTCTTGGAGAACTTTGTCTCCTTCGTGTCCAGGTTGATGGTTACCCAGTACAGGTAGTCGTTGGTTTTGGGCTTCGCCGCCGCATCGATGGCGGTCTTGCCCGGGGAGCCGATGGGGCCCGGCGGCAGGCCCGGGTTGGCGTAGGTGTTGTACAGGTTGGATTTGTCCCGGCGCTCTTCATCGGTGAAGTTGAAGCTCTTGGTGCCCAGCCCGTACGTCACGGCAGAATCCACCTGCAAATATCCGGAGGTCTGGTCATTCGGCTTGAGGCGGTTGTAGATGGCCCCGGCAACGTCGCCGTACTCAGCCTGTCCGCCCTCAGCCTGGACAATGCTCGCCACGATCACAGCTTCATACTGCTTCGCCGGATCGGAGATGCCCTGTGCCACCAGTTCGTCCGTGGTTACTTTCACCAGCGACTGGAGGATGTCCTTGGCCGGTGTGCCAAGCGGGAAGCGATACTCCCCCGGAGCGAGGAAACCCTCAAGGTTTTTGGCGTTGGCTGGGAGCCCAAACTGCGCGGGAGCGTTGCTGAGCTCCTTCAGTTGCTGCAGCGACACACCGGAGCCTTCTGAGATGGCCTGAAGCGACTCGCCGACCCTGAGACCGGCACTCAAAGCGAAGTAGATGACCTTGCTCTTGTCGGTGCCGAGCAGGACGCTGACGGCGTCGGAGTTTTTCATTTCCATCTTGAACGCGTAGTCCCCCGGCGACAGCGTTCCGCCGGAAGAAGCAAATGCCTGCAGGAAAGTGTCAGCATTTGCCACAACTTTCCCGCTTTCCAGTTTGGTGGCCACGGAGCGCGTACCTTCACCTGGCTGGACTGAAACTATGACTTCGCCCGTGCCGGGGCCGGGGTAGTCGGCCGCTTTATCGTTTCCCAGCAGGGGCTTCAGGAACTGCGCGCCCACGGCGATCGCTGCCACGAAGACCACAAGTGTCAGGAACAGGGCCAGGAGGCGGCGCCGGCGCCGCACCTTCTTGGAGGGCTTCGCCACTACGGGAAGCGCGACTGCGCCAGCGAACAGGCCGGTGTCGGGGTGGTGATCATCAAGGTAGTGGTCATCGGCATGGTGATCATCGTGGTGGCCTGCATCGTGGTGTTCTTCGTCCGGATAGTGGTGCCCGGCGTCATGGAGCGCTTCGTCAGGGTGGTGGTGCCCGGCGTCGTGCGCTTCATGAAAGTGCTGGTCTTCGGGGTGGTATTCCTGAACCTGGGCTTCGTCCGGCTGGTGGTCTGCGGCCGGACCGGCGTCCTGGATGGAAGGCGGGGTTTCCGGGACTGTGGGGACGGCCGGCTGCGGCTCCGGATCCGGTTCAGGCGCCTGAACCGGTTCGGCCGCCTGGACCGGAACGGGGGCAGGCGCAGGAGCGGGGGCAGGAGCGGGGGCAGCTTCGGGAACAGGAGCCGTGACAGGTGGGGGCGCATCCTGCCCCGTTTCGTAGGCCTGCTCGGGAACCACATCGCTGCCTCCCGTGTGCTTCTCCAGGGCGCGGAGCTCTTTTCGGGTCAGCGGCCTGGCGCCATCGTTGCTCGTGGCGCCTGAGGCGTCGTCGTTACTGGACGGGCTCACTGTAGCCTTCCGTGTTCTGAGATCGGGTCGTGCCTTCCGGGGCCGCATGCTCGGGCTGGACTGCCGAACCTGCTCCGGATGGCCGAGTACGGGGCGGCGCAGTCACGCGGCTGCCAACGTCCGTTCCCCTGGCTTTTTGCATGTCGATGGCGTGCTGGAGGATGCCTGCCGCCGCGACCTGATCCACCACTTTACGGTGGTTCCGGCTGCTCATGCCAGCTTCGTGCAGGTTACGGTGCGCCGTAACACTGCTCAGGCGCTCGTCGACCAGGTTGACCGGAACATCCATTCCCCGGGCAACGAACTCCGCGACCAGCAGTTCGGCGTAGTCGGTGGCCATCCTGGCAGAGGCGTGTTCCTCGCCCTTCATGGTGCGTGGCAGCCCCACGAAGACCTGGACGGCGCCCAGTTCCCCAGCGAGGGACGCGATGACACTCACGTCGGAATTCTTCTTGGCGTTGCGGTCCAGGGTCTTGTGCGGAGTGGCCAGGATTTCGTCCCGGTCGCAGAGGGCCACGCCCACGCGGACGGTGCCGACGTCTACCCCCAGTTTGATGCCCTGGGGGTAGCCGGCGGCGCCAGCGGATTCTGTCACGGGTTCCCTAGCGCCGGGAGATGGCGTCCACAACGGCGGCCAGCGCCGGTGCGACCTTGGCGGCGTCCGTGCCGCCACCTTGGGCGACGTCGTCCTTGCCGCCGCCGCCGCCGCCGAGGATTCCGGCCGCGAGCCGGACCAGGGCCCCGGCCTTCACGCCGGCTTCCCGGGCTGCCTCGTTGGTGGCCACCAGGATCATGGGCCGGTCATTGCTGACACCGGCCACTGCCACGGTGGATGCTGCCGAACCGAGGCGGTTGCGCAGGTCGAGGGCAAGGTTGCGGATGTCGTCAGCGCCGCCGATCTGGCCGGCGTCGTGTGCGATGACCTGGACGCCGGCTGCGTCCCGGGCTGTGCCCACGAGGTTTCCGGCCGCCGCGGCGATCTGTTCCTTGCGCAGGCGGTCGAGTTCCTTCTCCGTGGCCTTGAGCTTGTTCAGCGTGCTGGCGATTCTGTCGGCGAGCTGACCGGAAGGCACTTTGAGCATCTCGGTCAGTTCAGTCACCAGGGCGCGCTCGGCGGCCAGGTGGCGGAAAGCATCCATGCCCACGAACGCCTCCACACGGCGGTTTCCTGAACCGACTGACTGCTCGCCGAGGAGCGACAGGCTGCCGATCAGGGACGTGTTGGCTACGTGCGTGCCGCCGCAGAGTTCCCGGGACCACGCGCCGTCGATCTCCACAACACGGACTTCGCTGCCGTAGTTTTCGCCGAAGAGCGCCATGGCGCCCAGCGCCTTGGCCTCGGCCAGGCCCATGACCTTCGTGTCCACGCGGAAGTTGTTGCGGATGGCGAGGTTGGAGACTTCCTCGATTTCCGAACGCGTTGCGGTGCTGAGGCCTTCGCCCCAGGCGAAGTCGAAGCGCAGGTAGCCGGCCTTGTTGTAGGAACCGCGCTGGGTGGCCTCGGGGCCGAGGATCTGGTGCAGGGCGGCATGGACGATGTGCGTGCCGGTGTGGGCCTGCTCGGCGGCGTGGCGCCGCTCGCGGTCCACGGCTGCGCGGACCAGTGAGTCGGAGCCGATCTCGCCTTCGCGGACGATTGCCTTGTGGACGCTCAGTCCCTTGATGGGGCGTTGGACGTCCAGGACCTCGACCACGAATCCGTCACCGGTGATGAGGCCGGTGTCAGCCGACTGGCCGCCCGCCTCAGCGTAGAACGGGGTCTCCGCCAGGACGAGTTCAATCTCGTCGCCGGTGGCAGCATGCCCCACGTTCTGTCCGCGGCTGAGGATGCCCCGGACCCGGGACTCGCCATCCAGGTCGGTGTATCCGGTGAAGACGGTCTCGCCCTGGGCCAGCAGCTCCTGGAAGGCGCTGAGATCGGCGTGGCCGCCCTTCTTGCCCTTGGCGTCCGCCTGGGCACGCTGGCGCTGTTCGAGCATCAGGCGGCGGAATTCCGGCTCGTCGACCTTGAGTCCGGCTTCTTCCGCCATCTCCAGGGTGAGGTCGATCGGGAAGCCGTATGTGTCGTGCAGGGCGAAGGCATCTGCACCGGACAGCGACGTGCCGGCGGCCTTGGACTCCGTGACGGCGTCTTCGAGGCGGGCGGTACCTGAAGCGATGGTGCGCAGGAAGGCCCGCTCTTCGGCATAGGCGATCCGGCTGATGCGGTCAAAGTCCGTCGCCACGATGGGGTAGACGCCCTTCATGGCATCGCGTGAGGCGGGGAGCAGGTCCGGCAGGCAGGCCTTTTCGACGCCGAGCAGGCGCATGGAACGCACGGCGCGGCGGATCAGGCGGCGCAGGACGTAGCCGCGGCCCTCGTTGGACGGGGTCACGCCGTCGGCGATCAGCATCAGGGCCGAACGGATGTGGTCACCGACAACGCGCATGCGGACGTCGTCCGTGTGGTGCGGATCCTCAGGTGTTTCGGCCGAGGTGTACTCCCGGCCCGACAGCTCGGCAGCCTTGTCGATCACAGGCCGGACCTGGTCGGTCTCGTACATGTTCTCGACGCCCTGCAGGATCATCGCGAGACGCTCCATGCCGAGGCCGGTATCGATGTTCTTTTTGGGCAGTTCGCCGACGACGTCGAAGTCGTCCTTGGAGCGGACGTTGTCGATCTGATACTGCATAAACACCAGGTTCCAGATTTCAACGTAGCGGTTTTCGTCGGCGATGGGACCGCCCTCGACGCCGTAGGCAGGGCCCCGGTCGTAGTAGATCTCCGAGCAGGGGCCTGCCGGGCCCGGCTGGCCGGTGTGCCAGTAGTTGTCGGCCTTGCCCATACGCTGGATGCGCTCGGACGGGACGCCGGTGTTCGTCAGCCACAGCTCCTTGGCTTCGTCGTCCTCTTCGTAGACCGTCACCCACAGCAGTTCCGGCGGAAGGCCGTAGCCGCCGTCGTCCACGCTCTTGGTGAGCAGCTCCCAGGCGTACTTGATGGCGTCTTCCTTGAAGTAATCACCGAAGGAAAAGTTGCCGCACATCTGGAAGAACGTGCCGTGGCGGGCGGTCTTGCCCACTTCCTCGATGTCGCCGGTCCGGATGCACTTCTGGACGCTGGTGGCCCGGGCGAAAGGGGCCTCTTCGCGGGCAGTCAGGTAAGGGATGAACGGGACCATGCCGGCCACGGTGAACAGGAGGGAGGGGTCGCTGGAGACCAGCGAGGCGGAGGGAACCGCGGTGTGTCCTTTGCTGACAAAAAAGTCCACCCAGCGCTTTGTGATCTCCTGCGACTTCATGAGCTGATTACATACCCTTCTCGGTTCACGCGTTGTGCCACGCATGACTTATTGATTCAGACGGCAGTGCCGGCAAGCGGCGGCTGCTGGTTTAATTCTCGCGCGTTTTTCCCGCGCGTTCAGCGGCGGGCTGCATCCTGGGAGTCGATCCCGAGAGCGGCCCGAAGGTCCGTCTCGCGCTCACTCATTCCGGCACGCACGGCATCGGCGAAGTCGTACACGCCGTCAGCCAGCCGGCCCACCGCGCGGTTCAGGCCTTCCGGCCCCAGGTTGGACTGGGCTTCGCTGATCTTGCGGAACGCAATGACTCCGATGGCCACGCCGATTCCCATCCAGACAAATCGTTTCATTTCAGTTCTCCGGTGGCTTAGCGGCTGCGGCGGCCGGGTGCGGGCTTCTTGCGGTTGGCGAGGGCGGAACGCACGCCGTAGCTGAAGGCTGCCACCTTGATCAGCGGTGAACCGACTGTCGCTGCAACGAGTGAGGACAGTGCGGAAAGGTTTGCCGACGCATCCGAAACGTTGGAGGCGATGCCATCCACTTTCTTCAGCTGCTGGTTGGTGGTGTAGACGGTCGCGGTGACTTCGTCCATCAGCGGCGTGGCGCCGTCGCTGAGGGAGCGGATGGAGGTCCGAACTTCCTCCAGCACACTGCCGAGCTTCAGGATGGGCACGGCGAGCAGCAGCACCAGGAGCGCGAACACCCCGGCTGCGATCAGGCCGGCAATATCGCCACCAGACATAGACGTTCATCTCCTTGAAACTGACGTGGATCTTTTACGTCCGCGCACGCTGCCTTGATGCGTTCCGCAGATGTCCCCCAAGTACCTTACATACAAAGAAGCCCGTGGCGCTTGCCACGGGCTTCTTTGGATACGCTGCTGGGATTTAGCGTGCGTAGAATTCGACGACGAGCTGCTCTTCGCAGGTTACGGGAACCTCGGAGCGCTTCGGGCGACGGACCAGGCGGGCCTGCAGGGCGTCAAGCTTGACGTCCAGGTAGGCCGGAACCTGGGGCAGGACGTCACGGTGTGCGCCTGCTGCTGCAACCTGGAGCGGAACCATGGTTTCGCTGCGGGTGTGGACGTGGACAAGCTGGCCTTCGCTGACGCGGAAGGACGGGCGGTCAACGCGGATGCCGTCAACCATGATGTGGCGGTGCACAACGAGCTGGCGGGCCTGGGCGATGGTGCGGGCGAAGCCGGCACGCAGCACGAGGGCGTCGAGACGCATTTCGAGCAGTTCGATCAGGTTTTCACCGGTCAGGCCCTTGGTGCGGCGGGCTTCTTCGAAGGCGCGGGTCATCTGGGCTTCGCGGATGCCGTACTGGGCGCGCAGACGCTGCTTTTCGCGCAGACGGACGGCGTAGTCGGAGTCCTGCTTCTTGCGGGCACGGCCATGCTCACCGGGGCCGTACGGGCGGCGCTCCATGTACTTGGCGGCCTTGGGGGTCAGAGCAATGCCGAGTGCACGCGAGAGGCGTGCTGTACGGCGAGCACGAGTGTTGTTAGCCACTTGTGTCCTTCCAATATCTGCGGTGTGTCAGTGTTACTGGCCTCCATAATGGAGAGCATCGGCCAACCGCTGCCTTTTGCTACTGGGCACAGGGCTACCCCACGAAACAGCAGAAATACTTAAGGATGGGGAGATTGCGTCCGCGCCTTGCCAGACAACGAACAATCTTAGCAGGATTCGGCTGCATTCCCACACTCCGCCGGCCGCTCCGGCCGCCGCTCCCCCACGTCACTCCGGTGGCATCATTGCCGGGGCCACTCCACCGACGACGCCGGTCAGTTGCCGCGGATGATCTTGCGCAGGCGTTCGAGGCGGACGACGATGTCCCGTTCCGCACCGTTGGCGGTGGGCTCGTAGTAGTCCCGACCCACCAGATCATCCGGCGGGTACTGCTGGCTGGCCACGGAATGGGGGGCATCGTGGGCGTACTTGTAGCCGAGCCCGTGGCCCAGCTGCTTGGAGCCGGGGTAGTGCGCATCACGCAGGTGCGCCGGGATCCCGTTGCCCAGGCCGGCACGGACATCCGCGACGGCCTTGTTGATTCCCATGTACGCGGCATTGGATTTCGGCGCGGTGGCCAGATGCACCACGGCTTCGGCCAGGACGATCCGCCCCTCGGGCATGCCGATCAGCTGGACTGCCTGGGCGGCGGCGACCGCCGTCTGCAGCGCTGTGGGGTCCGCCATTCCCACGTCTTCCGCCGCGGAAATCACGATGCGCCGGGCAATGAACCTCGGGTCCTCCCCTGCCTCCAGCATCCTGGCAAGGTAGTGCAGTGCGGCGTCCACGTCGGAGCCGCGGACCGATTTGATGAATGCGCTGGCGACATCGTAATGCTGGTCCCCGGCGCGGTCGTAGCGCACGGCAGCCACATCCAGCGCGCGTTCGGTGTGCTTGAGTTCCACGGTGACCAGCGAGTCGGCAGCGGCGTCGTCCGCATCGCCGAAGGCCACGCCCGCTGCTGCTTCGAGGGCCGTCAGGGCGCGCCGGGCGTCGCCGCCCGCGAGCCGGACGAGGTGCGCCACGGCCTCGGCGGTGAGCTCCACTTTTCCGTTCAGGCCGCGTTCGTCCGCCACGGCGCGCTGCAGGAGCCCTTCAATGTCCGCCTCCGTCAGCGGTTTCAGGGTGAGCAGGAGGGAGCGGGACAGCAGTGGCGAGACCACCGAAAAGGACGGGTTTTCCGTGGTTGCTGCTACGAGCACCACCCAGCGGTTTTCGACGCCGGGCAGCAGGGCATCCTGCTGGGCCTTGTTGAAGCGGTGGATCTCGTCGAGGAAAAGCACAGTGGTGGTCTTGTACAGGTCCCGCGCTGTCAGGGCTTCGTCCATAACCCGCCGGACGTCCTTGACGCCTGCGGTGATGGCGGACAGCTCCACGAACTTCCGCCCCTTGCCCTTGGCGATCACGTGCGCCAGCGTGGTTTTTCCGGTCCCGGGCGGTCCCCAGAGGATCAGCGAGCTGGGCCCCGCGGGACCCAGGGCGTCGGTGCCGGCCGCCAGCTGCCGTAACGGCGATCCCTGCCCCAGCAGGTGCTGCTGGCCCACCACGTCATCCAGGGTGCGTGGCCGCATCCGCACGGCCAAGGGACTGCGGGGCGCGGCGGTACGGCCGGACGACGACGGTTCGTCAGTGTCGTCGTCGTCATTGCCATGCCCTTGGGCGAAGAGATCATCCACATAGATAGGCTACTCATTAGTTCACTGCCCCACTTCCGCCCTCCATGCAAGGGATCCCGCCATGAGCGCACGCAGTACCCCCGGCGGCGCCGGCCGGCCGGGGTCCGTCAGGACCGCGTTTGTGTCCGGCGGACGCCTGGCCGGATGGGCGGCACGTTTCGGTGCCGCGCACGGCGGCTTCCGGATCAGCGATGACGACGACGGTGTGCGGCTGGTGGCGGCCGACGGCACCACTGCGTTGATCCAGGCGCCCTGGCCACCTGACGGAAGGCCGGGACGGGGCGCCGATCCGCTGGAGCGCCTGGCCTCCGTCGCCGCCCAGCCCCGGACGGCCGGCCTGGTGCTCGTGCGGCGCGGCGGCTATGCGGTGGCCGTGGCCAGGGAAGGCATCCTGCTTGCGTCCAAGACAGGCTCCCGCTACGTGCAGTCCCGGACGGCGGCTGGTGGCCAGTCCCAGCAGCGGTTTGCACGCCGCCGGGCCAACCAGGCTGACGAGCTGGTGGAGAAAGTGGCAGCACACGCAGCAACGGTCTTCGGCGGCCAGCAGATCGAGTATCTTGCTCCCGGTGGGGACCGGACCCTGGCCGGGCTGGTCATGGACCAACCGGCGCTGAGGCGCTACGCCTCAGTCCCCCGGCTGGATTTCCTGGATGTGCCCGATCCCAACGGCGCGGTGATGCGGAAGGCAGCAGCGGATGTCTGTGCCGCGCGGATCGAGGTAGCGGACGCGCCGGATTGAAACGGGCCTGCTTCCTAGGTCAGGGTCCAGGAGCGTTTCGACAACCCGTACCAGAACCCGTCGATTGCAGTCTTCGCGTGCAGTTCACCGGAGCCATAGGCTGCGCCGAGCCCAACATAGAGCGGCGCCCAGTGCTCGCTGCGCGGGTGAGCCTGCCGGGCGGCTGGGGCCTTGTTCAGGAAATCGAGGATGGCGTCGACGTCGCCGCGCGCCATGGCCTCTTCGGCCCAGTGGTCAAACTCGCTCGAGGCTGCCGGCGGCGCAACGTCTGGCCCTCCGGACGGGCTGAACCAGCGGAGATTGTGAGTGGTGAACCCGGAACCGACAATGAGGGTGCCGCGTTCGCGCAGCGGTGCCAGCGACATGCCGAGGTTAAACAGACCCTGCGGATCGAGGGTGGGTATGGACATCTGGACCACCGGAACATCTGCTTCGGGGAACATCTCCTTGAGAGGCACGTAGGCTCCGTGGTCCAGCCCACGGCTCTCATCGCGTTCGACATGATGGCCATGCCCGGCCACCAGCCGTTCCACCTCCGTGGCGAGCCCCGGAGCCTGCGGTGCGTCGTACGTGACGTCGTAGTACTTCTGCGCGAAGCCGCCAAAGTCATAAACAAGGCCTGGATCCCGCTGGGTGGCGCTCAGCGTAACGGGGGCGTGTTCCCGTGCGCTGACACCATCAGGATGTCCTTGGGCTTGTTAAAGGTGCCGGACCAGTCGTGAAGCTGCCGTGTCCAGGTAGCGTCGTCGGCAAGCGGCGGAGCACCGTGGCTGAGAAAGAGAACCGGAGACAGGCCAAGTGTTTGTGTCACGGAACCATGCTACCTTTTTTTATTGAATCTTAAAGCATTAATAGTTATCCACAACCGGCCGGCGGTGACAAGCGCCGGCCACCCCTTCCTGCCTAGACTCCCCAGCAAGGGGCCGCTGCCGCGGCCCGGATCAGCTGCCGGGGAAGATATGAACTTACGAATGAGACTGGCTGCCGTTGTGGCAGCGCTGACACTGTTTTGCACCGCCTGCACCGACGGCAGCTGGCTGGACCGGACCCGCCTGTCGTTCCACACCGGGGGCATCGACACCGCACTGGCCAGCGAAGACCGCACCAGGAATTCACTGACAGCAATGGCTAGCCGGGGGCAAGAAGTCCTCGCCGTCCTGGACATCACCACGTCAACTTCGACGGCCACCGCGCTGCCTACTCCCCAGACAACGGCGCCTCCTGGCAACCAGTCTTGTTTGATGGCCAGACAGATCCCGGCATGGCGCTGGCCAACAAGCCCACCGCCCGCCAGGGCCAATGGCTCCTGCTCGGGCACCGCAATGGAGAGGTCTTCGCCTTCACCAGCAGTAACGGCACGGACTTTAGCCTTCAGCCGGAACCAATTCTTGAAACCTCCGCCACCAGCCTGAACGCAGCCGTGGGCATGGCCCAGGGCTGGCTCCTCGCCACAACACCCGACCGCGAATCCGGCGGCACGGCCATTACGCTCTATCAGAGCAGCGACGGATCAGCTTGGACCGCCCGGGACGGGACAGCTGCCGGGCTGCCCCGTCCGCACTGCACCTTCCATCCCCTGAACATGGCCGCGGGCCCAGCAGCCGTGCTTCTCGTGGGGCAGGAAAACGATCCCAGCCGTCCACCATTTTCACGCGCCTCCTCCTCCACCGACGGCGGGAATAGTTGGCAGAATGCCACACCGGACAGCTCGGGTGTGGGTCTCCTCGGCAACGCCCTCTGGGGGTATCTACGCGGAGACAAGATCAGCCAGGCTCAGACCTGGTTGATCGACCACCAGGAGCCTAATGGATTGTTCACGGGACATCTGTTGCGGGACCCGTTACCACGACTTACAACTGTGGTTCACTCTGGCCGTGTGCCGGACACTCGGCCGCATGCCGCAGCCCTGAGCCGGCGCCGCGCAAGAACTGCCCTGCGCAAAGCCGCGAGGATGGACGGCCCGGGACCGCAAAGAGCGAAAAGGCAATCCCTAGGAGGGTTCCCTCCGCACCGGTAGCGGTTATTCCTCGTGCTTAACCTTGTGAACGCGGGTAACAACGGTGGGGCAGGGTACCCGCTGCAGGACCGCATGAGCGGTGGAACCCAGCAAGAGCCTGCTGAACCCGCCGCGTCCACGGCTGCCTAGGACCAGCAACCGTGCGCTGGCTGCCGCATCCACTAGCGCCTTCGCGGGATCCTCGTCATTTTCGAGCCGCTGATGTACTACGAGGTCCGGATACTTGTCCGTGAGGCCCGCGACTGATTCAGCCAGGACGATCTTGTCCTCTTCTTGAATCGCCTGGGCCAGGCCTCTGCCAGGCATCCCACGCTGAATCCACCAGGCGGGGCGCCGGAAAGCCAGCACCGCGGTGAGCTCGTCCCCCTCGCGGTCCGCTTCTGCCGCTGCCAGTGCAACAGCCTGGAGTGATTCCTCAGAGCCGTCCACGCCGACCACAACTCCCCGACCCTCCGGGCCCTGGCCTTGCGGAATGACGGCCACCGGGCTATCCGATACCATGACCACCTGCAGCGCGCGGTCCGTCATGGGTCCTCCGTCTGCCCAGTTCCGAGTGTGTGATCCGATGACCACCATGGACGCGCTTTCGCAGGCGGCTGCGATCCTGCCTCAGGCCGGCACGACGCACGTGTGGAGCGCGCGAGGTCCGCAGCCCGGGTTGAGCAGGAAGCCTGCGACCAGGACACACGGTTGTTGGAACAGGCAAGCCGTGAGGCCGCTGCGCTGCAGGAGTCGGGCCGGGACCGTATTCCCGCAGCCGTCGGCAGGGGTGTTGACACGTTACCGAGCCCGCAGAGTGCCGGACAGAAATGAAAGCGATTGGGTCGCGGTCTCTGTTCGGGCCCGATCCATGGCCAGGCGCCGTTCGGCGCCGGAACCAGCCGGCGCATGGCCGCCCTGCCGACTCTGCAAAGTGAACTGCCCCTAAGCCGACTGACCAGCGTCGTGCTCTACCTGTCTTCAACCGGGCTTTCGTCCCGGTGGGGACCGTTTTGGTGCCGTTGCCAGTACCCCCACCGGAAGCGGTCCAAGCGGCGCCGGAGGGGCGGTTCATGCGCGAACTCGACGCGGAACGTCACCAGGGACATTGCAACGCGGCGTCGAAACGATGACCAGCTGGCGAAGGGCCGCGCGGAAACCCCGACCCGCAAGGTGGGGTCGTAGATAACCGTCATGTCCGGTCGCAGGCGGTAGGAAATATCGAAGTCATCATGGACATCGGCGTTGTCCCGGACCACGATGGTGCGGATTGCCGCCCAGACACCCCGCCGCAGCGCAAAGTTGGAACCAAACACCGGCGGATGGCCCATCAGGAAGCCAACGACAGTGAAATAGCCTCCCAGGAACAGGTACCGGCCCGTCCAGCGGACCAAGAGGTTCCCGCCGTAAAAATCAGCGGGTCCAGTGACAGCCGTGAGCGGCCCGGATGCCTGAAGGATCCGCTCCACGTGCTCAAGCCAGTCTTGGGGCGGCCTGGAGTCGGTGTCCAGCCTGGCGATGATCTCCCCCGCTGCGGCATCAAAACCTGCAGCAGCCGTTGCCGGAATGCCTGGCAGGTCCACAGGTATGCGCCTCACGCCGGCCGTGGCGCAGATGGCAGATGTGTCATCGCTGCTTGCGTTGTCCACCACGATGATTTCATCGGCAGGCCTGCTCTGTTGGGACAGCAGGGCGAGGCACGTTTTCAGCTTTGGAGCGTCATTGCGGGTGGGGATGATAACCGAGACGGTGGGCATGGCGCGGCCTCCTTTGGCGGTCAACCGGCAAGCCGGGCGCCGGCCGGCCTGGAAATCCCGATGGTCGGGGTCGGGGTACGTCAGGGCGATCGGGTATTCCTGGAATGTCCTCCAGCAGCTTCCGGGGAGCCGCCTCGTCCTCCTCGATCCGTTCGATCAGGAAGTCGACAATGTCCAACAGCGAGAGCCCGCCCCACTGCCAGCGAAGCGGCACTCGTTGCCCACTAAATGCACGAGGAGCGGGATCACGAGGAAGGCAACGATCACTTGCGCCGTCATTGTCAGCACGGCCGACCAGCCGCCGTCGAGCGTCGGATCCAGCCCAGATGGCATTCTAGGCGTCTGCCATGCAGCCGGCTGTCCGGCGGGCCCAGACAACGTTGAGGCGGCGGCGGGCACGGGACCGAAGCTCGGCCGAGGCATCGACGGGCCGCAGCGCTCAGTACCGCTCAGGTTCGTCTCCCAGTTCAAAATGGCGACCACTAATGCGTGTCGGCGTGATCTCGACATAGGTGTATTTCCGCGTCGGAATCCACGGTT
>NZ_JAMXBG010000024.1:0-55522 GCF_023913835.1 Pseudarthrobacter raffinosi | reverse complement strand
CCTCGCGGCCGGAATCTGGCACAACTGGCTGATCGACGCACCCCGCAAGCGCTCCCTGATCGCCTACGACCACTGAACCCAAAAGGAATTAATCATCTAGAGGCTAGATCACCGGGTCCCGGTGTAGCCCATCTTGGCGCTGATCTGCAGCCCCGCCTGCTTCAGTGCCTCGATGAGTCCGGGCGCCGTTTCCGGATCAAAGCGGAAGGCCGGCCCGGAGATGCTGACTGCACCGATGACCGCCCCCATATGGTTCAACACGGGCACTGACATCGAGTTGAGCCCGATTTCGAATTCCTCCCGCACCACGCCATAGCCGTCACGGGCGACGTCGAGCAGCTGGGTTTCGAGCTCTTTCCGGTTGGTGATGGTCCGCGGAGTCCGGGCCGGCAGCCCGGTCTCCTTCAGGACGCGGTCCCGCTCGTCCGCGGGCAGCGCCGCCAGCAGGACTTTGCCGCTCGACGTCGCGTGCAGCGGTGTCAGGCTGCCCACCCAGTCATACGTTGCCAGCGTTGACGGCCCCATGGCCTGGTCCACGTTGACGGCGTAGTTGGAGCGCAGGACCGCGAGGTTCACCGTCTCCTTGAATTCGTCCGCCAGGCCTTCCAGCACTGGCCGGGCTTCGCGGACCAGGCTGAGCCGGCCGGGGATGGAGCTTGCCAGCCGGAGTATGCCGAAGCCCAGCTGGTACTTTCCCCGCTCGCTGTTCTGGTGGACCATTTCCCGGCTTACCAACGAACCCAGCAGCCGGGAGACAGTGGATTTGTGGATGCCCATCTCTTCGGCGATGTCGCTCACGCCGGCGTGGCCGTCGCGGGCCAGGATCTCCAGGACCGCTAGGGCCCGGTCCACGGACTGGACGCCGCCGTGCTGGCCTGAGTCCGCATCGGCGTCGGGATCTCGGTCATTGTTGGATGCCATGGTCCATACTCTCAAGTAGTTTGCGGCTTGGCGAAATCAGCGCAGGCCGTTGCTGTGGGCCATCGCGATGGCTTCGGTGCGGGACGAGGCGCCCACCTTCCGGTATATGTTGCGGAGGTGGAACTTCACCGTGTTTTCGCTGATGTGCAGTTTCGCGGCGATGGCACGGTTCCGCTGGCCTGATGCCAGCAGCTGAAGGACCTCCAGTTCGCGGTTCCCGAGCTTCCAGTCGGAGACGTCGGCCAGCTGCCTCGCCGGCGGGTCGAGCGGGATGGACACGGCGACGTCGGCGCCCCAGCCGGGCATCACGTCCACCGACATGGTGCCGTCCAGGGCTTCGACGCGCCGGGTTAGGCGGGCCATGGAAGGCGTCGCCGCGGACAGTTCGCCGGGACCGTCGTCGCGGACGTTGACCAGGAGGTTCTCGCCGTCGCAATCCCACTGCGTGCGGATCCGGCGGACTCCGGCCTGGTCCATCATGGCCAGGACCAGCCCGCGGACGATCGCCCTGGCAGCATGGGCCACTTCGCCGGGCAGGGCGCGGCCGTTGACGGGAGGCTCGATGAACTGGACGTCGATGCCGCTGAAGTTCACCAGTGGCTTGAGGTCCTCGCGGAGACGCTGGAACGCGGTGGCGACGGGTTCCTCCACGAGTTCCGTGGTGCGGTCGCTGAGCGTGCGTAGCGCTACGAGTGCCCGCGCGGCGACGTCGGTGGCGGACTTCCGCGCCAAGTCGTCACTCAGCGCAGGCGATCTCAGCGCGGCAAGCACGGTTTCCAAAGTGGTGGAGTGGCGGTCCACCAGTTCGGCGGTCACCCTTAAGCGTTCGGCCGACGCCGCGCGGGATTCAATCAGGTACGACGGCGGCGCATCGGCCACCTTTTCACGGATCCGCTCGGCGGCCAGGGTCCAGAGATAGCGGACGAGCCGCTCTGCCTCCTGGCCGGCGGGGTCCGGTACGGGCTGCGGATCGGCGAGGACGAGCAGCGCGTTGCTGGGTGAGGACAGGGCAAGGACAGGACGCACCTCCCCGCCGATCAGCGCCTCTCCGCTCCAGGACTCGCCGTTCGGGCATTCTCGGACCAGTAGCGCCCGGATGTGGTCCAGTTCGGCGATGGAAACCCTGCTGATGATGGCTTCGTCGCCGGCCTTCTTCTGGGGCCGTCCAGTGCAGTCCTCGGTGAAGATGACTAGGGCGCTGCTACCGAGATAGGGAAGGGTGGCCTCCCGCAGCCGCTGCGCGATGGTGGCCAGCGGGGCGGCGGACAGCGCGGTGATGGCTTCGAGCAGGACTCCATAAGACGTATCCACCTGCCCAGTTTACGGGTGCGCTGGACGCCGCCTACCCGTTTGGGTGGGCAGGACTGTCCGATGATGGCGTTGGCCCAACTCAACGGACGGGACAGGATGGAGGAGTCGCAAACGAAGGAGGCTGCCGCCAATGAGTGTCACCGCAGAAACCAGTCCAGCCGGCCTGACCGGAACGTCCAAGGCTTTTGACCGGAACCGGGCTCTGGTCCTGGGCGAGATCAGTGCAGTGTCAGGGCGCGTTGACCCGGCGCAGGTCGCAGCCCTCGTCACCGAGCTGAGGCTGGCCGACAGGATCTTCGTGACCGGCGCCGGACGCAGCGGCCTTGTCCTGAAGATGGCGGCCATGCGGCTCATGCATCTCGGCCTGACGGTGCACGTCGTCGGTGAGACCACGGCGCCCGCCATCCGCACCGGCGACCTGCTGCTGGCAGCTTCCGGCTCCGGAAGCACCGCAAGCGTTGTCACGGCGGCGGAAACCGCGGCCGCGCGAGGTGCCCGGGTGGCTGCCTACACCACAAGCTCCGGTTCCCCGCTCGCGGCCGTTGCTATCGCCGTCGTACTTATCCCCGCCGCCCAAAAGACTGACCACGGCTCGGCGGTGTCCCGGCAATATTCGGGCAGCCTCTTTGAGCAGGTGCTGTTCACCACCACCGAGGCGGTGTTCCAAAGCCTCTGGGACGAGGATGCTGCGTCACCGGAAGACCTCTGGCAGCGCCACGCGAACCTCGAATAGCCCGCACCGGCCCACCTTTCTCCACCGAAATCCGTCCCCACCCGAAAGAAGAACCCACATGAAACTGCAAGTAGCCATGGACGTCCTGACCGTCGAAGCCGCCCTCGACCTCGCCGGCAAGGTTGCCGAATACGTTGACATCATTGAGCTCGGAACGCCGCTGGTGAAGAACGCCGGACTGTCCGCCGTTACCGCCGTCAAGACCGCCCACCCGGACAAGATCGTCTTCGCCGACCTTAAGACCATGGACGCCGGCGAACTCGAGGCTGACATCGCGTTCAGCGCGGGTGCAGACCTGGTGTCAGTCCTCGGCGGCGCCGACGATTCCACCATCGCCGGCGCGGTCAAGGCAGCGAAGGCCCACAACAAGGGCATCGTTGTGGACCTGATCGGCGTGGCGGACAAGGTGACCCGCGCCAGGGAAGCCCGCGCCCTCGGAGCCAAGTTCATCGAGTTCCACGCCGGACTGGACGAGCAGGCCAAGCCGGGCTACAACCTGGACGTGCTCCTCCGCGCCGGGGAGGAAGCGCGCGTGCCGTTCTCCGTGGCCGGCGGAGTGAACATCTCCACTATCGAAGCCGTGCAGCGCGCCGGGGCGGATGTAGCCGTCGTCGGCGGGTCCATCTACAGCGCCGACGACCCCGCCCTGGCAGCGAAGGAGCTGCGCGCCGCCATCATCTAGCCCTCCAGAACGCTCTCTCACTTAACGCAGGAATTTAGGGAACGCTCTCTCAACCGGTGAGAGAGGGATTCGGTCTTGTGTGCAGAAAGTGAGAGAGCGTTCCGGTTCGGCTTAGAGCACCTTGCGGATGGTTTCCTCAAAGCTGGTGACGTGGTGCAGGGCCAGTTCGCCGGCCTTGTCGGCGTCCCCCGCAGCCACCGCCTTGAGCAGCTCCACGTGCTCGGTGATGTGGCCACTCACCGAGGGAACCTTGTCCAGGACCAGGCACCAGATGCGCGTGGCCAGGTTGTCGTAGCGGATCAGCGTGTCTTCCAGGTGCGGGTTGGCGGCCGCCTTATAGATCAGCCGGTGCACGGTCAGGTCGTAGCGCATCAGGTCCCGGGACTCCCCCGGGCTGGGATCCAGCTCCGCGATGGCATCGGCCACCTGCAGCAGTTCACGGCGCATGGACTCGCTTGCCCTTTTGGCCGCCCGCCGCGCGGCCAACGGCTCCAGCAGCTCCCGGATCTCCGAGACGTCGGCGAGCTCCGTGAAGTCCACATTGGTGGCAAAGGTCCCGCGGCGCGGATAGGAAACCACCAGATGGTCAACCTCAAGCCGCTTGATCGCCTCGCGCACGGGAGTGCGGCCGAAACCGAGCTCGGCCGCCAGCTGCCCGTCGTTGATGGGCTCACCCGGCCGGATCTCCAGCATGATCAGCTTGTCGCGCAGCTGCCGGTAGGCGGCCTCTGCCTGCGATGGCGCTTCGCCCTCCGCGGGGGGCAAGGCAAGAAGTGCATTCAAGGCGCCACTCCGTTCTTCACTTTTCAGGCTCCGACTTACAAGCGGAAGCTCCATGCCACTTTGGTTCCAGCTATTGACTCTGCTGTGATCCCAATCATACCATTGACCTCACACTGATATATCAGTCATAACAACAGTGGTATTTCAAAGGAGCATCCGTGGTTGAGCAGTTGAACGAGCGACTTTCCGCAGTCGATCCCGAGGTCCAGCAGGCCATTAACAATGAGCTGGTCCGCCAGCAGTCAACACTGGAAATGATCGCCTCGGAGAATTTCGCCCCGTCCGCCGTTATGGAGGCGCAGGGCTCCGTCCTGACGAACAAGTACGCCGAGGGCTACCCGGGCAAGCGCTACTACGGGGGCTGCGAGCACGTGGACGTCATCGAGCAGCTCGCCATCGACCGCGTCAAGGCCCTGTTCGGCGCCGAATTCGCCAACGTCCAGCCGCACTCCGGCGCCCAGGCCAATGCCGCCGCCATGTTCGCCCTGCTGAACCCGGGCGACACCATCATGGGCCTGAGCCTGGCCCACGGCGGCCACCTCACCCACGGCATGAAGATCAATTTCTCCGGCTTGCTCTACAACGTGGTCCCCTACCACGTGCGTGAATCGGACCTCCGGATCGATATGGCCGAGGTCGAGGCGCTGGCCCTGGAACACCGCCCGAAGCTGATCGTCGCCGGCTGGTCCGCCTACTCCCGCCAGCTCGACTTCGCCGAGTTCCGCCGGATCGCCGACCTCGTGGACGCCTACCTCATGGTGGACATGGCGCACTTCGCCGGCCTCGTCGCCGCAGGGCTGCATCCCAACCCTGTCCCCTACGCCGACGTGGTCACCACCACCACACACAAGACCCTCGGCGGCCCGCGCGGCGGAGTCATCCTCGCCAAGGAAAAGTACGCCCGCAAGATCAACAGCGCCGTGTTCCCCGGCCAACAGGGCGGCCCGCTGGAGCACGTCATCGCCGCCAAGGCCGTGGCTTTCAAGCTCGCCGGCACCCCTGAATTCAAGGAACGCCAGGAACGCGTCCTGCAAGGATCCAAGCTGCTGGCCGAACGGCTCCTCCGCGACGACGTCGCCGCGGCCGGCATCTCGGTGGTCAACGGCGGCACCGACGTGCACCTGGTCCTGGTGGACCTCCGCCACTCGGAACTGGACGGCCAGCAGGCCGAAGACGCGCTGCACCGGATCGGCATTACGGTGAACCGCAACGCTGTACCGTTCGATCCCCGCCCGCCGATGGTGTCCTCGGGACTCCGCATCGGCACGCCGGCCCTCGCCACCCGGGGGTTCGGCGCCGTGGAGTTCGCCGAAGTTGCGGACATCATCGCGACGGCGCTCATCGCCGCCGTCACTGGCACTGCCAACAACGACGCCGGGGACGGCACCTCCGGCGGTGCGCGCCTCAGCGACGACGCCGCCGTCGTACTCCGAGCCCGGGTCACCGCCCTGGCCGGCCAGTTCCCGCTTTACGAGCATCTTTCCCAGGACGGCAGCGGCGCCGAGATCGCCGCCTTCACCGAACTCGATACAGACCTGATTGGAGCAGCCCAGTGAGCAACCAACAGCTCCCGGAACACCCGGATTTCCTCTGGCGGAACCCGGAGCCCAAGTCCTCCTACGACGCCGTGATTGTGGGCGGCGGCGGGCACGGCCTGGCTACCGCCTACTTCCTGGCCAAGAACCACGGGATGACCAACATCGCCGTCCTGGAAAAGGGCTGGCTGGCCGGCGGCAACATGGCCCGGAACACCACCATCATCCGTTCCAACTACCTCTGGGACGAGAGCGCGGCCATCTACGAGCACGCCCTCAAGCTCTGGGAAATCCTGCCGGAGGAGCTCGAATACGACTTCCTGTTCAGCCAGCGCGGCGTGATGAACCTCGCCCACACCCTGGGTGACGTCCGCGAAAGCATCCGACGTGTCGGTGCGAACAAGCTCAACGGCGTGGACGCTGAATGGCTGGATCCGAAGCAGGTCAAGGAACTCTGCCCCATCCTGAACATCAACGACAACATCCGCTACCCCGTCATGGGAGCCACGTACCAGCCGCGTGCGGGCATCGCCAAGCACGACCACGTGGCCTGGGCCTTCGCCCGCAAGTGCGACGAGCTCGGCGTGGACATCATCCAGAACTGCGAAGTCACCGGCTTCGTCAAGGACGGCAACCGCGTGGTGGGCGTAAAAACCAACCAGGGCACCATCAACACCGAAAAAGTGGGCCTCTGCGCCGCCGGGCACAGCTCGGTCCTGGCGGAAATGGCCGGCTTCCGGCTTCCCATCCAGTCCCACCCGCTCCAGGCACTCGTCTCCGAACTGCACGAACCCGTCCACCCCACCGTGGTCATGTCCAACCACGTGCACGTCTACGTCTCCCAGGCCCACAAGGGCGAACTCGTCATGGGAGCCGGCGTGGACTCCTACAACGGCTACGGCCAGCGCGGCTCCTTCCATGTGATCGAGCACCAGATGGCTGCCGCCGTCGAACTCTTCCCCATCTTTGCCCGGGCGCACGTGCTCCGGACGTGGGGCGGCATCGTGGACACCACCCTGGACGCCTCCCCCATCGTTGGCACCACGCCGGTGGAGAACATGTTCGTGAACTGCGGCTGGGGCACCGGCGGCTTCAAGGGCACCCCGGCCGCCGGGCTCACATTCGCGCACACCATCGCCACCGGAACCCCGCACAAGCTGAACAAGCCGTTTGCGCTGGAACGCTTCGAAACCGGCGCCCTGATCGACGAACACGGCGCTGCCGCCGTCGCCCACTAGCCGCCGTCCCCTAGAAAGAAGACGCACATGCTGCTTATCCCATGCCCCAACTGCGGCTCCCGCGACGAGACCGAGTTCCACTACGGCGGCCAGGCCCACGTGGCCTACCCGGAAAACCCCGCCGGGCTGAACGACCGCGAATGGGCCGAGTACCTGTTCTACCGGGACAACACCAAGGGCGCCTTCGCCGAGCGCTGGCTGCACAGCACCGGCTGCCGCCAGTGGTTCAACATGCTCCGCGACACCGTCACCTACGACATCCAGGCCGTCTACCCGATGGGCACTCCCCGGCCCGCAACCGCCAAAACGAACGCCACCGACGCCGGCACTGCCAGCACCGCCGCTGACAGCACCACCACCGGAAACGCCGCGCCCAGCACCTCTTCAACCAGCATCACCGCCTCCAGCACCACCGCCCCGGAAGGAGCATCCAAGTGACTTCCCAGAACGCCCGCCTCGCCGCCGGCGGACGCATCGACCGCACCATCTCCTGGCGCTTCACCGTGGACGGCGAGGAATTCACCGGACACCCCGGTGACACACTCGCCTCCGCGCTGCTCGCCAACGGCCGGATCGCCGCCGGAAACTCGCTCTACGAGGACCGGCCCCGCGGCATCATGTCCGCCGGGGTGGAGGAAGCCAACGCGCTGGTCAGGATCGAACCCCGCTTCCCCGGCCACGTGGCAGAGTCCATGCTCCCCGCCACCACCGTCACGCTGGTGGACGGCCTCACAGCAGGCATGCTCAACGGCCTGGGCCGTCTGGACCCTGAGGAAGACCGCGCCGAATACGACAAGAAGTACGTGCACACCGACGTCCTGGTGATCGGCGGCGGCCCCGCCGGCCTCGCCGCGGCCCGTGAAGCGGTCCGCACCGGTGCCCGCGTGATGCTTATGGACGACCAGCCCGAACTGGGCGGATCGCTCCTGTCCGGATCCACTGCGCCCGGACGGGCCGAGACCATCGAAGGCAAGCCCGCCCTGGAATGGGTGGCTGATGTGGAAGCCGAACTCATTTCCGGAGCCGAAAGCACAGTCCTGAACCGCACCACGGCCTTCGGCGCCTACGATGCCAACTACGTCATCGCGGTCCAGAACCGCACCGACCACCTGTCCAGCCCGGCCGCCCCCGGCGTCTCCCGGCAGCGGATTTGGCACGTGCGTGCTAATCAGGTGGTGTTGGCTCCCGGCGCCCACGAACGGCCCCTGGTCTTCGAGAACAACGACCGCCCCGGCATCATGCTCGCCTCGGCTGTCCGCAGCTACCTCAACCGCTACGCCGTGGCCGCCGGGCAGCGCGTGGTCATCAGCACCACCAACGACAGCGCCTACGCCCTCGCCGCGGACCTGCGCGCCGCCGGCGTCAAGGTGGCGGCCGTCGTCGACGCCCGTCCCGCCCTCACTGAAGTGGCAGCTGCCGCCGTCGAAGCCGGCACCCGAGTGCTGATCGGCAGCGCGGTGGCCAACACCGCCGCGAACGGCACCGGCCGGCTAAACGCCGTCACCGTCCGCAGCATTAACGACGACGGCGAGCTCACCTCGGGCGTCGAAGAGATCGCCTGCGACCTGCTGGCAGTCTCCGGCGGCTGGAGCCCGCTGGTCCACCTCCACTCGCAGCGGCAGGGCAAGCTGCGCTGGGACGAGGACCTGGCGGCGTTCGTGCCGAGCACCGTGGTGCCGAACCAGCAGTCCGTTGGCTCCGGCCGCGGCAGCTTTGAACTCGAGGACTGCGTGGCCGAGGGCATCTCCGCCGGCGCCGCAGCTGCCATTGCTGCGGGCTTCCAGTCCGACACAAAACCGGCCGTCCTCGGCGGGCCGAAGGCCTCCGGCCCGACCCGCCAGCTCTGGCTGGTCCCCGGCCAGGCAGGCACCCCGGATGACTGGCACCACCACTTTGTGGACTTCCAGCGCGACCAGTCCGTGGCCGACGTCCTGCGCTCCACCGGCGCCGGAATGCGGTCCGTGGAACACATCAAGCGCTACACCTCCATCAGCACCGCCAACGACCAGGGCAAGACCTCCGGCGTCAACGCGATCGGCGTCATCGCCGCCGCTCTCCGCACCGCCGGCGAAGCATCCCGGGGCATCGGCGACATCGGCACCACCACCTACCGGGCACCGTTCACCCCGGTGGCGTTCGCAGCCCTCGCCGGACGCCAGCGCGGCGAGCTGTTCGACCCCGCCCGCGTCACGTCCATCAACCCCTGGCACGTCGCGCAAGGTGCCCTGTTCGAGGACGTCGGGCAGTGGAAGCGGCCCTGGTACTACCCGCAGGCCGGGGAGGACATGGATGCTGCCGTGCTCCGCGAGTGCGCGGCTGTCCGCGAATCCGTGGGCTTTATGGACGCCACCACCCTGGGCAAGATCGAAATCCGTGGCAAGGACGCCGGCGAGTTCCTCAACCGGATCTACACCAACGCCTTCAAGAAGCTCGCCCCGGGTTCCGCCCGCTACGGCGTGATGTGCATGGCGGACGGCATGATTTTCGACGACGGCGTGACCCTGCGCCTCGACGATGACCGGTACTTCATGACCACCACCACCGGCGGTGCCGCGAAGGTGCTGGACTGGCTGGAGGAATGGCTGCAGACCGAATGGCCTGAGCTGGACGTGCACTGCACCTCGGTGACCGAACAGTGGACCACCATTGCCGTCGTCGGGCCTAAATCCCGGGCGGTGCTCGCCAAACTGGCGCCGGACCTGGCAGCGGGCGGCGGGCTGGAAGCGGAAGCCTTCCCGTTCATGACGTTCCGCGAAACCACCCTCGCCTCCGGCGTGCAGGCGCGGGTCTGCCGGATTTCCTTCTCCGGCGAGCTGGCCTACGAGATCAACGTGCCGTCCTGGTACGGGCTGAACACTTGGGAAGCCGTGGCCGCGGCAGGGGCCGAATTCAACATCACCCCCTACGGCACCGAAACCATGCACGTCCTCCGCGCCGAGAAGGGCTACCCGATCGTCGGGCAGGACACGGACGGCACAGTCACCCCGCAGGACGCGGGGATGGAATGGGTGGTGTCCAAGGCCAAGGACTTCATCGGCAAGCGCTCCTACGCCCGGGCCGATGCCCAGCGCGGGGACCGCAAGCACCTGGTCAGCGTCCTGCCTGTGGACGGGACGCTGCGGCTGCCCGAAGGCACCCAGCTCGTGGAAAAGGGGATCACCACGAACCCCGCCTACGGCCCGGTGCCCATGCAGGGCTTCGTGACCTCGAGCTACCACAGCGCCGCGCTGGGCAGGTCCTTCGCGCTGGCACTGATCAAGAATGGCCGCAACCGCATCGGCGAGACCCTGGTGGCCGCCGCCGGCGACCAGCTGGTTGACGTTGTTATCGCAGAAACCGTACTTTTTGACCCCGAAGGGACCCGCAAAGATGGCTAACACAGCAGCAATCAACCGCATCAATGGACTCCGGGACATCCGCCGCAGCCCAGCCTCCCACCTGGCCGCTGCCCTGGCGGCCGGCTCCATCCAAGGGACTGTGGTCCTGAAAGAGGGCCCGTTCCAGACGATGGCGGGCGTCCGCGTGGACCCCCGCTCCGAGGAAGGCGCACGGATCGCCGCCGTTGCCGGCAGCCTGCCGGCACGCTACGGCGACGTGGGCGGCACGGACCGCGTTATCATCCTCTGGCTGGGACCGTCCGAGTTCCTGGTGGTGGCACCGGAAGAAGCCCACGATTCCCTGGGCGGAGACCTCATCGGCTCGCTCGTGGCCGCGCTGGGCGATGCTCCGGGCCAGGTGGTGGACCTCTCCGCGAACCGCACAACGTTCGAGCTGTCGGGCCCGCGGGCCCGTGCGACCCTCGAAAAGGGCTGTGCCCTGGACCTGCACCCGCGCAGCTTCACCGTGGGAACCGCCCTGTCCACGGAAATCGGCAACATCCCCGTGGTCCTGCAGAAGACCGGCGAGGAGAGCTTCCGGCTCCTCCCCCGGGCTTCGTTCGCGGACTTCCTGGGCCGGTGGCTCCTGGACGCCATGAGGGAGTTCGCTTCCCCCGAGGTACCTTGATGGCGCTGAGCGCCCTGGACCTGTTCTCCGTCGGCATCGGGCCGTCGTCGTCACACACGGTCGGCCCGGTGCGGGCAGCGAAGCTGTTCGCCGACGGACTTAAGGGCGGCGGGCTCCTGAGCTCCACCACCCGGGTCCAGGCCGAGCTGTTCGGCTCGCTGGGTGCCACCGGCCGGGGCCACGGCTCCGACAAGGCGGTGGTCCTGGGCTTGCAGGGCCTGGACCCGGAAACGGTGGACACCTCCACCGCCGACGACCAGGTGGCCGCCGCGGCGCTCGACGCCGAACTCAGGATCTGCGGGGACCACCGCGTGGACTTCAACTGGGACGAGGACGTGGTGCTGCACCGCCGCAAGTCCCTGCCCGCCCACCCCAACGGCATGACGTTCCGCGCCATGGACCACGCCGGCAAAGTCCTCAGCGAACGGAGCTTCTACTCCATCGGCGGCGGCTTCGTGGTGGACGGTGACGCCGATGCCGGCGACCGCGTGGTGGCCGATGCCACCGTCCTCCCCTACCCCTTCACCACCGCCGACGAACTCCTGGCGATCTGCAGCCGCGAAGGCATGTCCATTTCCGACGTCATGCTCGCCAACGAGCTCGTCTGGCGCAGCGAAGCGGAACTCCGCGAAAAGCTGCTGGGACTCTGGGCGGTCATGCGCGAATGCGTGGACAACGGCTGCGCCGCGGAAGGGATCCTTCCCGGCGGGCTGAACGTCAGGCGCCGGGCGCCGTCGTTATTCCGCACGCTGACCGCTGATACCGGCGTCACCGACCCCCTCCGGGCCATGGAATGGGTGAACCTCTTCGCCCTCGCCGTCAACGAGGAAAACGCCGCCGGCGGGCGCATCGTCACCGCCCCCACCAACGGCGCGGCCGGCATCGTCCCGGCGGTGCTGCACTACTACGTGAAGTTCGTTCCGGGAGCGAACGACGACGGTGTGATTCGCTTCCTGCTGGCCGCGGCCGCCGTCGGGATCCTGTTCAAGCTTAACGCCTCGATCTCCGGCGCTGAAGTGGGCTGTCAGGGCGAAGTAGGTTCCGCGTGCTCCATGGCCGCCGCCGGCCTCTGCGAAGTTCTGGGCGGCTCGCCTGCCCAGGTGGAGAACGCCGCCGAAGTGGGGATCGAACATAACCTGGGCCTGACCTGCGACCCGGTAGGCGGGCTGGTGCAGATCCCCTGCATCGAACGGAACGCCATCGCCAGTGTCAAAGCCATCAACGCTGCGCGGCTGTCCCTCCACGGCGATGGCAGCCACAAGGTGTCGCTGGATAAGGCCATCAAAACCATGCGCGAAACAGGAGCGGACATGAAAACCAAATACAAGGAAACCTCCCGCGGAGGCCTCGCCGTCAACGTGATCGAGTGCTAGCCATGACAGCCATCCAGAATGAGGCGTCGCTTGCGCGGCCCGTCACCACCGTGGAACACGTCCTGACTTTGGATTGCGCGGAGCAGCCCGGGATTGTCCACGCCGTGTCCGGCTTCCTGCTGGAGCATGGCTGCGACATCGTGGACAGCAAGCAGTTCGGCGAACGGTCGGAGGCGCACTTCTTCATGCGTGTGCACTTCGCGTCCGACGGCGATGCCTCCACCGCGGGAACGCTCCGGGCTGCTTTCGGCCCGGTAGCCGAACGGTTCGGGATGCGCTGGCGGCTGGAGCCGCACGGCGCCAAGCGCCGCGTGCTGATTATGGTGTCCAAGTTCGGGCACTGCCTCAACGACCTGCTGTTCCGCGCCCGCAGCGGCGAACTGCCGGTGGACGTGGCGGCCGTGGTCTCCAACCACACGGACCACCAGGCGCTGGTGGAATGGCACGGCATCCCGTTCTTCCATGTGCCGGTCACCGCCGACACCAAGCCGGCGGCCGAGGCCCGGCTGCTCGAGCTGGTGGACACGTTCGACGTGGAGCTGGTGGTGCTGGCCCGCTACATGCAGGTGCTCAGCGACGACCTCACCCGGCGGTTGGATGGCCGGGCGATCAACATCCACCACTCGTTCCTGCCCAGCTTCAAGGGCGCCAAGCCATACCACCAGGCCTACGCGCGCGGCGTGAAGACCGTGGGGGCAACTGCGCATTACGTGAATGCCGAGCTGGACGAGGGGCCGATCATCTCCCAGCAGACGGTGGAAGTGGACCACACGTACGGGCCGGAGGACCTGGTTGCTGCCGGCCGGGATACCGAGTGTAAGGCGCTGTCTAATGCTGTGCGCTGGCACTGCGAAGGCCGGGTCATCCTGCAGGGCAACAGGACGGTAGTGCTCCGCTAACGCCCCCACTCCCCCGTTACCTTTTTAGTAGCCCCCTACCCCCTAGGACGCTCTCTCACTAAATGTGACTTTGCCGGCGATCCTCGCTCACTTAATGCGGGTTTTACCGTGACGCTCTCTCACCGTGGTCAGGGAGCGTCACGGTCTAAAGGGCCGACGTCGTCGCGACGCGCGTTTCCGCGGACGCTCAGTCGCTGCTGGCAAAACCAGCCATATCTCGTCTCCTGTCGCTGAGGAGCCGTGCGCCGCCAAGGTGATGTCCGCCGTCGCACTGGATGGAGCCGGCGGTGACGGTAGGCGAGATCGGTCGACGGCGATCGCCCATGCGGATGCCGTCGATCAGTTCGATCTCGTCTTCCAGCGCCAGGACGGTATGGCCGAACACTCCCTTCCGGCGGACCGCTGGCAGTGAACGCGGCTTACTCAGATGAAGCTCTGTGGAATCGGCAAGCCAGGGCGGCAGCAGCTGGCACCGAAGCCGGGCCGCGCCTTCCAGATCGAAGTCCCAGACGGTGTGATGCTGCAGAAGTTATCCACAGGCGGGCGCTGGCCCTGGGTAAGTGCGAGAGGGTCTGCCGAAAAGCTGCATGAAGTGAGAGAGGATCGCCGGAAAACCCACATCAAGTGAGAGAGCGTTGCCCGGGGCCGGCTAGAGTGCGGCGAGCCGGGCGGCCAGGTGCAGCGCTGCCAGACGGCCCGTTCCGCGGGGATCGCCGCCGCAGAGTGAGAAGATTCGCTGCAGCCGCTGATGCATCGACTGGCGCTCCAGGTGCAGCTCACGCGCAGCCTGCGCCGTGTTACAGCCGGAATCCAGCCAGACCCGCAGCGTCTCAACAAGCGCGGAATTTCGTTGGGCATCGTGGACGAGGAGGGCGCCGAGCTGCTGGCTGACATAGTCAGTGCGCTGCGTGTCATCCAGGGAATGGAAAGCGAGCCGCTCCACCGCGAAAGCGTCGGCGTCGAGGACCACTCCGGACTGTCCCGGCCCGGCTCTGAGCGGCCCGGCCTTGAGCGGCTCGGCGCCGGCGGCAAGGTCCAGCGTCAGCCGGGCTTCCGTCAGGGACCATGGCGCGGCGGAGATTCCGGTGGCCACCGGACCGACGGCGCTGACAGTTCCCTCCGGCAACGCCAGCGACTGCAGTCCGGCCAGAATTGCGTCCCGGTCTTCCTGCGTCTTCCCGGGGCGGAGAACGGCCAGCGCCAAGAGTTCCGCGTTGTCGGCGTAACTTGCACTGTGATGCCCCACCCGCTCCAGCAGGTGCTCCACGGCCATCCGGGGTTGCCGTGAGCCGGGGGACCGAACCACAACAGCCACCAGCTGCGCGGCCAACGGGATCCCGGCTGCCGGAGCGAGCTGCTGGAGCCGCCAGTTTTGAGTTCCAGAATCGACGGCGCGGATCAGCGCCGCACCCGCCATCTCCTTCAGGCCCGGGGGCATGCGCTGCAGCAGGGCCAACGCCAGAATGTCCACCGAGCGGTTGCCCGCGATCCTCGCCAGGTTCACATCAGCTCCCGCCAGGGCGTGAAGCGTAAGGCGGGCTGAAGGGATGCCACGCACGGACACGTCAACCTGGATGATCCGCGCACGATCCGGCGCGGCCTCGATAGACGCTCCGGGTTCCGGCTCCTCCGCATGATCAGCCGGCAGCGCGCTGGCCAGCGGGGCGCCCGCGGTGGACGTCAGCTCAACTTCCGAGCCGGTAGCGTCCGCCAGGACAGCCAGGATCCGATCAAGGCTGCCGCCATGGGCCAGCTCCACTGCCATGGCATGGCTGGCCTGGTCAGCCTGCTGCAAGTGGGCAGCTGACTCACTCACAAGCAACGAGTTGATCGCTTCCATGACGCCGACAAAGGGCACAACTTTGCGGAGCTCTATCAAGGGAAGCCCGGCGGCTTCAGCTGCTGCCACCATCGACGACGGTATCGAGGCCAGCTCCGTGCCAGTCTCTATGGCCAGCGCAGCCACTCCACGTTCCGCCAGTTCCCAGATGTAGCCAATACGCCGCTTGTCCGTTGCCGAGACGAGGGCCTGACCGCCGGTGAGCAACAGTTCACCGCCGCCAAGTAACGGGGCAATGTCCAATACCTCACTGGAATGAATCCAGCGCAGCTGCGTCTGGGCCGCAATGGCCGCCGCTGCGCGGATCACAGGGTCCGCCGGCGTGAGGGTGGAATGTTTCAAGACATCCTGCAGGCGTATTGGCATGACACTCCGTCGCGTTTTCTCATGAACTGGCAGACACATTGTATGTGGTGCATGTGGCCTGGGCCACATAATCTGGGCTTATCCCTTTTACTCATGGAGGCTCCCCCATGCAAGACAACCTCTCCACAACGCAGCCAGGGCCGGCAATGACGCCGGCCGAGGACTGCGAAGCCTGGCTTCAGCCGATTCCCGAGTCCCAGCGAACTCAGAAAGTTTCGGGTCAGTTCTGGATCTGGGCCGGCGCAAACCTTGCACCGATCAACTGGGTACTGGGTGCCCTCGGCATCCATCTCGGCCTCGGCTTCGCGGACACGGTCACCGTTCTGGTTTTGGGGAACCTGATCGGAATGCTGTTGTTCGGCTGCTTCGTCCTCCTCGGCCAGAAGACCGGCGCCACCGGCATGGTCCTGGCCCGCGCAGCCTTCGGCCGCCGCGGCAACTACCTGCCGGCAGCCATCCAGGCGGTCCTGGTGATCGGCTGGTGCGCGGTTAACACGTGGATCATCCTGGACCTGGTCATGGCACTCTTCGGCACGCTCGGATGGGTGGATCCCACAGCACACAACTATGGCTGGAAGATCGGCGTCGCCACCGCCATCATGGCCGCGCAGGTAGCCATCGCCTGGTTCGGCTACAAAGCCATCGCAGCCTTCGAAAAGTGGACCGTGCCGCCCACCATCCTCATCCTGGCCGTCATGTCCGCCGTGGCCTGGTTCGGCATGAAGATCAACTGGACGTACGCCGGCCCCGCCGGCAACATCCTGGAAGGCTCCGAACGGATCGCGGCCATGAGCGCCGTGATGACCGCCATCGGCATCGGCTGGGGCATCACCTGGTTCACCTACGCCGCCGACTACTCCCGGTTCGTGAGTACCCAAGTTCCCAAGAAAAAGGTCTACCTGGCGTCGGTCCTTGGCCAGTTCATCCCGGTTGTCTGGCTCGGCATCCTCGGCGCAAGCCTGGCCACCAACAGCGGCGAAATCGACCCTGGGAAGCTCATCGTCCAGAACTTCGGCGTCCTCGCGCTGCCGGTGCTGCTGATGGTGCTGCACGGCCCCATCGCCACCAACATCCTCAACATCTACACCTTTTCGGTCGCCACGCAGTCGCTGGACATCACCATCAGCCGCCGCAAACTCAACCTGTTCGTCGGCGTCTTCTCCCTCGCCGCCGTCGTGTTCTTCATCTTCCAGGAAGACTTCGCAACAGTCCTCGACGCCTGGCTCATCGGGCTCGTGGCGTGGGTTGCCGCGTGGGGCGGAGTCATGCTGGTCCACTACTTCTGGCTCGAGAAGCGGTGGCCGGGCAACCCGGAAAGGCTTTTCGACGCCGTAGGCACCAAGCGCCTCCCCGACGTCAACTGGGCCGGCGTCGCCTCCCTCCTGGTCGGCATCTTCGCCACGTGGCTGTTTATGTACGGACTGGTTCCCGCCATGCAGGGCCCCATAGCTGTGGCTCTGGGCGGCTGGGACCTCTCGTGGCTCGCAGGCGGCCTTGCAAGCGCCGGAAGCTATGCCATCCTTGGCCCGAAGTTCCACCGCAGGCACTTGGATTCCGCCCTGCCGGCCGCCACCGTTGCGCAGGCCACCGCAGACCTGGGATTCGCCGCCCGGCCCAGCGCGCCCGCCGGACGCTGACACTCCTCAAACCTGAATTACTGACGGACACTGAACCTCTAGGAACCACACCATGACCTTTGAAGCATTCGCGGATTCCGCCCACCCCATCACATGGCCTGAGGGCAAGCGGGCAGCAGCCTCATTCACGTTCGACGTCGACGCCGAGTCCTGCACCATCGCCCACGATCCGAAGAGCACGCGCCGGATGTCCCTGATGACCCACCAGTCGTACGGGCCCAAGGTGGCGGTCCCGCGGCTGCTTCAGATCCTCCAGCGACAGGACATCCGGGCCACCTTCTTCGTTCCCGGCTTCACGGCAGACTGCTACCCGGACACGGTCCGGCGCATCGTGGACGCCGGGCACGAGGTGGCCCACCACGGGTACCTGCACGAGCCCATGCAGGGCATCGACGCCGAGACCGAGGCCCGGTACATCGACCGCGGGCTGGAGGCCCTCGCAAGGGTCGGTGTGGAACCGGTGGGGTACCGCGCGCCGTGGTGGGAACTGAACTGGCACTCCCCTGCGCTCCTGGCGGACCGAGGTTTCCTCTACGATTCGAGCCTGCTCGACGGCGACGCACCGTACCGTTTCGGCGTCGCCCCCGGCGACAGCCGGGACATCGTGGAGATCCCGGTCGACTGGACCCTGGATGACTGGGAGCAGTACGCGTTCTACCCCGGAGTCACTGGCAGCGGTGTCATCGAAAGCCCGGCCAAGGTCTTGGAAATGTGGACCCTGGAGGCTGAGGCACACCATGCCCAGGGCAGCTGTTTTGTCCTGACCAACCACCCGTTCATCTCGGGCCGGCCGTCCAAGGCCGTGGCCCTGGAGAAGCTGATTGAACGGGTGAAATCAATGGACGGAATGTGGGTCACCACCATGGAGGCCATCGCCGAACACACCCGCAGGACCGTCGAGGAGGTCCACACCCACGCCCGGATCGAGGTCCCCTCCTTCCCGGAAACGGGGGCCCGGTTCACGCCGGCCGCGGTCCGGCAGCAGACACCGGCCGGTAGCCACAGCCGGTAACCCCGACTGCGGTAAGAGGCACACAAGGAAGCGCCCGACGGCGGCAGGAGACTGCCGCCGTCGGGCGCTTCTTTTGTACTGCCCTCAGACCGTCAGACGGTTCCCGAGGCGAGGAGGCGCTCCACGTCCGCCACCTGCGGATAGGCTGCCTGCGTTCCCTTGCGGGCGGTGGCCAGCGCGGCGGCAATCGAGGCGAAGGCGGCGGCGTCAGCCAGCGGCGCACCGGCTGCCAGGCGGGCGGCTACCGCCCCCGTGAAGGCGTCGCCCGCGCCGGTCGTGTCCACCGCCTTGACCTTGATGGGTGCCACCCGGACCAGCTGCTGCCCCGAAGGCGCCAGCGAATCCAGCACCACCGAGCCGTGGGCCCCCAGCGTGACCAGGACGCGTTGGAGGCCCCGCTCGGCGAAGTGCAGCCTGACCGCTTCCCAATCGCGGACATCCGCATCACTGCCGGGAATGGCGGCGGAGCCGAGGAACAGCGACGCCTCATGCGCGTTGACCAGCAGGACATCGGTCAGGTCCGCCAGATGCTGCGGGATCTCCGCGTAAGGCGAGAGGTTCAGCAGAACTGTGGCGCCGGCGTCGTGCCCTGCCCTTGCGGCGGCCTCAACCGTGTCAAGTCTGACCTCCAGGCAGAGGCAGACCACCGCGGCGCCGTCGAACGCTTCAGCCTCGACGGCGACGTCCGCCGGCGAGAGGGTGCCGTTGGCGCCGGCCGAGATGATGATGCTGTTCTCGCCGTTGGAATCCACGGCGATGACGGCGACGCCGGTGGCCTCGGTTGCTGAGGTCCGCACGCCGGAGATGTCCACCCCGGCGCCGGCAGCGGAGGACAGGAGAATGTCGCCGTTGGCGTCCGCACCGACGGTACCCACCAAACTGACGGCCCCGCCCAGCAGGCTGGCGGCGACGGCCTGGTTGGCGCTCTTGCCACCGGGGTTCACGGCGAAACCGCTGCCATGCACCGTCTCACCGGGCAGCGGCAGCCGCTCGCAGTAGATGGTCAGGTCAGCGTTCAGGGATCCGACGACGACGATCCTGCCTTGGGTGCCGGCTGCTGCGGAACTCATTCGGTCACCTCAGCCTCGACGGGCTTGGGGATGAGGAGCGACGCGGCGAACGCGGCCACCGTGATGACCAGGCCCGTCACCACCACGGAGAGGTAGGACGCCTGGGCGTCGCCGAGGGCCGAGGTGGCCACCAGCACTGCCGGCAGCACCAGGAAGCTCAGGCCGGCGCCAAGGTTGAAGGCGCCCGCGTTCATGCCGGGAAGGAACCCCGGGTTTCCGGCGGGTGAGAGGACAACTCCGAGTCCGTTCAGCATGATGTTGACCGTACCGGCGTACATGATGCCCAGCAAGACGGTTCCGGCGATCATCATGGGCAGGCTGCTGAGGCCGAAGAACGCGATGATGGCCAGGGCGGCGATGCTGCCCAGCATGCCGAGACGCAGGACCTTGGTGTAGCCGAGGATGGGCGCGAGCCTGCCGCTGAGGGGACCCACCAGCCAGCCGAGCAGGGCGTACGGGGTGAGGATGATGAGCGACATTTCGGTCGGGCCGATGCCGAATCCCGGGTCCGCGGCCTGCACATACGCCGGCACGATCCCGTTGATGACGGCGAAGATGCCGGTCATGGTCAGCGTGGTGGTCAGCAGCGGCGCCCAGGTGGAGCGCTGGCGCAGGTGGACGGTTTCCACCATGGGCTGTTTGGCGCGCTTTTCCACGGTCCAGAACGCGTAGAACGCGACGGCGGCGACCACCACCAGTCCAATGGCCAGCATGAGCGTGCCGGGTGCGAAGGCGCCCACCAGCTTGGAGCCCTCGTTCAGGGCGGTGAGCAGCGCACCCACGGCGACGACGATGAAGAACACTCCCAGCCAGTCCATGGAGGTGCCGGCGGCCGGCTTGCTCTCGCCGGCGAGGAAGGCGATCAGGGCGGTGGCGACGAGGGCCAGGACCACCATGAGCCAGAAGATGCTGCGGAACCCGAAGTGCTCGGCGAAGTAGCCGCCCACAAAGGAGTCGACGCCGGCTACGCCGCCGTTGACCGCGGTGATGAGGCCCATGAGCGTCCCGTATTTGCGCGGGTTGCTGACGGCGGAGCGCAGCATGATCAGGCACAACGGCACGGTGGGGCCGCTGACGCCCTGGATGATGCGGCCCACAAAGAGCCAGGTCACGTCGGGGGCCATGGCCGCGATGACCGAACCAACGGCCATCAGGAGCATCATGCCGATCAGGATTTTTTTCCGGCCGATGATGTCGCTCAGGCGGGGCAGGAAGAGGGAGAACAGGGCGGCGGCGGTGAAGAACCAGGTCTGGGAGAGGCCGATGACGGCCTGATCGGTGTTCAGTTCCTTGCCCATGGTGACCAAGGCGGGACTGAGCATGGAGGCGTTGAGCTGGAACGCGACGCACGCGGCCAGCAGGGCGACCATCAGGGCGGTGACGTTGCCCCGGCTGGTCTTTGCCTCAGTGAGGGTGGCGGTCATCTACTTGCCTCCCGTGGCTGCTGCGAGGACGGCGGGTTCAGCAGCGGCGGCGGGAGCGCCGTCGTCGGGCTCCCCAATCCGAACCAGGGCATCCGTTACGAGGTCCCAGAAACGGGCGTGGTCCAGGTCAACGGCCACGGAGGTGGTGCAGTCATCCGGTGCGGGGGCGCGGAAGTCGGCCACGGTCATGCCGAGCGTCAGTGTGCCCTGCAGTTCGATGTCCACCGGAACCTTGCGGGTGGTGACGATGCTGGGATCGATCACATAGGCCACGGCGCACGGATCATGGACGGGCGGGAAGTCAAAGCCCTGGGCGTCCTTGTAGGTCTGGGTGAAGAACTCCATCAGTTCCATCACGAACTTGGCGGGTGCGGTACCCACAGCTGCGATCTTCTCCACCACGTCCGGAGTGGCCAGGGCCTGGTGGGTGAGGTCCAGGCCCACCATCACCACGGGCCATTTTTCGTTGAACACGATGTGGGCGGCTTCGGGGTCGATGATGATGTTGAATTCGGCCACGGCGCTCCAGTTGCCCACGTGGTAGCCGCCGCCCATCAGGACAACTTCCTTGACGCGTTCTACAATGCGCGGTTCCTTGCGGGCTGCCAGCGCGATGTTGGTGAGGCCGCCGGTCGGGACCAAAGTGACCGTGCCCGGTTCGTGGGCCATCACAGTGTCAATGATGAGGTCGACGGCGTGGCGCGGGTCCAGTTCGATGGTGGACTCGGGCTGTGCGGGGCCGTCCATGCCCGTCTCGCCGTGGATGGACGGCGCGGTTTCGATGGTGCGGACCAGGGGCCGGCCGCAGCCGGCGGCAAACGGCACACCGGTGATGCCGGCGATGGTCCCGACGGCGAGCGCGTTCTTGGTGACCTTTTCGAGCGTCTGGTTGCCCACCACGGTGGTGACGGCCAGCAGTTCAATGTCAGGGTTGCCGTGTGCGAGCAGGATGGCCACGGCGTCGTCATGCCCGGGGTCGCAGTCAAGAATGATTTTCTTGGGGCCGGGTTTCATCGGTTTGGATTCCACGTTAAATCTCCACGTCATTGGGGCCTGCCGGAGCAGTGGCCGAAAGTATTCAGTGTGATCATGGCATCCGCGCGGCCGTCACGTCAAGCGCTTAACGTTGCGCACGTCAAGCGCTTGATGTTTGGGTGTGGTGCTTCCGACTCCGGTGGGTTCAGGTGGCGAGCGAGCGCAATACCCGTGCAGGCGACCCGACAACAATGGCACTTTCCGGTACGTCCTTCGTGACCACAGACGCAGCCGCCACCACGGCATCATCGCCAATCGTCACACCCGGCAGAATGGTGGCGTTCGCCCCGATCCACACATTGCGGCCAATAACCACGGGGGCAGGGTGCATGTCCGCGCGACGGCTCGGCATGAGGTCATGGTTGAGCGTGACAATCACCACGTTGTGCCCGATCAGGCAGTCGTCCCCGATGACCACGCCGCCCTGGTCCTGAAATTTGCAGCCGGAATTGATAAAAATCCGTTCCCCGAGGGAGATGTTTTTCCCGAAGTCGGAGTAGAAGGGCGGGAAGACCGTCACGGACTCGTCAACCGGCTTGCCGGTCAGCTGAGCTAACAGCTCCCGGACCCGCTCCGGTTCCTGATATCCGCCATTGAGTTCGCCAGTGATGCGCAGGGCATCCTGGCTGACCCGGTGCATGACCTCATGCAACGGCGAGTCCCCGGTGATGGTGTGTCCGGCATTCAGCGCCTCAAGGAGATCGGCGAGTTCCATGGTGTCCTTTCAGTCAAAGCTCGTCACGCGTGCGCGTCAATTGTTCGGTTTTGCTGCTTCCGAAACCGCCGTGGCCGCCCAGCTCGTAAGGAGTTTGATGCGCTCTTCGTGGGTCGTCCCGGGTTCAGCGGTGTAGAAGCTGACGTCGTTGACGGCACCCGGGGAGGTGGTCGTCAGGGACTGGTAGGTCAGCTCCAGGTCGCCTACCACGGGGTGTCGCAGCCGCTTGGTTCCCTCGTGTCGGAAACGGATGTCATGCGATGCCCACAGCGTGCGGAACTCGGGGCTCAAGGTGGATAGTTCGCCTACGAGTTCGCGCAGAGAGCGGTCGTTGGGCTCACGGCCGGCTTCGGCACGCAGCAGGGCGGCGGTGGCCGCGGCGCCGGCGTCCCAGTCGACGAAGAACTCCCGTGCGGCCGGGTCGAGGAAGTGAAAGCGTGCGAAGTTTGCTTGGCCGTTGGCAGTGGTGGTGTCGCTGGCAAACATGGGCGCGTGGAGTGAACGCCCCAGCGCATTAGAGGCCACGATATCGAGGCGGCCGTTGCGGACGAACGCGGCCGACATGGTGATGGAGTCAAGCAGCCAATGGACAGTGACCGCCAGCCCCGCTTCCTTGCGGCGGGATGGCGTCCGGCGCACGGGCCGGGCGGCCCGTGCCAGCTCGAAAAGGTACCGGCATTCGTCATCGTTCAGGTGCAGTGCCCCGGCCACAGCCTTGAGGACTTCGTCAGACACGCCGCTGATGTTGCCCTTCTCCAGCCGCGCGTACCACTCGGTGCTCACCCCGGCGAGGACCGCAACCTCTTCGCGGCGCAGTCCGGGAACGCGGCGACGGCTGCCCGCGGGAAGCCCCACCTGCTCCGGGCGGATTTTGGCGCGGCGACTGGCCAGGAAGTCCCGGATGTCGGCGCGGTTGTCGGGCAGGTTGTCCATGAATCCACGATAGCCCCGGTTCACCAGGCTAAAGGGGGGAGAGCTTGTACCCCCATAAACGCAGCCTTCTTCAGCCGATGGAAATAGGGTGATATTGATGCAAAGGCACCCCCTAAACAGGAGAAGAATGTTTACCGTTAGTTCCTACGCCGCACCGTCCGCCGCTGAGCCGCTCGTTCCCACGAAGATCGAACGCCGCGACGTCGGCCCCCTTGATGTCCTGATCGACATCAAGTTCGCCGGCATCTGCCACTCTGACATCCACACCGTCCGCGGGGACTGGGGTCCCCAGTCCTACCCATTGGCCCCCGGCCACGAGATCGCCGGCATCGTCACCGAGATCGGCACGGCGGTCACCAAGCACGCTATCGGCGACCGGGTCGGCGTCGGCTGCATGGTCAACTCCTGCCGCGAATGCGTCAACTGCCTCAAGGGCGAAGAGCAGTACTGCCTGAATGGCAACGTCGGCACCTACGGCGCTGTGGACCGCGACGGCACCATCACGCAGGGTGGCTACTCAACGCACGTCGTCGTGACCGAAGACTTTGTCGTGCGGATCCCCGAAGGCATCGCGCTCGACGCCGCCGCTCCCCTGCTGTGCGCGGGCGTCACCACGTACTCCCCACTGCGGCACTGGGGTGCCGGCCCCGGGAAGAGAGTTGCCGTCGTCGGCCTGGGCGGCCTCGGCCACATGGCCGTTAAGCTCGCCCACGCCATGGGCGCGGAAGTCAGCGTACTTTCACAGTCGCTCAAAAAACAGGAGGACGGGCTGAAGCTGGGCGCGGACCACTACTACGCCACCAGCGACGAGACCACCTTTGAGGATCTCGCCGGCAGCTTCGACCTGATCATCAACACCGTGAGCGCATCGATCGACATCAGTGCCTACCTGCAGCTGCTCACCCTCGACGGCGCCCTGGTCAACGTCGGTGCTCCCGCTGAACCGCTCCCGGTCAACGCGTTCGCCCTCATCATGGGCCGCCGCTCCTTCGCCGGCTCCATGATCGGCGGGATCCGCGAAACCCAGGAAATGCTCGACTTCTGCGCCGAGCACAACCTCGGTGCCGAAATCGAAGTCATCCCGGCCAGCAAGATCAACGATGCCTACGAACGCGTCCTTGCCTCCGACGTCCGCTACCGGTTCGTCATCGACACCTCCACTCTCGTCTAGAACACCGGCGGGCAGCACCGGCCCTCCACGCCTACTACGATCGAAGGATGGAATCCGCGGAGCAGGTGCAGCAATCCGTCCGCTCTCGGCGCATCACCGCCGCCATGGTCGCGGCCCGCGCCGGCGTCTCGACGGCGACGGTTTCCCTGGTGGCCAACGGCAAGACTGCCGGCCGCGTTTCTGAGGACAACATTGCCAGAGTGCGGGACGCAATTTCCGAGCTCGGGTACGTGGTGGACGGGATCGGCAGCTCGCTGGCCAAAGGCGTCAGCTCCATCGTGATCCTCGTGTCTCCGGACATCTCCAACCCGTTTTTCGCCAAGGTGATCGCCGGGGTCCGGGAGTCACTCGGGGCTGATTACCAGCTGCTGCTGTCCGTCACCGACGCGGGCGAATTTCCGCAGGCCGGCGACGTCCGGAAGCTGATGGCACTCCGGCCGGCCGGGCTGCTCGTGGGTGCCCCAAACGCCGAATTCCTGGAAGAACTTTCTGCCGCGGGCCCCGTGGTCCTGCTCGATGCCCCAGGGCTGGAAGCCTACGCGCCGTCCGTCAATCTGGACGTTGCGCACGGCGCGGGGGAGCTGGCGGGACACCTGGCAGATGCAGGGCATCGGCAGGTGGCCTACGTGGACAGTGTCACCGGCACAGCGACGTTCGCCATCCGCCGCGAAGCCTTCCTGGACGAGGCAGCGGCCCACGGAATATCGGTGGGGCCCGGCCACATCATCAGGACCACCATCGACGTCGGGGCGTCTGCCGCCGCGTTCGCCGCCGCCTGGCCCGCGTGGCAGCAGGCCGGGGTCACCGCCGTCGTCTGCTGCACTGACACCCACGCCTATGGGGTGCTGCAGGAAGCGCGGGTGGCAGGCGTCCAGATCCCGGGCCAGCTGGCCATCGCCGGCTTCGATGATCTGCCGCACTCCGCCACCAGCAATCCCAGCCTGACCAGCGTGCATCTGCCGGCGACCTCGTTGGGGCTGAAGGCCGGCGGGCAGCTGCGCCGACTTATGGAAGGCCACCAGCTGGAGCAGCCGCAGCTGACCCTGGAAAGCTCCCTGGTGGTCCGCAACTCCACCTCGGCAACGGCCCCTTCATAGCCAACGCTCTCTCACTTTCCCTAAGAAAGTGAGAGAGCGTTGCCGCATTTCTTAGAATAAGTGAGAGAGGGGTGTGATGGGGTGCTGTCACACCCCCGCCGTAAGCTGGGGGCATGCCGAGTAACTGGGACGCCCTGGACATCAGCCTGCGTGAATCCGTGCAGGAGAACGTGGAGATCTACGATCGCGTCCGCCCTGCCCTGAAGCTGGTCACCAAGGACGTTCTCCATATCCTCCGCGACATGTTGAAGGACACCGAGGTCACGCCGCTCTTTGTCACCGGGCGCACCAAGTCGGTGGAATCCTTCCGGGAGAAGATCTCCCGGATTGAGGAACCGCTGGAACCCGGCGGACCCCCGGTGCTGAAGTTCCCGGACCCGTTCCGCACCCTCAACGACATGGTGGGCGTGCGCGTCATCACCAAACTGCCAACCGAGAATGCCCTGGTGGCCAACATCATCAAGCGCCAGCGGCAGGTGTTTGACTGCCGCGGGGACCGGGAGAAGGACATCGGTTCCATCGAGTCCGGCACGTACGGCTATTCGAGCCGCCACCTGATCCTGCGCACCATCCAGAACGAGGCGGTGAAGGATTACCAGCAGGCCTTCAACCCGGATATTCCGGCCAACGGCAGCTATTTCTTCGAATGCCAGATCCGCACCGTCTTCGCCCACGCATGGAGCGAGATCGAGCACGACATCCGCTTCAAAGCCGAGGACCCCCGCGCCTGGACGCCGCATTTCGACCGGCAGTTCACCGCCACCGCCGCCATGCTGGAAACAGTGGAAAGCGCCTTCGCGGACCTCCACGAACGCTACGAGGAAGTCCGCAGCTACTGGGACATGGAGGGCGAAGGCGCCGCGCAGCTCACACCCAACCGGATCCGGGACGTCTGGCGCACGCTGCTGCCGCACGTGGACCGCAAAGTGGATGACGACTGGGGCTGGGCCGCCGAGCTCATGGCTGCCCACGGCCTCAACCAGACCGTCCAGCTGGCAGGCCTGCTCAGCGCCCAGCGGATCACCGAGGTCCGCAAGGCACTGGACCACCGCTACTCCCCCGGCCCGGACCGCCTGCTGGATGACCTCCTGCTGTGGCAATACGGCACCAAACACATTGACCTCACCGCAGAGGCGCCCGACGCCGTCCCGCACCCGCGGCGCGACAGCCTCCTGCGGCGGCTCAAACAGATCGTGCGCTACCGCCAGACCAAGTCCGAGTAGACCAATCGCGGAGCCGCAGGATTATTGGGCACCGCTGACATTCAACTACCCTTGACTCATGGTGGAGGCTGTTGTAGACGGACCTCCGATGCTCCCGGCTCCAGCCCCGCGGCAAGATCCGGCACCTGTTTTTGCCCCTCTCTGACAAGGATTCCGCCATTTCCACGGACGCATTCTTCGCCACGCTCACCCGGATCCGCAACGTCATCCTGCCTGCGGCCGCACGGTCCTGGCTGAACACGCCGCGTGGACTGCTCACGGGCTTTATCCTGGTGCACCTGGGCTTCCTGATCTTCGCGGCGCTGCTTTCCCTGCGCGGCGAAGCGTTCAGCGACACGTTCATCTACCGCGACTGGGCCCGGGCCGGTTTCGACGAAGCGAACCTCAGCGGTGGCCCCAGCCCCTGGGTGTACCCCATCCTCGCGCTCATCCCCATGGCGCTGGCAGGGCTTGCCGGCCCCGGACCGTTCTTCTTCCTGTGGGTGCTGATGACCACCCTCCTCAACGGCTGGGCCCTGGCCAAGCTCACGGACCGTGGCCGCAACCAGGACGCCATCCCGGCGGCCTGGTGGTGGCTGATCTTCACGCTGCTGATGGGCTGGCTCGGCTTCGCACGCGTGGACGGCCTCACCGCACCGATCGTCCTGGTGGCCCTGGCCTATGGTGTGGGCCGGCCGTTTGTTGCGTCGGTCCTGCTCGCCGCCGCCACGTGGGTAAAGGTCTGGCCGGCCGCGGTGATGCTGGCCCTGTTCGCCGTGGTCAAGAACCGCCTCCTGGTGGTGCTGGCGGGCGTGGCCACGTCAGCGGTGGTGGTGGCACTTGCCGCCGCGGTTGGCAGTGTGTCCAAGCTGCTGAACTTCCTGACCCAGCAGGGTGACAGGGGCATGCAGCTCGAGGCAACGTTCACCACCCCGTGGCTGTGGCTGTCCGTGCTGAACATCGGCGACTCCCGGATGTACATGAACACCGATATCAACTCCATGCAGGTGGACGGACCCGGCACCGCGGTGATGTCCGTGCTGATGCAGCCGCTCCTCATTCTTGCTGCCCTGCTCGTGGCCGGACTGACCTTCTGGGCGCTGCACAACGGCAAGCTCAACAGCAACGGAAAGGCCGACGGCGGCGTGGACCGTACCGAGCTGCTGCTGGCCGGGGCGCTTACCCTGGCCACCGCCTTTGTGGTGTTCAACAAGGTGGGCTCGCCGCAGTTCATGGTGTGGCTCGCCCCGGCCGTAGCGGTGGGCCTGGCGCACAGCTGGCGTGAGTGGCGGGTCCCCGCGGCCATGCTCATCGCGATCGCGGTGGCCACGTTCTTCATCTACCCGCTGTTCTATGATGCCCTCAGCCACAACAACCCCCTTATGGCCGGTGTGCTGACCATCCGCAACGTCCTTCTGGTGGTCCTGTTCCTGTGGTCGGTCCGGCGCCTGTACTCGCTGGGCAAAAAGACTTCAGCGTCCGTCCCCGCGCTCAAGGAGTCCTGAGATTTCCACAAAGTTCTTCGACCGGCTGGTCAGCGTCCGCCGCACAGTCCTGCCCGCCCGCGTGGTGGACTGGTTCGCCCGTCCGTCCAGCGTCTGGTGGGGCTTCGCGGTCATCCACCTGTATTTCCTCGGCTGGATGGCGTCCTTCTTCCTCAACGGCGATACGTTCAGCGACACCGAGCAGTACCGCCAGTGGGCCATGGACGGCTACAGCCCGGACAGCCTGGACGGCAAGATCAGCCCCTGGGTGTACCCGGTGCTGGCGCAGATCCCCATCTTCCTCGCGAACATTGCCGGACCCAGCCTGTACCTCCTGTGCTGGTTCCTCATCATCACAGGCCTCAACGCCGTCGGGCTTGCATTCCTGACGCGCGGGCCGCGGAAGGTGAAGGGCATCGCCCCGGCCTGGTGGTGGCTGTTTTTCACCGTCTTTATGGGCTACCTCAGCTTCGCCCGGGTGGAGGGAATTACCGCCCCCATCGTGCTGATTGCCCTGCTGTACGCGGCCGAACGCCCCGTGGTGGCAGGGATCCTGCTGAGCGTGGCCACCTGGCTCAAGGTGTGGCCGGCAGCGGTCCTGGTGCCGATCGTCATTGCCAGCCGGAAACGGATCCAGGTGCTGGTGTCCGGCGTCGCAGTCACCGCCGTCGTGGGCCTGGGCACGTACCTGTCCGGCGGCCTGCCGCACATCATGGACTTCCTGACCAACCAGGGCGAGCGCGGCATGCAGCTGGAAGCCACATTCTCCACGCCGTGGGTGTGGCTCAGCGTGTTCAACATCGCCGGTTCCAAGATGGCGGACAACACGGCCATCAACTCCACCGAGGTCTACGGCCCGGGCGCGGACGTGGCCGCGTTCCTGATGCAGCCCCTGCTGATCCTCGCCGCCGTGGTGGCCGCCGTCCTGCTGGTCCGGGCGCTGAACCGGGGCGCCGAGCGGGAGGAACTCTTCCTCGAGGGCGCCCTGATGATGACCACGGCGTTTATCGTGTTCAACAAGGTGGGATCGCCGCAGTTCATCATCTGGCTGGCCCCGGTGATCATCGCCGGCCTCACGCACGACTGGGAGCGGTGGAAGGTCCCTGCCACGCTGCTGATGGGCATTGCCCTGACCACGTTTGTGATCTACCCGCTGTTCTACACGCCCCTCATCCACGCCCACCCGGTCATGGCCGCCATCCTGACCACGCGCAACGTGCTCCTGGTGGTGCTGCTGTGGTGGTCGGTGAAGCGGACCGCGGAGCTGGGCCGCAAATCGCAGGCGGTCCCGCAGGCCGCCTGATGTGGGCCGCCTGACCCGGGCCGCACTAGGGTAGTGCCATGACCGCGGGGGCAGACAACACAAACAGGCCGGGGTTCCGCCGCTGGCTGCCGCTGCTGGCACCGCTCCTTGCTGCAGCAGCCGTTGCTACAGGACTTGCTGCCATCCTGGCGCCCCGGCAGGAGATCGGGTGGTTCGCCTACGCGCCCCTGTCCAACCAAACCTTCACAGCGGTCACGATAGTCCTGATGGACAGCGGTGCACGGGCCGGTTATTTACTCATTGCAATGGGCCTGCTGACACTGGCGTTCTGGTTGGGATACCGCTTGGGTCTCCAGCGCCAGCCAGCGCATTAGTTCGGCTCGTCAACTCTCAGGACCTGACGAAGCCGGCGCGCCTCAGCGGGCGCTGCGGCGCTGGTCCAGGACCCAACGCCAACCACGCCGGGCCCAGTCCAGGGGTTTACCCTCGATCAGCAACTTCCGCGTGTGGATGTCCAGGACCAGCAGATAGAACGTGAACAGCAGCGCCGTCACGAACGCCAGCGACGACGCGTCAATGGCCAGCTCCACAAAGGACCAGACCGAGAGCTGGTCCTGTGCGCCGAACACCACAAAAAACGTCACGCCCACGTAGAGACACCGGATCTGCCAGTCATTCCGGATGCCCGTCACAGCCAGGAACGGCAGGAACCAGAGGATGTACCAGGGCTGGATGATGGGCGAAAGCATCACGACGGCGGTGAACGCCAGGGCCAGCCGGCGCACCGCCCGCGAGTAGTCGCCGCGGAATATCAGCAGCAGGACCAGCCCGATGGCCGCCCACTTCATGCCCGTCCGCAGCAGGTCCGCGATGGTGCCGCCCGGCAGTCCCAGCACGTTGCCGAGGAACTCCACCTGCTGCCCCAGGAACCCTGACGGCGAATAGCCGGTGTACCCCGGCGTCGGGTCCATGATGGCCCAGACCCAGCCCAACCCGAGGTTGTACGGGATCCCGCTGACGGCCAGAACGGCGAAACTGATTCCCGCCGTCGCTCCCCAAATAAGGAACTTCCGCGTCCACGAGGCGGCGTGCCCCGCCCACATGACCCCGATGAACGGTAGCAGCAGCACGGTGATCGGCTTGATCCCGATGGAGGCCGTGACAAGGAGGATTCCGGCCAGGTAGCGCTTCGTCGCGGCGAAGTAGACACCGGCGACGGCGAGGCCCACCATGAGTGCGTCGTTGTGGGCGCTGGCCACGAAACTGATGAGGAACAGCGGGTTGGCCACCGCGATCCAGAGTGCCCGCGCGCCGTTGATGCCGTGCAGTTCGGCCAGCTTGGGCACGTAAATGACGCAGAGCAGAACCCCTGCGCCGGCGATCAGGCGGAACAGCAGCACGGACACGTCGGGCTGTGCCCCTGTCAGCTCCACAACGCCGCGGGCAAGCCACAGGAAGTAGGGCCCGTAGGGGGTCCGGTTCTCGGCCCAGGCCGGGTCCGCGCCGAGGGCAAACCAGTTGTTGAGGGTGGAGATGCCCACCGTATAGGGGTTCTGGCCTTCCATGACCAGGCGGCCCTGGCCGGTGTAGGCGTAGACATCGCGGGAGAAGATGGGGACGGCCAGCAGGAGCGGCAGGGACCAGGCGGAGATGGCTATGACCACCGACCGCAGCGAGTGTTCGCCCCAGTCGTCCAACCGCTGGCCCAGCCGGAGCCAGGACCGCATCAGGAGCATCGCCCCCACCGTCAGGAGCACGGTGGACAGCGTCACGCCCCAGCCCTCGGTCCGCAGGGCGATGACCACCGGCTGGCGGATCATGGGTGAGCCGTTGGCGATCCAGCCGGTTCCGATCGAGCCCACAAACATCATGAGGGCGCCGAGGAACCCCTGCCAGGTGGCGATGTACACCCGGCGCTTGGTGGGGGGAGCTGAGGCGGGCGCAGCAGACTTCGGGAGCTCCGTGCCGGCCGCTGTCTTTTTCGACGGACCGGGGAAGCTCTCCGAAGTGCTGATGTGTGAACCGCCTGCCGTCATGTCTTGTGTGGTCCCCTACTTACGTTACGGCGCTGGCTGGACTAGCTATAGGCCGGTCTACAACCCAGTCATTTTAGCAGTTGGCCAGCGGCGTGCCCCAGACTGGGAGGGGCGGACGCGCCCCCTATTTCGCAATGGGGCGTCGCGCCGCCCCATCCCCGCCTAAGAACGAAGCCCCCACTGCCGGCTTCACCAGCACGATTGGACCCAGCCATGGCCGCACGAAGCGTCCCCGATGCCCGGACCGGCACGCCGCAGCAGCTCCAATCAGTCCGCGCCACCCTTCGCTCCCCACGGCGGCTCAAGACCGAGGCGCTGGCGGGCCTGGTGGTGGCGCTGGCACTGATCCCGGAAGCTATCGCCTTCTCCGTGATCGCGGGCGGAACGGGCTGGAAGTGGAGCTGATCGGGCTTAATGCCGCCAGCATTCAGATGCGGACGCGGCTGGCGGGAAAGCTCAACTGACGGGCTAGCCCCGCGGGTCGCTGTGGACGGAGCGGTTCCGGCCCAACGACTTGGCCATATAGAGGGCCCGGTCAGCGGCGGCGATGAGGTCTTCCACATCGGAGGTCCCGGCGTCGTACAGTGCCACACCGTAACTGACGGTGGGCATCTCCAGCCCGTCGGCAGTGGGGACCTCAGCCAGGCGCCGGCTGACCTCCCCCGCTGTTTTTTGCGCCCGGTCGGCGGAGGCGCCCGGGATGAGGAGGATGAACTCTTCCCCGCCGTACCTGCCCACAAGATCCGTTGACCTGACGGTGTCCCGGCAGGCGCCAGCGAAAGCCTGCAGCGCGAGGTCACCGGCGGCATGGCCGTGGGTATCGTTGACTGCCTTGAAGTGGTCCAGGTCAGCAAGGATCAGGGCGCCCGTTCCCTGGGTGACGGCCCTGTCATTCAACAGTTCCGCGGCCAGGTCCAGGAAAGCTTTGCGGTTGAGCAGCCCCGTGAGATCGTCCCGGGTGGCCACCATCCGCAGGGCCCGGGTCTGCTGTTCGTTGCTCAATGCGGCCATGCTGAAGGACACCACCACCAGCAGCACCATGGTCACCAACGTGGTCACTGCGGACCCGAAATACGTGACGAACGTGGGTCCATTCGGGCCCTCCAGGAGGAAGTACACCAGCCGGCCGAAATAAAACGCGGACAACCCGGCCGCCGCGGCAGCCATGGGGACCCGGACGCGCGAATATCCCGGCTCCAGCCGCCAGAGTTCCCGGGAAGCAAGCCCCACCGTCAGGCACATCGCGGCGAGGAAGACCGGGCCGCCGGACCAGGTGTTGGTGCCGGGATGGTCGACGGCGGATGCCACCAGCGTGACCACCGGCAGCCCCGTGAAGATCCAACGGAGCGGCCGCACGTCCCGGAGCGAGCGTGCGCCGGCCCAGACGGCTACACCGCCGAGGACCAGCAGGACGTTGCCCAGAGTGTTGGCCCACCACTGGTGTGGGGTTCCGTTGAGCAGGAAAGCGGTGGATCCGGACAGGAAGAACACCAGAGCGAGGCACCACCAGCCGCTGTACGGCGAGCGTGTGTAGCGGTAGGCCGAAAAGTAGAACAGCAGCACCAGGACCAAAGCCATCAGGCCGAACGCGACCCGCAGCGTCGCTGTATCCAAGACCATTTCAGAAGTTCCCCCGGCTGCCGAGTGATGCAAACCTCAGTATTGCACCGCCGTCGGACATTTTCGCCTCATAAGGATGATCCGTCGTTGCGTGGCCAGTTCGATGGCGGAGGTCCGGTTGTCCACGCCGAGCTTGCCGTAGCCTCCAAGTCGCAGCGGGCCGGATGGTCTCGCTGGTGGGCCCGTCCGGCTCGGGCAAATCAAGCCTCCTGGCAGTCGCCGCCACCCTGGTCCGCCCCACCAGCGGCGACGTGATCGTTGACGGGATCAACACCGCGGGGCTGAAGGACAGGGAACTGACCGCGCTGCGCCGGGAGAAGGTGGGCATCATCTTCCAGCAGCCCAACCTCCTGGCGTCCCTGACCGCCGTCGAGCAGTTGATGATTGGCCACCACCTGCGTGGCAAACCGCTGAGGGCCGCGCGTTCGCGCGCCGCGGGACTCCTGGATCTGGTGGGGCTGGCCGCGTCCGCGGACAAGCGTCCGCACCAGCTCTCGGGCGGGCAGCGGCAGCGGGTGAACATTGCCCGGGCCCTGATGGGCAGTCCGAAAGTGCTGCTGGTTGACGAGCCGACGGCGGCGCTGGACCACGCGCGCAGCGCGTCGATCGTCGGGCTGCTGCGCCGGGTCACCGACGAGTTCCAGGTGGCCACGGTGATGGTCACGCACGACACCGAATTCGTGCCGCTGACCGACGCCGTCGCTGTAATGCGCGACGGCGGCCTGACCGCCCCGGTGGTACCCGGCGCCTTACCTAGCGCCGGGGGCGCGGAGTAGGGTTCGGTCATGGACATCATCCTGGTACCCGGTTTCTGGTTGGACGCGTCATCGTGGGAGAAGGTGACGCCGGCGCTGGCGGCGGCGGGGCACACAACCCATCCACTGACTCTTCCCGGCCTTGAATCTGTGGACGCACGGCGTGGAGGCATCACTCTGAAGGACCATATTGCCGCCGTCGTAGACGTTCTGGACGGTCTCGACGGAAAGGTGGTCCTCGTGGGGCACTCCGGTGGTGGCGCGGTCATCCACGGCGTGGCGGACGCACGGCCGGACCGCGTTGCCCGGAATATTTACGTGGACAGCGGACCCCTGGGCGAGGGCGGCGTCATCAATGACGGGCTGCCCACCGAGGGCGACGACGTGCCCCTGCCGCCGTGGGATGGCTTCGATGACGCCGATCTGGTGGACCTCACCGATGAGTTGCGCGCGTCGTTCCGGGCGCGCGCCATCCCCGAGCCCAGGGGCGTTGCGCATGGCCGGCAGCGCCTGCATGACGTCCGCAGGTACGACGTCCCGGCGACTGTGATCGCGTGCCAGTTCCCGTCGTCGCTCCTCACCGAATGGATCGACGCCCGGCATCCCTTCACCGCCGAGTTGGCCCGCATCCGCGACGTCGAGTACGTGGACCTCCCCACCGGCCATTGGCCCCAGTTCACTAAACCTGTGGAATTGGGCCAGGCGATCCTGGCGGCGGTGGAGCGGACGGGGTGACGCGGCGGGTCTAAGCAGTGACATCAGCCGATCCCCCGCGAGGTTCATCATCGGCTAAAAGTCAGGCCATTAAATAGCCTGACTTCAGGCTATAATCACAGTATGAAAACCGTGCCCCTTAGCGAAGCCAAGGACAAGCTTTCCGCACTCGTGGAGGAGGCGGACAAGACGCATGAGATCATCCAGATCACCCGCCACGGGCACCCGTCAGCGGTGTTGATGTCCGCTGACGACCTCGAGTCACTCCAGGAAACCATCCACTGGCTATCGCAGCCGGACATCAGGACAGATTTGGAACAGGCCCGGCGCGACATCGAGGCAGGGAACACCGTCAGCGGCGATGACCTGCGCCGAGAGTTTGGGCTACCGCCGAGGTGACTGAGGAACCATCGAACGAGCAGGGCCCCTGGAGAATCGAAGTTACCAGCCCCGCGCTGAAGGGGTTTCGTCGGCTGCCGGAGAAGGCTGCTGCCGCAATTGTCGAATTCGTTACTGGAGTTCTGGCCGACAATCCACGCCGGCTCAGCAAGCCCCTCACAAGTGAACTCCTGGGCCTGCGCACCGCACGCCGCGGTGACTACCGCGTGTTGTTCACCCTCGATGTTGAAGAGCACACCTTATATGTCCACCGCATCGAGCACCGCGCGGACGTCTACAAGCCTCGCTGACAAAGACCCATAGACAGTGTGCAAGTGTGGTCCGGGTCAGCGAATTCGATCCTGACCACGCCGCCTCTTGACCAGCCCCAGGCAAAGCACGGCCGCTGCCGCTGAAGCGGCCGCGACGATGCCGAGGGGGACGGCGTCGTTGGCGCCGCCGATGCCCACCAAGGGAGCGGCGATGCCGCCGAAGGCGTACCGGGCCAGTCCCAACAATGAGGATGCCGTCCCAGCGATATCGGGATAATCCTTGAGGGCAAGCGACGTGGCCGGCGGGCTGGTGACGGCCACGCCGCTGACCATGGTGAACAGGGACAGGACAATGGCAATCAGCGGCAGGTGCAGGGCCGCCGCCGCCAGCAGCCCCAAGGCGCCGGCCGCCGTCATTATCAGGCCCGCGGTGAGCGTCCCACGTTCGGACCACCGTTCAGCGAGCCGGCCGGCGATGAACCCGAAGACCACAAAGCCCAGTGAATTCAGGCCGAACGCGAACGAGTAGCCCTGCGGGGAGAGCCCATACATGCCTTGGAGTATGTAGGTTGCCCCGCTCAGATAGGCGAAGACCGCCAAGTACGTGAAACCGGTGATCAGCACGGCCCCGACGAATACGCGGTCAGCGAGGAGCCGGCGGAAACCGTGGAGGGTCTGCGAAAACCCTCCGGTCACCCGGCGGTTCGCCGGCAGGGTCTCCTGGAAGACCACCAATGACGCCAGCAGGACGGCGACGCCGACGGCTGCGAGAAATAGGAAGACTCCGCGCCAGTCGGTGACGGTGGCGAGTTGCCCGCCGATGACCGGGCCGATGATGGCGGCCAGTCCGCCGAGAACCGTGAGGCGGCCGTAGTAGCGAATGAGTTTGGCGCCCGAGTAGACGTCCCGCCCGGCGGCCTGCGCAATGACGATGCCCACGGCTCCGGCGAGGCCTTGGACAAACCTCGCGACGATGAGCGTCTCAACGGTCGGGCTGATCGCACAAAAGACAGAAGTGACCGTGTACGCAACGACACCGATCAGCAGCGGCGTCCGCCGCCCGAGGCGGTCCGAGAGCGGCCCCGCTACTAATTGGCCGATGGCGAGGCCCAGCAGACAGGCGGTGATGGTCAACTGGGCCACCGACGTCGTGCTTTGCAGCTCAGCGGTGAGGGCTGGGAGGACCGGGAGGTAGAGGTCCATGGAGATGGGACCGAAGATGGTCAGCAGGCCAAGCACAATCGCCAGGGGGCGGCCGACTGTCTGCTCGCGTGCGGGAATCGGGGTTACGACGGCGGTCACGCTGGCTCCGGTCTGTGGGTAGGGGCAGGACTGCGGTTCACGTTCAATAGAACGCGGTCATGCCTGTCCTAGCGAGGGCTCTGGTTATCAGGGGTCTGCCAGTACCTCCCTCCCCTGCCGCAGCCGTAGCGGGTAAGCGCCCATAGTGTGCAACGCTGGTTGCATGGATCTGGAGGTGTCGCCCGCGCTCACGATTCCGGCGTCGGAACTCCGCTGGCGGTTCTCGCGGTCGTCCGGGCCAGGCGGTCAGCACGTCAACACGACAGACAGCCGTGCGGAAGTCTCGTGGAACATCGCCGGCTCCGCCGTGCTCACGGATGACCAGCGGCTGATGCTGCTCAGGCGGCTTGGACCACGCCTCGTCGCCGGGGTGATCACCGTGGCCTCCTCCGAGCAACGCTCCCAGCTGCGCAACCGAGAGACCGCCCTGGCGAAGCTCGCCGAGCTTGTGGCGGAAGGTCTGGCACCCGAAGGCCCCCGCCGTCGGGCGACCAAACCCACCCGGGGTTCGAACCGCCGTCGCCTCGCCGCCAAGGAGCAGCGGTCGGCGACGAAACGGCAACGGCAGCGGCCGTCCGCCGAGTAGCGCGGCCCCCGGCCTGGCGCCGGCGGCACCAAGGCGATCCCGCCGTGGAGCCCTATCCCTGCGGGTTTCCGCCCGTTGTGGCTGAGGCGGCGTCGCCGACGCGGCGCACCCCGGTATGCGCACCCCAGATGAACAGCAGCAGCGCCACGAGGACCAGCCCGGCGTGGCTGAGGTCGAGTTCGGCAAGGAAGGTGGTCACCGGGTCGGTGAGTCCGAGCATCGCGTGCAGTACGCCTGCGATGGTGATGATCGAGATGAACAGGGCAGAGGCTGCGGACACACCTGTGATGATCATGTTGAAACCGATACGGCGTTTGGGGTCCACAACGGCGCTTCGGTACATCTTCATCATCGCGACGCCGTTCACCGTATCGCATAAGGTCATAGCCGCCATGAAGCCGAAGGGCAGGGCCATCAGCGCGACCGGGGAGATGCCGGCGAGGGCGGCCGTCGCCGTGAGGAGCAGGAACGCGATGGTCGAGGCCGTGTCGAAGCCGAGGCCGAAGAGGAAGCCCAGGACAAAGATGTCACGTGGGCGGTTGACGCGGGAGAGCGGTTTGTCGAGCAGGCGGGCCACGAGCCCGGTCGGTGCCAGCGCCTCGCGCGTGACGGTGGCACCGTCCTTGACCCGGCGGTACAACAAGGCGGTACGCCGGAACGCGGCGGCGTTGTAAACACCGATGGTCAGCAGGAACAGGCCCGAGACAGATGCCCCGGTAATGCTCAAAACCATGTTCGCGGACGAGCCGTCATTAAGTGCGTCCTGAATGATGCCGGCACCACTGACCACAAGCACGCCGGCAAGCACGACGACCATGCTGTGGCCCATGCTGAAGGCGAAGCCCACGCTGACGGGGCTGCGGCCTTGGGCGGCGAAGCGGCGGGTGGAGTTGTCGATCGCCGCAATGTGGTCCCAGTCGTAGCTGTGCTTCACACCGGCCAGGTAGGCGGTGATGAGCAGGCCGAGCACCACAGGGTTGTGGTTTGTGCGCAGTGAATCGGCCAGCAGCGCGAGCATAACGATGTGGAGGGCGGCGACTGCCGCGAAGGTGACCGCCAAGCGGCGGGCCGTCGGGAGGGCTTCCCGCTCGTGGTGGTTCAAGAGGGCTTTCATTTAGTACTTTCGCAGGTTGAGGCGGGGCTGGCCGTGCCAGCGGAACCGCAGAAAATCGATGCCGGCGCGGATGGCGGCGTCCAGCGGCTCGGTGGCGTGGGACAGGGCTCGCATAGCCAGGCCGCCGTCGAGCAGTGACATGCCCAGCTTGCAGCCGTCGGCAAGGGGCACCAGCAACTCATGCAGCTCGTTCAGCAGCGCGGCGTCCACGCGGGCATCCATAACCAGGAGGGAACCGACGTGGGTGTAGTCCTCGAGGAAGGCCATGCCGTCTATCGGGGCGGCACCGGTCAGCGGACGGATCAGCAGGTTGTCGAGCACCGCCAGGCGCCCGTCGACCGAGATCTCGTTCCGCAGGCGGATTTCGTCGTAGCCGAACAGGGCGCCGTCCGGTGACCAGCCCGGCGTGACGATCTCGGCCATCACCAGCGAGGCGCTGCCGTGCATCTCAATCACGGTGGCCTGCCGGTAAGTCGCCCCGCGGTAGGCGATCAGCGGGTCCGGCACAGATTCCAGGCTCGCGTTAGGACCGAGCCGGATGTGCGTCCGCTGTTCAGCGCGGGTCTCGGGCGTGCGGTAGACCTTTGTCGCTGACTGTGTGGTCAGCAGGAGCCGGGCCCCTGTTTCCACAGTGATGTCGATTTCATACTCGTCGCCACCGACGTACCCGCCGCCGGGATTGACCGCCACGTAGCAGACCTGGCTGGTGTCATCGAGGTAGTGCGGCCGCAGGATACGCAGCGCACCCTGGTGGTACTGGCTCGTGGCGATGCAGCGGTCGCCCCGCACACCCACGGTGAGGGCGAGCGTACCGGCGAGTTCGACGGCGGCGCGGCGCACCGGGAGTTCGGGCGCCGGCGCACCCGTCACTGGCGGAGATCAAGCATGAGCACGTCGCGCCTGATCCAGTTGATGACGTGCTCCAGGCCTTCGTCGGTCTTGAGGTTGGTGAAACAGTAGGGCTTGTTGCCGCGGAACTCGAGAGTGTCCGCCTCCATCAGGGAGAGGTCAGCACCCACATACGGGGCCAGGTCCATTTTGTTGATGATGAAGAAGTCGGACTTGATCATTCCCTGGCCGGCCTTGCGCGGGATTTTTTCGCCCTGCGCCACGTCGATGATGTAGATCGAGAAGTCCACAAGCTCCGGGCTGAACGTGGCCGAAAGGTTGTCTCCCCCGCTTTCAATGAAGACGACTTCGAGGCCGGGGTGGCGCAGCCGCAGCTCCTCCACAGCGGCCGAGTTCATCGACGTGTCCTCTCGGATGGCCGTGTGCGGGCAGCCGCCGGTTTCGATGCCGATGATGCGGTCCAGTGGCAGGATCCCGTTGGCCGCGAGGATCTTGGCGTCCTCGATGGTGTAGATGTCGTTGGTGATGGCGGCCATCGAGATCTCGGCGCTGAGGTGGCGGGTCAGGCGTTCCACGAGCTGGGTCTTGCCTGCGCCGACAGGACCGCCGACGCCGATTTTGATGAGTTTCATGGTGCTCCTTGCTACGTATTGGGTACGGCGAACCGCGGACTGCTAAGACATAAACATGCGGACGCGCTGGCGTTCGTGGCGCATCTGGGCGATTTCGAGGCCCGGGGCCGTGATCCCGAAGTCGTCGGCATCCAGTGCCTGGATCCGGCGGACGGCATCCATGATCCTGGGATGTGTTCCCAGCAGCACACGCTGCCCGGCGTCCTGCCCGATGGGGATGGCTCGGATGGCGTTTTGGGTCAGCGACGTGACCGCCGTGAAGAGGTAGCTCGCGAGCAATTCCTCCAGCGGGACGCCCAACTGCCGGCCGGCGACGCCGAACGCGACGGCCGGATGCCCGGCGCACCGCCCGGATCCGACGTCGGCCGCGTAGCCCGCGAGCCGGGCACCCGGCGCCACGGTACCGGCGATGGCCAGCATCCGTGCGCCCATCTTGGTCCCCGCCTCGCGGACCTCACGGGGCAGCGCCGCCGCGGCGATCATCCGGTCGACCCGGGCAATATCGTCAACCGAGGACGCCTCGTACGCCAGGCGCAGGGCGAACCCGTCACTGTAGGTCAGCTGGATGCTCACAAACTGGCTCAGCCAGCTGGCGAAGCTCACTTCGCCGTCGATGAGGCCACGTTCAAGGAACGTTTCCATCCCGAAGGAATGGCTGAACCCGCCGGTTGGGAGCGCGGAGTCAGAGAGCTGCAACAGCGGCAGCAGGTACGACGGCGGCTCGTTCACGCGCTCAGTGGGTGTGTTCGGCATGGCGGAACGGCACGGGCACCACACGCTCCTGGCGCGAGTACGGCACGCCAACGTGGATCAGGTAGTCCTCGATCGTGTGGTCGTACTGCACCACCATCACCTCCGCGGCATATTCACTGTCGGCGTCGAAGAACTGCGCCTGCATGTGCCGGTTGCCGAGGTTGTGCGCAACAACCCCCATTTCACGGACGCTGCGCGCTGCGATAACAAGGACGTCGGTTGCCAGCGCAGTCACCACGATGACAGTTTTGTCGTCGCGGAACAGGATGTCGCCGTCGCGGAGATCCCGCACCGGGCCTGCGGCATCGCTGAGCCGGATGCCCAGTTCACGGCCGTGGTCGGTGGTCACCCGCTGGATTTTCTTGACGAGTTCCGCGCTCGGCAGCAGAACCTGCTCCTCATGGAGGCCAGCCAGCTCGTCCTCGGGGAGATCATGCCGGTTGGCGATGACGTGGTCGATGATCATATATGCCCCCTTAGGGATATGTGTCTAAAAGAGGAAGTAGCGCTGCGCCATGGGCAGCACCGTCGAGGGCTCCGCCGAGATTGGCTCGCCGTCGACAGTCACCTCGTAGGTTTCCGGGTCAACGCCGATATCCGGCGTCGCGCCGTTGTGCTTCATGTCTGCCTTGGTGAGGGTACGGATACCGCTCACCGGCCGGATCACGCGGCGCAGGCCCAACTGCTCGGGGACTCCGGCGGCGATGGCGGCCTGGGAAAGAAACGTGATCGATGAGGCATGTACCGCGGTGCCGAGTGCCCCGAAGTTGCCGCGCAGGGTGCGTGGCTGCGGCGTGGGGATGGAGGCGTTGGGATCCCCCATGACGCTCATGACCGCCTGCCCGCCCTTGAGCACGAACTCGGGCTTGACGCCGAAGAACATCGGGTCCCAGAGCACAAGGTCGGCAAATTTGCCCTCTTCGACGCTTCCGACCGAGTCCGCGATGCCGTGGGCGATCGCCGGGTTGATCGTGTATTTGGCCACGAAGCGTTTGAGCCGGAAGTTGTCTCCCACCTCGGGGTCGCCGTCGAGCTTTCCGCGTTGGCGCTTCATGGCGTCCGCTACCTGCCAGGTGCGCAGGACCACCTCGCCGACCCGGCCCATGGCCTGGGAGTCGGAGCTGGTGATGGAGAAGATGCCCATGTCGTGCAGCACGTCCTCCGCTGCGATGGTCTCCTTGCGGATACGCGAATCGGCGAAGGCCACATCCTCGGGGATGTCCGGGCTCAGGTGGTGGCAGACCATCAGCATGTCGAGGTGTTCGTCGATGGTGTTGACCGTGTACGGCAGGGTGGGATTGGTCGACGCCGGCAGGACGTTGGGCAGCGCCGCGATCTTGATGATGTCCGGGGCATGCCCGCCGCCGGCGCCTTCGGTGTGGAACGTGTGGATGACGCGGCCGCCGATGGCCCGGATGGTGTCTTCGACGAAGCCGCACTCGTTGAGCGTGTCGGAGTGGATGGCCACCTGCACGTCATACTCGTCAGCCACGCGCAATGACATGTCGATCGAGGACGTGGTGGCGCCCCAGTCCTCGTGCACCTTCAGCCCGATGGCCCCGGCGCGGATCTGTTCCGCGAGGGGCTCCATGGCGCTGGCGTGGCCTTTGCCGAGCAGGCCGATATTGATCGGCAGGTTCTCAACCGCCTGAAGCATGCGCGAAATGTGCCAAGCGCCCGGAGTAACGGTGGTGGCCTTGGTCCCTTCGCTCGGTCCGGTACCGCCACCGATCAGCGTGGTGATCCCCGACGCCAAGGCCACCGGCACCTGATCGGGGCTTACGAAGTGCACGTGCGTATCAATGCCGCCGGCGGTGAGGATCTTGCCCTCGCCCGCGATGATGTCGGTAGCGACACCGATGGTGATGTTCACACCCTGGGAAATCTGGGGGTTTCCAGCCTTGCCGATTTTGAAGATGTGCCCGTCGCGCAGGGCCACATCGGCTTTGTAGATGCCGGTGTAGTCCAACACGATCACGTTCGTGATCACGGTGTCCGGGATGTCGTCGTCGCGGACCAGCTGCCCGTTCTGGCCCATGCCGTCACGGATGACCTTGCCGCCGCCAAACACGACTTCTTCACCGTAGTTGGTGTGATCGTGCTCAATCTCGAGGAACAGATCAGTGTCCGCCAGGCGAACTGCGTCTCCCGTGGTGGGGCCGTAGAGGTCCGAGTACTGTTTGCGGCTCAGCTCGAAGCTCATTTGGTGTCGTCCTGCAGGGAGATCAGGCCGCGGCTCGGCTCGAGCGGGCCGTTGATGCGGTCCCGGAATCCGAACACCGCACGCTCGCCCGAGAGAGCAAGCAAGTTGACCGTCTTGGCATCACCGGGCTCGAACCGCACAGCAGTGCCTGCCGGGATGTCCAGCCGGAAGCCGTGGGCCGCATCCCGGTCGAACTCGAGGGCATCGTTCACCTCGAAGAAATGATAGTGGGACCCCACCTGGATTGGGCGGTCACCGCGATTGATCACGGCCAGGGCGCGGGGAATGAGGCCCGCATTGCACGTGATGGGCTCCGGGCGGAGGACGTATTCGCCGGGTTTCATGGGTTCTCCTTCGCCTAGCGAATGGGGTTGTGCACGGTGACGAGCTTGGTGCCGTCCGGGAACGTCGCCTCGACCTGGACGTCATGGATCATGTCGGCGACACCTTCCATGACATCTTCCCTGGTCAGGATGGTGGTGCCATAGCTCATAAGATCGGCGACCCGGCGTCCGTCGCGGGCGCCCTCGACCAGCTCATAGGTAAGGATCGCGATGGATTCCGGATGGTTGAGCTTAAGTCCGCGCTTCTGCCGCCGTCGTGCAAGATCGGCAGCAACCACAATCATCAGTTTTTCGCTTTCGCGTGGCGTTAGATGCATAAAAAGCCTCCTAATCATTCGCGATAAATCGCGAGCTCCCACTCGTTATCTACAACCGGCCTAAGAAGCGACCGGGAGGCCCGTGGATGACTGAAGACTATCAGAATCATGTCAGGGCACCGCCAGCCAAAGCCGTCGAATCATGCACTCACTGCCGGTATGCGCAGGTCAACCCGCAGGTCAGGCTCGAACCCACTCCCGCACCAGCGCCACGAATTCCTCCTGCCGGGCCGCCGCGGCCTCCGCGCTTGGAAAAATCACCTGGCCGCGGTCCTGCCCGATCATTTCCAACAGCCCGCTCCATTTAGAGGGATCAAAATCGAAGTCATCCTCGATGGTCTTGGCACCGCGGTGAAGCTGCACGTGATGAAGCGGCCGCAAGTTGAAGGTGACCCGGTCAACAGATTCGAAACAGAAGCTGGGTGCCTTCCACTTAATGCGCTCCGTTATGGCGTCATCCGCGTCCAGGACAGCCAGCCGAAGGCGCTCAATCACAGGCTTCAACGGTTGGTCCAGCGACTCAAGAAAAGAGTCAACCACCAGGTTTCGATTTAGTGTCATGACGCATAGTCAAGCACCTTCGTCTTCAATCCCCACCGGCGCGGATCCAGGCTGCGCCGCAGGCCGTAGTACTGGAGTGTGTTTCATCTGGGGATCGGGTAGTTTCGGGGCCCCGGGATCCGCGGTGATGCTGCCGCCGGGTTGTGACTGTTGTTTCGTTCAAGCAAAGGATGATCATGGCCGTTTCAATTGAGCTGGGCAGGAAACTCGACAAGGACTACGAGAACAAGAGCCTGGAGGAAGTCCTGGACGCCCCGCCGTCCGCACTGGCCGGCCTCACGGACAAGCACGCTGAAGTCCTCGCCAGCATGGGGATCAAGACGGTCCGCGATCTCGGCAGCAACAAGTACTTTGCGATGGCAGGCGTGCTGGTGGCCCTGTCCAAGCACGTCGACTGAAGTACCTCTACACGTCAGGAAAGGTCCGGCGGGGTGAGAACACGGCCGGACCTTTTCGCTGGAGCCAGGCATGCCCGAACGGCTCAGCCGATCAGCGCCAGCACGGCGCCCGCGTTCACAACCCCGCCGGCTTCTGCGCGGATCCCGGCCAGCGTACCGGCGCGGTGGGCGGTCACCTGGGTCTCCATCTTCATCGCCTCAAGAACGACGACGGCGTCCCCCGCCGACACTTCGGCGCCCGGCTCCACGAGCCACTTGACCACGGTCCCGGCCATGTCGGCCCGCAGCTCGCCGGAATCAGCGGCACCTGCCGCAGCACCGCCGTCGGCAGCGCCGTCCAAACCAGCCCCGTCCAGGGAAACCCCCGCAGGAACGGCCGCACCGGAGCGCGCCCAGCCATCCAGCAGGTCAGCGGGAAGGCCGACGGCGAGGCGCCGGCCGTCGATGTCGACGGTAATGGTGCGCCGCTCACCGTCCGGAACGGACGTACCGAACTCCGGATCCGCCGCGATGGAATCCGCGAAGTCAGTCTCGATCCAGCGCGTGTGGATGCCCAGCGCGGTCTCGGACGTGAAGTCCGGCGCCTGGACAACGGCCCGGTGGAACGGCAGGACGGTGGCCACGCCGGTGATTTCCATTTCGGCGAGGGCACGGCGGGCACGGCGGAGCGCCTGCTGCCGGTCGGCGCCGGTGACGATCAGCTTGGCCAGCAGGGAATCGAACTGCGGAGCAACAACCGAACCGGAGCGGACCCCGGAGTCCAGCCGGATACCCGGACCCGTCGGGCCGCTGAACGTCGCGATGGTGCCGGGCGACGGCAGGAAGCCCCGGCCCACGTCCTCCGCGTTGAGCCGGAACTCGAATGAGTGGCCGCTCGGTTTGGGATCGGCGGTGAAGCGCAGCGGCTCGCCGGCGGCGATCCGGAACTGCTCCTGGACCAGGTCCACGCCGGTGGTCTCCTCGGTGATGGGGTGCTCCACCTGCAGTCGCGTGTTCACCTCGAGGAACGCGACGGTGCCGTCGGCGGCCACCAGGAACTCCACCGTCCCAGCCCCCGAATAGGAGGCTTCGCGGCACACTGCCTTGGCGGCGTCGTAAATCTGTTGGGTCTGCGCTTCGGTCAGGAAGGGTGCAGGCGCCTCTTCCACCAGTTTCTGGTGCCGGCGCTGCAGCGAGCAGTCGCGGGTGCCCACCACCAGCACGTTGCCGTGCTGGTCCGCCAGCACCTGCGCCTCCACATGCCGGGGCCGGTCCAGGTACCGCTCCACAAAGCACTCGCCGCGGCCAAAGGCCACCACCGCTTCACGGACCGCGGAATCGAAGGACTCCTCGATCTGGTCCATCTCGCGGACCACCTTCAGCCCGCGTCCACCGCCGCCGAACGCCGCCTTGATGGCGATCGGCAGGCCGTGCTCCTCGGCGAACTTGCGGACCTCCGCGGCCGAATCCACCGGACCGTCGCTGCCGGCCACCAACGGGGCTCCGGCGCGGACAGCGATCTCACGCGCCGTGATCTTGTTGCCCAGCTTGAGGATGGCGTCCGGATTTGGGCCGATCCAGGTCAGGCCGGCGTCCAGGACCGCCTGTGCAAAGCCAGCGTTCTCGGACAGGAAGCCGTAGCCCGGGTGCACCGCGTCGGCCCCGGACTCCGCGGCCACGCGCAGGATGTTGGGGATATCGAGGTACGTTTCCGACGGCGCGTTGCCCCCCAGGCTGTACGCCTCGGTGGCGGCGCCCACGTGCATGGCGTCGGCATCAACGTCCGCGTAGACAGCCACGGACTCCAGTCCGGCGTCCTCGCAGGCGCGGGCGATGCGGACGGCGATTTCTCCGCGGTTGGCGATCAGGACCTTGCGCATCAGTTGCTCACTTCGTCTGGGAATCTTTTGTCTGGGAAACGTCGGGGGAAGAATCGGAAAAGCCGGTGGGCAGCCCGTAGCCGGGAGCCCAGCGGAACCGGATGGACCCGCCGATGGGAACCTGGGCGGCCAGGTCCAGCTGGTGGTCCACCACCACCCCGATGACCGGGTAGCCGCCGGTGATGGGGTGGTCGGCCAGAAAGAGCACGGGCTGCCCCTCCGGCGGGATCTGCAGTGCGCCGGCCATGGTTCCCTCGCTGGGCAGCTCCCCGTCCCGGCTTCGGCTGAGCGGCTGGCCGTCCAGGCGCATGCCCACGCGGTTGGAGCGGGGCGTCACCGCCCAGTCCTGGGCGCAAAGGGATTCCAGTGCTGCGGCGTCGAACCAGTCATCGCGGGGCCCGGGCACGATGTCAAGGACCGTGACGCCGGTGTCCGGGAAGTCGGGCTGCAGTTCGGGGTTGCCCACCACGTTGGAGGACGTTGCAGCGCCAGCGCCCAGCAGCTGCCCGGCGGCCAGCGGCGCAGGCCCGATCCCGGACATGGTGTCCGTGGACCGGCTCCCCAGCACCGTGTCCACTGCTGCCCCGCCGCGGATGGCCAGGTAGCTGCGGAAGCCACGCTCGGGTGCGCTGATGGTCAGGATGTCGCCGTCCAGCAGGGCAAACGCCGTGGCCATGGGTACCTCGCGCACCTGCTCGGACTGGTCAAACTCGGACTGGTCGCCTTCGTCTTCAGCCACCGGATCGGGAGCATACGACGGCGTCACAACAGTCAGAGCCGACGGTGCGCCGGCCACTGCCAGCACCTGGTCCCCCACGGCCTGCACGCGCAGCCCGCCGGCAACGGATTCGACGACGGCGGCCGACGGGTCGTTGCCCACGATCCGGTTGGCGCGTCGCAGGGAGGAGCGGTCCAGCGCACCGGCCGAGGACACGCCGAGCCCGGCGTGACCGGGGCGGCCGAGGTCCTGGATCAGGCTCTGGAGCCCGGGCGACAGGATCAGCAGGCCGGACTGAATGTCCGGTTTCCGGGCAGCCAAGGCTTGGGAATCCGAGGCAGCAACACGCGGTGCCGTAACTTCAATGAGCTCGCGTACCGCCTGGAACTGCACGCGGTCACCGGGCGCGGCCAGGGCCGGCTGCTCCCGGCTGAGGTCCCACATGGTAGCCGCGGTGCGGCCGATCAGCTGCCAGCCGCCCGGGGACTTCCGCGGGTACACGGCCGAATAGTTGCCGGCCAGGGCCACCGAACCTGCGGGGACGGCCGTGCGGGGCGAACTCCGGCGCGGGACTTCCAGTACCTGGTTCTCCCCCACCATGTAGCTGAAGCCCGGCGCGAAGCCGCCGAATGCAACCGTCCAGACCTGCCCGGTGTGGGCCGCAATGACGCCGTCAGTGCCCAGCCCGGTGAGCCGCCCCACTTCCGCGAGGTCGTCGCCGTCGTACACGGTCTCAATCTGCACCAGTTTGCCTTCGGCGTGGGACTGGACCGTCAGGTCCATCTCCAGCAGCCGGGCCGTCATCCTGCGCGCCGCAGCGGGTGAATCCGCCTTCACCATCACGGTTTCGGCGGCGGCCAGGACGTCCACCTGGCCGGGCAGCGGCCGCTCCAGCAGGAGGGCCTGCAGGGCCAGGACGTCGTGGAGCCCGGAGAGTTCGGCGAGCACCGCCGTCGTACCTACCGGCCGGACGGCGAGCACGCGGGCCGCGGAAGCTGGCTTAGTGACTGTTTCCATGGGGATCAGGCCGCGCCGCTCAGGCGTGGCTCTCCCGCGCGTCGTCGCGGTGCAGCAGGCGGAGGTCCTCTTCCGGCTGCGGGTCGCGGCCGAGGCGCATGCCCACGATCGTGATGATGGCCGTGAGGAGGATGTACCCGGCGATCAGGTACCAGCCGCCGGACGCTGCGCCGTAAAGGGCGGTGAAGATCAGCGGAGCCACAGCGCCGCCGATGACGCCGGCAAGCGTGTAGGCCAGGGAGCTACCGGCGTAGCGGAGGCGGGCCGGGAACTGCTCAGTGATGAAGGCTGCCTGCGGGCCGTACATAAAGGCGTGCAGGGCCAGTCCGATGACCACGCCGATGATCAGCATCACCACGGACTTGCCCGCGATCATCAGGAAGAACAGGGGAATGTAGACGGCGGTGGCGGCAGCGGCAATGCCGTAAACCCAGCGGCGGTTGAAGCGGTCAGTGAGTGCGCCGGCAAGCGGGATGAGGAAGAGCTGGAACGCGGAGCCGATCAGGATCGCGGCCAGCACGTTGCCCGTGGTCATGCCCAGTTCCTTGGTGGCGTAGACGGCCACAAAGACCGTGAAGAGCGCGTAGAGCACGTCCGGGCAGACGCGGGACAGGGCGGCGGAGATCAGCGCGCGGGGCTGGGTGGTGAAGACTTCCTTGATGGGCGCCTTCGGCTGGTCGCCGTGGGCTGCGATGGCCTTGAAGACCGGGGTTTCCTCGAGCTTGAGGCGGATGATCAGGCCGAAGACCACCAGCAGGGCGGAGGCAAGGAAGGCTACCCGCCAGCCCCAGGAGAGGAACGCTTCGGTGCTCAGCGAGGCGGCCAGGATCGCAAGGACGCCGTTGGCCATGAGGTTGCCGGCGGGCGGCCCGATCTGGGCTGCGGAGGACCAGAAGCCGCGCTTGTTGGGGTCGCCAAATTCGCTGGACAGCAGCACGGCGCCGCCCCATTCGCCGCCGACGCCAATGCCCTGGGCCAGGCGCAGGAGCACCAGGATGATGGGGGCCCAGATGCCGATCACGGAGTAGTCAGGCAGCGCACCGATGAGGACGGTGGCGATACCGATCAGCACCAGGGTGAAGACCAGGACGTACTTGCGCCCCACCTTGTCGCCGAGGCGGCCGAAGATGATGCCGCCGATCGGGCGGGCGAGGTAGCCCACGGCGAAGGCCGAGAAGGACAGGAGGAGCCCCACGAATTCATCGTCCGAGGGGAAGAAAATCTTGGGGAAGACGAGGGCTGACGCCACCGAGTAGATGGCGAAGTCGTAGTACTCAAGCGAGGTGCCGGTGAGGCTGGCGACGTACGCCTTGAGCGCGCCGGGCGGCGGCTTCCTTGTCGCGGCCTTTGCGGCCTTGTTTGTGCTGGTCATGGTTTCCTCCGGGGGGATGAGGGGTAGTGCGGGGGCCTGGGTGCGGCCATGGGATGGGGCTAGAGGAACGAGCCGATGCTCACGCCGGCGTCCCCGAGAGCGGACTTCACTGCAGTGGCCATCGCTACGGCCCCCGGTGAGTCACCATGCACGCAGATGCTTTCCGCGCGGATTTTGAGGGTGGACCCGTCAATTGCGCGGACTGAGGATTCCGTGGCCATCCGTAGGACATGTTCCGCCACTTGTTCCGGATCCTCAAGGACTGCTCCGGGGAGGGAGCGCGACACCAGGGTGCCGTCCGGGTTGTAGGCCCGGTCCGCGAACGCTTCGGTCACGGCGCGCAAGCCGGCTTTTTCTGCAAGCCGCAGGACTTCCGAACCTGGGAGGCCGAGGATCGGAAGGTTGGGGTCAACCGATTTCACGGCGTCGACGACGGCCTGGGCCTGCACTGTGTGCGTGACGATGGCGTTGTACAGTCCGCCGTGCGGCTTCACATACCGGACCTGGGTTCCTTCAACGGCGGCCAGGGCCTGCAGGGCACCGATCTGGTACACCACGTCGTCGGCCAGTTCCGTGGGGCTGATGTCCATAAAACGGCGTCCGAAACCGGCGAGATCCCGGTAGCCGACGTGGGCACCGATGACAACGCCGGCAGCAGCTGCCTCGCGGCAGGTCCTGCGGATGACGCTGGGATCGCCGGCGTGGAATCCGCAGGCCACGTTCGCGCTCGAAACCGAGCCGAACATGGCCAGGTCATCGCCGAGGCTCCAGCGGCCGAAGGACTCGCCGACGTCGCTGTTCAGGTCAATCGTTGCCATTTGTGATCCCCGTCTCATTGAGTGGTCCTACTAGGATGCACTAAATTTACGGATTGTTCAACAATCCTTCGATTCAACAATGTGACGATCGTGTAAATTCTCGAGTATGGCCTCTTCAGAACCGATCGTCCCCTCTTCGTTCGTCTCTCCGCGGGGATCGGTGAATCACGCGGCGACGCGGACCGCTGCAGGCCGCCTTCGCGTCGCCGTTCCGTCCGTGGCGGAGCGGGTGGCGGATGAACTCCGCCTGCAACTGGCGGAGGGAGCACTGCTTCCCGGAACGCGGCTCACCGAATCCACCATCGCCGAGGACCTGGGCGTCTCCCGCAACACGGTGCGCGAGGCCTTCGTTGAACTTGCCAGCGAACGCCTGGTGGTCCGCCATCCCAACCGCGGCGTCTTCGTGGCAAGCCTGGAGGCAGGGGACGTCCACGACGTCTATACCGTCCGCCGCGCCATCGAGGTCAGCGCGCTGCGCGCCGGAGGCAGCCCGGAGGACGTGGCCGCCGTCCGGGCCGCCGTCGAGGAAGGCAAACGAGCTGCAGCAGCCGGTGACGACGAAGCCCTGGGCACCGCCAACCAGCACTTCCACGGCGCCATTGTGGCCATGGCCGGAAGCCCGCGGCTGAACAGCATCATGGGCCAGGTCCTGGCCGAGATGCGCCTGTTCTTCCACAAAGCCACCGTGGACGCGCAGTTCTACCAGCACTACCTGCCGGACAACGAAGCGATCTGCCTGGCCCTGGAAGCCGGGGAACTGGACCGCGCGAGCGCCCTTCTCCTGGCGTATCTGGACCGCTCCGAAGACAACCTGAGCGAGGTGCACGGCGAAGCCGGAACAGACTGAGCCGTTAGGCTGGACGAATGAAACGCCGCCTTGCAGCCCTGTCCGCCGTCCCCCTGATGCTCCTCCTCTCCGCCTGCGGATCGGTCCAGGAAGTCGCTGAAAACACCGCAAACGATGCCGCCTCCAAGGTGGCTACCGCAGCCTCGGACGAGGTCAGGAAGCAGGTCTGCACCGTTGTGGAGGACGGGCTGGTCAGCGTCCAGGACAAGGCATTGCTGGGCGGGCTGGTGTCCGCCGCGGACACTGCCGGGGTGCCCGCGGAAATTACGACGCCGCTGGGCCAGATCGCCGAAGCCGGAGACCAGGTGCCGGCTGAGTCAGTCACAGCACTGACGGAAGCCTGCTCGGCTTAGTTCCGGCTGTTCCTGTTAGAGCAACGCGGGCTCACAAGTTAGCGCTTGCCCTTTTTGCGTGAGCCCTTGCCGCGGCCCTTGTCCGGATTCGGGGCGTAGCGCTGGGCCACCTTCGGTTTCTTGACCGCGTTGCCGCGCCGGTCCGGCTTCGGCTCCTTCTTGGGCTTCTCCTGCTGGGCCGACGGCTGCCGGGAGCTCGCCGCGGTGCGGCCGCGGACAATCCCGATGAACTCCTCAATGATGTCGTCCGAGGAATCGCTGGGCCAGGCCAGCGCGATCTCCGTGACCGGGGCACCCGTCAGCCGGCGGGCCACGGTGTCCTTGACGTTGAAATGCCGGGCCACGGACATGGGCAAAATCACCAGGCCCGCACCGGACGCCACCACCTGCATGGCCGCTTCCGGGCCACCCATTTCGGCGACGTCCAGGAAAGTCTCTGCCGACAGGTCGGCCAGGGCCACTTCCTCAAACACTGAAATCTCGTGCCCCTTGGGCGCCACCACCACGGGCTGCTCCTCATACAGCGGGATCACGTTGAGGCCTTCCCGCTCCACCGGAAGCCGGACAAAGCTGAGGTCCGCGGAACCGTCACGCAATACGGAAAGCTGGGCGCCGTCGTCGGACATAAACGACTCCAGCGGGATGTCCAGCACGCGCTCTTCCCAGCGGCGGATCCACTTGCCCGGGGTTACGCCGGCCACATAGGCGAAGCGGAGCACACGGGGCGCCTCCTGCTCCGGCGATTCGTCGGGGCTGGCGTTCTGGGGGGATTCATTGTCTGCGGGCACGTCTTCACAGTACCGCCCGCGCGGCCCCGCAATGCCGGAACCGGCGCTGAGATGGCGCGGAGCTGGTGCGGGACTGGTGCCTTTCAGGCAAGCAGCCGGATACCCTTGAACCATGACCTCTGCAAACTCCCAGTCCATGAAGCCGGCCACCGTTGCCAAGAAGCTTGGCATCTACCTGCCGGCAACACCGCAGGAGTTCCAGGATTCAACCATCAGCCGCGCCGATTTCGCCGAACTCCAGTCCAACCCGCCGGAGTGGCTCGTGGAGCTGCGCCGCAACGGCCCCCACCCCCGCCCGGTGGTGGCCCAGAAGCTGAACGTCTCCATCAGCGGCCTGGCCCGCGGCGGTGTTGAGGAAGCGCTGACGACGGCGGAAATCACCGCGCTGCTGCAGGCTCCCCCGGCCTGGCTGGTCGCCGAGCGCTCCACCCACGCCGCCGTCCGCACCGAAGCCCAGCGCGTCAAGGACGAAGCTGCCAAGAAAGACGCCAAGAAGGCCCGCGCCCAGGCCGAGTAGCCGCCGCTTTCTGAGTCACCTGCGCCTATCCGAGGCTTGCTCGCGGATCCGAACCTTCACGGTCAGGATCCGCGGACAGGCCTCTGTTGTTCCTTTCATTGCCAATCGTAGAACAAGGGCTACATCAAGCGTAGAATGCAGCCATGGACAAGGTAGGGGTTCGGGAACTCAAGCAAAATCCAAGGGCTGTCATTGAGCGGGTTGAGCACGGAGCCACTCTTGAGATAACCCTCCAAGGCCGTGCGGTCGCAGTGATCTCACCTGTAACGCATCGCAAGAAGTGGACTTCAGCCGCTGAAGTGGCAATTGCCCTGAAGCTCGCCCAGCTCGGCGCAGACCAGACCGGGTGGCTCACGGAACATGAAGAATCCAGAGATGCCGATCCCCTTGTTGATCCGTGGACTACCCAGTGATCCTCCTTGACACGAATGTCCTGATCGCACCACCGGCCGTGTGGCCGGCCGGCGCCGTACTCGGCTCGAGCATCATCTCGCTGGCGGAGCTCCAATTCGGAATCCGATCGTCAGCGTCTGAGGAGATCCGCCGGAACCGGGTGCACCGCCTTGCCGTCTGGCGGGAACTGATGGACTGGATTCTCTTTGACGAGCATGCCGCCGAGAGTTATGGCGAGCTGGCTGCGCGGGTCAAGCGCCTGAGGCCCCAACATGCCAGGAGTAAGGACATAATGATCGCCGCGCAAGCCCACTCTCTTGGCATCCCGTTGATGACCCGCAACGCCAGGGACTTCGAGTTGGTCGAAGATGTGGTGGAGATCCTGGAGGCAGGCGACTGAGTGCGGGACTGACAATCCAACCCATTCGGGGCCAGGTCCGTGCGCCGAAGCGATAGCCTGGACGCTATGCGCACCGGGAGCGAAACACCTTGACGGCCAGAGACTGGTCAGCAGCTGAAATCGCGGCAACCGTAGCCAGCTACCTTGAGATGCTGCGATTGGAAGTGCTAGGGCAGCCCTACAGTAAAACGATGTTCCGGGATCGGCTGCTGGCCCTGCTGAACAACCGGACCAGCACCGCCGTCGAGCATAAGCACCAGAACATCTCGGCCGTCATGATGAGGCTGGGCCTTCGCCCCAACAAGGGATACCAGCCAGCCAGAACTACCAGCACGCGCTGATCGCTGAAGTTCAAGCGCAACTGGCGTCCTCGCCGTCGATCATTGAGCAAGTCTTGGCCGAGGCGCTGCACACGCCTGACGCCGCAGCAATTGGCGCACTCGACTTCGAGTGGTCCCCGATCCCCAAAATCGTCCTCCCGGACGCCCGGGCCGGCGCCCGGTCAGCGCGTCACTACGACTAAGCAACAGTTGAGGCGAGCAACCGAAAGCTCGGGGTCGGCGGCGAGGAAGCCGTCGTCGACCTTGAACGACGGCGGCTGCACAGTGCCGGAAAGCGCAAGCTGAGGTCTTCCACCTCATCAGAGTCCTCAACTTCGGCCCCGCACCCCGCTGGTACCACCTGCCAGGCAGCATCGAAACCACGTGTGAACTTCAGGAAAGCACATTCCTCGCCGTGCCGAAGGCCGGCTAATCAGTCCTGGTGCAGCTGCACGAAGTTGCCGCAGCCGTCGTCGAAGACCGCACTGATCCCAGACGGATCCTCTGACGGTTCGCCCTGGAATTTCACACCGGCAGCCACCAGCCGGTCGTACTCAGCCTGTACATCCGGAACCCCGAAGGTGATGGCCGCGATACCGGCGTCGTGCAGTGCGTTCATGTAATTGGCGCCGATCGGGTTGTCGCTAGGCTCCAGCAGCAGCCCCACCGACCCGGCGTCGGAGCCCGGATCCTTGATGATGAAGAGGTTGTACTCAGGCATCGCCATGAGTGTCTCGAACCCGAGGGTCCCGGTGTAGAACGTATGGGCGGTGACCGGATCCTGGACATGGATGCTGCACATTTTCAGTCTCATGGTCCCAAGCTACCCGGCCCGCAGGAGGCGTGCGAACCTTCAGCGGAGAAGAGCCGTCCTACGTGTCCATCAGAGCTGCCAGCCCGGAGATTAGCGGTCTCCAGGGCCCAGACTGAAGGCACATCCGCCAGGCAGCTGGCCTCCGCAACCGCATCGCTGCGCAGGCCGCGGTGAAATGTGGCGTGGACTCGGCCATGGATCCGGATTCGAAGATGTCTTTCGGTGCCATCGTAGGCGGAGCCGAAGTCCCGTGAGCGGCCGCGAGGTGCCCCTGGCAAGGTAACGCCAATAGAGTCCGCCAGCTGCGTTTGCCAAGTACGGCGAGGCAGATCCCGACAGTCCGTAGATTGCCAGGGCTATTGAGATTCTTGCCAACAAAACTGAAACCGGACACGAGAGCTGCGCATTCCGACCCTCTTCGAAACTGGCCGATATGGGACCTTCCATCAAGCAAATTGCGTTCCCTAGCAGTAACAGCCGCGCCGGCGGCAAGAGGTTCAGTCCAGCTTGGCGTGGCGCAGGTACTGGTAGACGGTCTCCCGGCTGATCCCGTAGTCACGGGCAAGGAGGGCTTTAGGTACACCGCTGCTGGCGCGCTGGACCAGTTCGGCGGCCCGTTCCGGTGTGAGTGTCTTTTTTCGGCTCTCCTGACTCTTCCGTGGGTTAATTTCGGCCCGGGAGCATTGGTTTGGGACCGCCGAGGCTGAGCATGGCCAACGCGATGAGTGCGTCTGGGGATTTG
>NZ_JAMXBG010000027.1:0-49851 GCF_023913835.1 Pseudarthrobacter raffinosi | reverse complement strand
ATCCAGTCAATTCAACCAATTCAATACAATAAATTGGTATCAACAAACTTGGCACACTATTGAGTTCTCAAACAACAGACACACCCGGCACCACCACAACCAACATATCGGCCGTAGATCGCTCCGGAGCAACTTTTCAAACTTACCCGCTGGTCTCACTCTTGTCAAACCGGCATCCGCGACGTTCTCAGCCTGAGGCTTTCGTGTCGGTTTTTTCGGTCTGACTCCGTGGAGCAGCGCGGAAATAAACTCTACCACCACTTTGCCGGGATGGCCAACCAAGCCCCGAACAGCCCCCCGCACCCCCACCCTGAGGGCGGCAAAAAGCCCGGAATCTCAAGGAATTCCGGGCTTTTCGCCGCGCACTTAAGAGAGCGGGTTCACACTTTTCGGTCCGCCGGCCGCCAAGGGAACGGGTTTGAAGTACGCCGCACCCAAAGGCGGCAGCGTCACGGTCAACGATGCCGGCTGGCCATCAAGCCCTTCGTCCAGGGCAATCAGCTCGCCGCCATTCAAAACACCTGAACCGCCGTAGGCCGCAGCATCAGTGTTGAGCACTTCGGTCCAGGCCCCGGCAGCGGGAACGCCGAGGACATAGCCCACATGCGGCCCGCCGGAGAAGTTAACGGCGCACACCAACGGATTGCCGTCCTTGTCCCAGCGGACAAACGTCAGGACATTGCGGTCGGCGTCCCCACCGTTGATCCACTGGAAACCACCGGGCTCGTTGTCCCGAGCGTAGAGGGCCGGCGTCGAGCTGTAGAGCTCGTTGAGGTCCTTGGTGAGGAGCTGCAATCCGCGGTGCGCCGGAATGTCGGCCAGGTACCAGTCCAGTCCATGCTGCTCGGACCATTCAGCCTCCTGGCCGAATTCGGTGCCCATAAAAATGAGCTGCTTGCCCGGGTGCGCCCACTGGTAGGCAAAGAAGGCGCGCAGGTTGGCCAGCTGCTGCCAGCGGTCCCCCGGCATCTTCCGGAGCATGGAGCCCTTGCCGTGCACTACTTCGTCGTGGCTGATGGGGAGAAGGAAGTTCTCGGTGAACGCGTAGACCATCGAGAACGTCAACGTACCGTGGTGCCACTTCCGGTTGATCGGGTCCTCGGAGGCGTACTTGAGGGAGTCGTGCATCCAGCCCATGTTCCACTTGAGCCCGAAGCCCAGGCCGCCGTGGCTTGTGGGGGCGGTGACACCGGGGAAAGCCGTGGACTCTTCGGCGATCATCACCGCGCCCGGGTGGGTCTTGTAGACGGTGGCGTTGACTTCCTGGAGGAAGGAAATGGCTTCCAGGTTCTCGCGTCCGCCAAAGCGGTTGGGCGACCACTGCCCGTCTTCGCGCGAATAGTCCAGGTACAGCATCGAGGCCACCGCATCAACCCGGAGTCCGTCGATGTGGAACTCATCAAGCCAGTACAGCGCGTTGGACACCAGGAAGTTCCGTACCTCGGTGCGGCCGAAGTCGAAGATCAGCGTTCCCCAGTCGGGGTGCTCGCCCAGGTTCGGGTCGGCGTGCTCGTACAGGGGTTCGCCGTCGAACTGAGCCAGCGCCCAGGCATCCTTGGGGAAGTGCGCCGGAACCCAGTCCAGCAGCACGCCGATTCCGGCCTGGTGCAGGGAATCCACCAGGTACCGGAATTCGTCCGGATGGCCAAAGCGCGACGTCGGCGCAAAGTAGGACGTCACCTGGTAGCCCCAGGAGCCGCCGAAGGGATGTTCGGCCACGGGCATGAACTCAACGTGCGTGAAGCCCAGCCACTTGACGTAGTCCACCAACTCTTTGGCGAGCTCGCGGTAGCCCAGGCCAAGGCGCCAGGATCCGAGGTGGACCTCGTAGGCGCTCATCGCCGAATTGTGCGGGTCACGCTGGGCGCGTGCCGCCATCCATTCGGCGTCCTTGAAAACGTAGGACGGTTCCACCACCCGGGACGCCGTCAGCGGCGGGACTTCGGTGCCGAAGGCCAAGGGGTCCGCCTTTTCGACCCAGTGCCCGCTCTTGGACTTGATCTCGAATTTGTAGCACGCCCCTGCTAAAACGCCGGGAAGGAAGACTTCCCACACGCCCGAGGATCCCAGCGAGCGGAGCGAATTTTCGCGGCCGTCCCAGGCGTTGAAGTCACCTTTGACGCGGACCGCCTGCGCGTTCGGTGCCCAGACGGCAAAGGAGACGCCGTCAACATCGCCGAGGGAGGACTTGTAGTGCTGGACGTGCGCGCCCAGGACTTCCCAGAGCTTCTCGTGCCTGCCCTCGCCGATCAGGTGCAGGTCCACTTCACCCACGGTGGGCAGGTAACGGTACGGCTCATCCACCGTCAGGGGCGCGGCACCGGCGTAGGTGACTTCCAGCCGGTAGTCGGGGACGTGGCCGGCCTGCAGCGGTTCGAGGACTGCCACCCATACCCCGTTGTTTTCGTGGGTCATGGGCACTGAGCCCACGGCAGTCACCACGCTCACTGCCTCCGCGAGGTGCTTAAGCGTTCGGACCGTCACATGGCCGTGGTCGTCAAGGTGGGCGCCGAGCACTGAGTGCGGCGCGTGGTGTTCGCCGTTCGCCACGCGGGCCAACGTGTCCGGGTCCACGTGAAGAGGCACCCGGGGCCGGTCTGTACGTGCTGAGCCTGTCATTTTCATACCTTCCGATGCTGCTCCGGCCTGATCGCCGGAGCCTTTAACGCTGAGGAGCCGCCTGGACGCATTCGTTGGAATGGCCAGCCAGTCAGGTCTGTTCCGCAATTCATATACGACTTCATAAAGGGCCTTGTCCAGCCACAATGCCACAAAGAGCGGTGAAGTCCGGTCGATGGTGCCGGGTGTGACTGCGGCATAGCCGGCAAGGAACGCGTCCGCGCAATCATCGACCCAGGACGCCGGAACGCGCGCACCCTGATATTCGCGTTCCGCCGCGCCTGCCGCATAGTCGAAGGAACGCAGCATTCCCACCACGTCCCGGAGCGGAACATCGGGGAAGTTGCGTTCGGCGATGGGCCGCAGTGGCTCACCTTCAAAATCAAGGATGGCCCACCGGCCGGGCTGGCCGCCGTGGCCGGGGACCTGCAGGATCTGGCCGAGGTGGAGATCGCCGTGGATCCGCTGCAGCGGCCCTGCGGGCACGCCGTCGAGCTCGCCAAGCAGAGCCCCTAGCGCGTCGTCGTAAGGCCCGACGGCGGCACTGGCTTCCGCCCATGCCTGCCGGACCCGCTGGGCTACTCCTGGCGCAATGAGCTGACCCGGGGCCGGTTCAACCGCTGTGCCGAGTGCTTCCGCCAGCCGCCGGTGGACTGTGGCTGTGGCAGCGCCCAGGGCATGCGCCTCGGCGGTGAAATCAGCACCGGTGCGCGCGGCATCCACGGCAAGGCGCCAGGCATCGCGGCCGCCGGCGAGGAATTCGTGGGCTACGGCAAGCTCGCCCTGCGATGGCTCCTGTGCCGGGAGCCCCGATGACGCCGGCGCTTGCCATTCCCCGCGGACCCACCCCAGCGTGGCCGGAACCTCGAAGGTGCCCTGGGCCGTCAGTGCCGCCCCTACCTCGACCTCAGGGTTGATCCCTTCGGAGAGGACACGGAAGAATTTCACGATCGCCGCGGACTCGCCGTCGTCAACAATGACAGAGCTGTTGGACTGCTCGCCGGACAGGACTTTGACCATTCCGTGGGCGGTAGGCAGTCGGTGCTCCGACCGGGTGCGGTGGCCCGTCGCCGAGCCCGTGTTCGAGCCCGCTTCGGACCGGATCAGCTCCAGCCAGGAGGACACAAAGGATGGATCGTGAACGGCGTCGTAGATCCAGGCCATGCCGGCCTCGGGAGCCTGGCCTACCAGTGCCCGCTCCGCTCCGGCAAGCGGACTTGCCCGGTAACTCAGCGGGACCTGGACCACGTCAGTCCGGAGACCGCCGTCGGCCGTCCGGGAGGAAACAGCCAGCAGGAAGATCTCCAGCCGGGCCTGCCCGGCGGCATCTTCAAGGCTCAGGCTGCCTGCCTGTTCCAGCGAAAAATCGGCTGTCTTCACGGGGAACCACCGCTGGCGCGGAAGCCATTCGCGGAGGACGGCGCTTAGTGGGGCTGTGAGGGTGGGCTGGGCCATGTCAGTTCTCGATGGACAGGATGGGCAGTGCCTGCGTGTACGGGGAGGCTGGATTGGACGTCGCCGAGCGGACCCGTAGCCAGAAGAAATCATGGCTTCCCAGGGTCAGCGTCAGTGATCCGTCGTCGTCGATCCCGGGGAACGGCTGACCCCCGAACACATCGCGCAGCCCGCGGCCGGCAAACTGCGGAATCCGCAGTTTTGCCGCGACGGGGTGCTGCGAAAGGTTGAAGGCGCACAGAATGGTTTCGCCGGGCAGCCCTGCAGTGTTGTCATCCGACAGTTCGCGAAGATACGCCACCACGGCGTCGTGGTCGGCTTCGACATGTTTGAACGCGCCCAGCCCGAAGGCAGGGTGGTTCTTGCGGACGCTGAGGATCTGCCGGGTCCAGCGGAGCAGGGAACCGGAGTGGGCGGCCTCGGCTTCCACATTGGCCATGCCGTAGCTGTACACCAGCGACTGGATGACCGGCAGGTAGAGCTTGCCGGGATCAGCGTTGGAGAATCCTGCGTTCCGGTCCGGGTTCCACTGCATGGGGGTGCGCACAGCATCGCGGTCATCGAGCCAGATATTGTCCCCCATGCCGATCTCGTCCCCGTAGTACAGGAACGGGCTGCCAGGCAGTGACAGCAGCAGGGCATTGATCAGTTCGATCTCGGCCCGGGAATTATCCAGCAACGGTGCAAGCCGGCGCCGGATCCCGATGTTGGCGCGCATCCGGGGGTCCGGGGCATACCAGCCCAGCATCGCCGCACGCTCGTCGGCCGTGACCATCTCCAGCGTCAGTTCATCGTGGTTGCGCAGGAACGTTCCCCACTGCGCCCCTTCGGGGATCTCCGGGGTGTCATGCATGGTCTCGATGATCGGAGCGGCCTTCTGGTCCCGCAGGGCGTAGTAGAGGCGCGGCATGATGGGGAAATGGAAGGCCATATGGCATTCGGGCTCTTCCGCTGTTCCGAAGTACTCCACCACCTCGTTGGGCGGCTGGTTGGCCTCGGCGATGATGACGCGGCCCGGGTAGCCTTCATCCACCATGGCCCGCAGCTTGCGCAGGAAGTCATGGGTGGCCGGCAGGTTTTCGCAATTGGTCCCCTCTTCCTCGAAGAGGTACGGGATGGCGTCCGCCCGGAAACCGTCGATGCCCTGGTCCAGCCAGAAACGGACCACGTCAAAGAGCGCTTCGATGACCTTGGGGTTCTCAAAGTTCAGGTCAGGCTGGTGGCTGAAGAAGCGGTGCCAGAAGAACTGCCGGCGGATGGGGTCGAAGGTCCAGTTGGACTCCTCCGTGTCCACGAAGATGATGCGGGCGTCCTGGTACTTCTCGTCAGTGTCGCTCCACACGTAAAAGTCGCCAAAGGGACCGTCCGGGTCCTTGCGCGATTCCTGGAACCAGGGGTGCTGGTCCGAGGTGTGGTTCAGCGGCAGGTCAATGATGACCCGGACGCCGCGGGCATGGGACTCGGCCACGAGCCGCTTGAAGTCGCTGATGGTCCCGAACTCATCCAGGACGGAGTTGTAGTCCGAAATGTCATAGCCGCCGTCACGCAGCGGCGACTGGAAGAACGGCGGCAGCCACAGGCAGTCCACGCCAAGCCACTGTAGGTAGTCCAGCCGGTCGATCAGGCCGGAGAAGTCGCCCGAACCGTCGCCGTTCGCATCCGCGAAGGCCCGCACCAGCACCTCATAGAACACAGCTTTCCGATACCAGAGCGGATCGTGGGCCAGGCCAGGGGCGTTCAGCTCAAAGGTGCTCTTGGGGGTGAAATGCTGGCTGGAACTCTGCGGGTTAAAGCTCACTGATGCAATCTCCTCACGCTCAGGATGTGGGCGGGTTCAACGTGCGCGTCCAGGCGGACGTAGTTGTATTCGCCCCATTCCCAGGATTCACCGGAAATGAGGTCATCCACCCGGAACCCGCCGTTGGGCGACAGATCCTCGGGGTCCAGTTCCAGCGCAGCCAGATCCAGTGAAATAGTGCTCTCCCTGATGGCGTGCGGATCAACGTTGACCACCACAATGATGGTGTCCTTGGTGCCGTCCGGCAGGGTCTTGTGCTTGGAGTACACCACCGTGGCGTCGTCGGTGCTGTGGTGGACCGTGAGATTCTGCAGGTCCAGCAGCGCCGGGTGGTTGTGCCTGATTGCGTTGAGCCTGGTCAAGTACGGCGCCAGGGTCCGGCCTGAGGCAGCGGCAGCGTCCCAGTCACGGGCTTTGTATTCGAATTTCTCGTTGTCGATGTACTCTTCCGCGCCGGGGCGGGCAACATGCTCATAAAGTTCGTAGCCGGCATAAACGCCCCACAGGGGGCTGGCGGTGGCGGCCAATGCGGCGCGGATCTTGAACGCCGCCGGACCGCCGAACTGCAGGTATTCCGTGAGGATGTCCGGCGTGTTGACAAAAAAGTTGGGCCGGAAGTACGCCGGCGACTCGTGGCTGACCTCCGTGAAGTAGGTTTCGATTTCCTTTTTGGTGTTCCGCCACGTGAAGTAGGTGTAGGACTGCTGGAAGCCCGCCCGGCCCAGGGCGTGCATCATGGCAGGGCGCGTGAACGCTTCCGCGAGGAACACTACGCCAGGGGTCTTCTTGTTGACCTGGCCAATGAGCCATTCCCAGAACCACACCGGTTTGGTGTGCGGATTATCCACCCGGAAGATCTTCACGCCATGGCTGACCCACAGCAACACGACCCGCAGGATTTCCTTCGCAAGCCCTTCCGGATCATTGTCGAAATTGAGCGGGAAAATGTCCTGGTATTTCTTGGGCGGGTTTTCCGCGTACGCGATGCTCCCGTCAACCCGGGTAGTGAACCATTCCGGGTTGGACTGCACCCAGGGGTGGTCCGGCGCGGCCTGCAGCGCCAGGTCCAGGGCGACTTCCAGGCCCAGTTCGTTGGCGCGGGCAACAAAGGCGTCGAAGTCCTCGAACGTGCCCAGTTCCGGGTGGATGGCGTCGTGGCCGCCCTCCTTGGCGCCGATGGCCCAGGGCGAGCCGGGATCATGCGGGCCGGCAATCAGGGTGTTGTTGGGGCCCTTTCGGTGCTGGATACCGATGGGGTGGATCGGCGGCATATAGAGAACGTCGAAGCCCATTTCCGCCACCGCGTCCAGCCGCTTCGCCGCGGTCCTGAAATTCCCGGACGTCCATGCCCCGGTGGTGGCGTCCCTGACGGCGCCTTCGGACCGGGGGAAGAATTCGTACCAGGCTCCACGGCCTGCGAGATCGCGCTCCACCAGCAGCGGGAACTGCTCGGAAACGGTGATCAGTTCGCGGATCGGCTGGCGGTCCACCACGGCGGCGACGTCCGCGCCGAAGCCGGCTGCCAGACGCTCCTCATCGGTGAGGGACCCGTTGCCCAGAATGGAAGACGCCATGCGCAGGGTACGCCGGTCCGACGCATTGCGGGAGGCGTCGGCGGCCGCCTCCGAGAGCAGCGCCGATCCTTCGGCGAGCATCAGCTCAACGTCGATGCCTGCCGCCACCTTGACTTCGGCGTTGTGGTGCCAGGTTCCGTAGCGGTCGTGCCAGGCCTCGATGAAAAACGTCCAGTTTCCAACGGCCGACGGCGTGAGGATGCCCTCCCAGCGGTCGGTACCGAGGCCGCGTTCCCCCCTGGGCGGCGCCAGCCTGACGCGCTGGCGTTCCTTCCCGCGGGGATCCAGGAGGACCGCGCTGACACCCAGTTGGTCATGCCCCTCCCGGAAGGCCGTGGCGCCCACCACAATTCCCTCCCCCGGCAGGGCCTTGGCAGGATACTTCCCACTCTCCACCACAGGCTGCACTGCAGTGATCGGAAAACGGCCAATTCTTAGCCCGTCGGTGATTTGGCCTTTCGGCTTTTTCTTTGAGGCGGCAGGGGTTACTGAGTTAGTCGTCACAGGCTCGACGTTAGCGAGAAATGGTCCAGATTGCTAAGCCTGCGCTGCTTTTTGTCGCGGCGATTCGACTTATCCGCCACGCCAACTGTCATTTACCTAAAAGAAAGCCAAAGCAGTTCCAGACGTTGATGTTGTCGGTTAGTGTGGCGCAGGTGAAGGCAATCCGCAGATTTACCGTCAGAACAGTCCTCCCGGAACCCATCAGGCCGCTGGCCCTGTTGGCCACCAACCTCCGCTGGTCCTGGCACCGGCCCACCCGTGAACTTTTCGCTGGCCTGAACCGCCGCATCTGGGAGGAATCCGGCCAGGATCCCGTCAGTTTCCTGGGCCGGGTCAGCCGCGAAGAGTTCCAGCGCCTCGCCGCCGACCCCTCGGTAGTGAACCAGGTCCGCGCCGCCGCCGAGGACCTTGACCGGTACCTTGAGCAGCCCCGCTGGTACCAGAGCCTGGGCGAGGATGCCCCGGCCGCCATCGCGTACTTCTCCCCAGAATTTGGCATCACCGAAGTCCTGCCGCAGTACTCCGGCGGCCTGGGCATCCTGGCCGGCGACCACCTCAAGGCCGCCTCGGACCTGGGTGTGCCCCTGATCGGCGTTGGCCTGCTGTACCAGGCTGGTTACTTCAAGCAGTCACTCTCCCGCGACGCCTGGCAGCAGGAAACGTACCCGGTACTCGACCCTGACGGCCTCCCCCTCACTCTGCTTCGTGAACCGTCCGCCGACGGCAACGGCCGGCCTTTGCAGATCTCACTCCCGCTCCCCAACGGGCGCCGGCTGCTGGCACACATCTGGCGTGCCGACGTCGGACGCGTTCCCCTCTTGCTGCTGGACTCCAACGTTCCCGGCAACGACGACGCCGCGCGCAGCATCACCGACCGCCTCTACGGCGGCGGCGGAGACCACCGGCTGCAGCAGGAGCTCCTGCTGGGCATGGGCGGAGTCAAGGCGCTGCGCGCGTACCAGCAGCTCACCGGAACCGCCGCGCCCGAGGTGTTCCACACCAACGAGGGCCATGCCGGCTTCCTGGGGATTGAGCGCATCCAGGAACTGATGGCCGGCGACGCCGCCCTCAGCTTCGACGAAGCCCTCGCCGCCGGCCGGGCGTCCACGGTCTTCACCACCCACACTCCCGTTCCGGCCGGCATCGACCGTTTCGAGATTTCCCAGATCCACCACTTCTTCCAGGCCGGGCTTGCGCCCGCGGTACCCGTGGACCGGATCCTGGAACTGGGCCGGGAAAACTACGCCGACGGCAACCCGTCAGTCTTCAACATGGCGGTGATGGGACTCCGGCTGGCACAGCGGGCCAACGGCGTCGCCAAGCTCCACGGCGAGGTATCCCGCGGGATGTTCTCGGCCCTGTGGCCCGGGTTCGACCACTCAGAGGTGCCCATCACGTCCGTCACCAACGGCGTGCACGTGCCCACGTGGGTCGACGGGCGCATCTCCCAGCTCGCGAGGGAACAGTTCGGCACCGAGGCCGAAGCCCTGGGCCGCTGGGACCTTGCCTACAACGTCAGCGATGCCGACGTCTGGGCGCTGCGCCGTGAAATGCGCACAGCGTTGGTGGAGGACGTACGCCGCCGGCTCCGGGCTGCGTGGAAGAAGCGCGGCGCCGCCGACGCCGAGCTGGGCTGGACCGACAACGTTCTGGACCCCGACGTGCTGACCATCGGCTTCGCCCGGCGCGTCCCCACCTACAAGCGCCTGACGCTGATGCTTCGCGAGCCGGACCGGCTCAAGGCGCTGCTGCTGCATCCGGAACACCCGATCCAACTGGTGATCGCCGGCAAGTCCCACCCGGCAGATGATGCCGGGAAGAAGATGATCCAGGACCTGGTCCGCTTCACGGACGACCCCGAGGTCCGCCACCGCATCGCCTTCCTGCCGAACTACGACATCGCAATGGCCAGGACGCTGTTCCCGGGCTGCGACGTGTGGCTCAACAACCCGCTCCGCCCCCTGGAGGCCTGCGGTACGTCGGGCATGAAGGCCGCCATCAACGGTTCGCTGAACCTTTCTGTGATGGACGGCTGGTGGGATGAAATGTACGACGGCGAGAACGGCTGGGCGATCCCCACCGCCAACAATGACGCGTCCCCCGAAGAGCGGGACGACATCGAGGCCGCGGCACTGTATGAACTCCTGGAAACCCAGGTGGCGCCACGCTTCTACGGGAACACGGTGTCTGACAGCGCCGGTGCTGCCGGACCGTCCACCACGGGCACCGAGAAAGTCCCGACGCACTGGGTGTCAATGATCAAGCACACGTTGTCCCATCTGGGACCGGCCGTTTCCGCGGAGCGCATGCTGCACGACTACGTCAACGTGCTCTACCGGCCCGCCGCCGAGGCCGGACGCAGGGCCGTTGCCAACTCCTACGCCCAGGCCCGTGTGCTGGCGGCATGGACTGCCAAGGTACGTTCGGCGTGGCCTCTGCTGCACGTCGAACATGTGGACTCCGTGGGCGTTTCCGAGGACCCGCAGATCGGGGACACCCTGCAGGTGAACGCCTACATCGCGCTGCACACCCTCTCACCGGAGGACGTGTCCGTGGAGGTGGCTTATGGCCGTGCCGAGGAAAGCGACACCCTGGCGGACGTCACCCTGATGGAGTTGAACTCGAAAGAGGACCTGGGCGAGGGGCGCCACCTGTTCAGCGGCTCGCTGGTCATCGACCGCTCCGGTCCCTTTGGCTACACCGTCCGCGTCCTGCCACGGCACGAGGCATTGGCTTCCAAGGCGGAGCTGGGGCTGATCGTCAACGCCTGATCCGTTTCCAGATATCCGGCGTTCGTTTTGTGGCAACTGCGCGGCGGTTGTCGACGTTAGTTACAGGAGGACGGCCGTGACCGCGAGGTCACGGCCGGCGTAGCTTTCGGCATCCTGGAGGACCTCGCAGATGATCCCGAAGGACCTGTCCCCCCGGAACGCCGCGGCCACCTGCCAAAGGATTGTGACCGGCGCGCTACCGTTCTCGCCGATGCTGTCCGCGAAATCGTGCAGGGAGTCGTTCAGGGCGTCCATGTTCACGCCGTAATGTTCAGGAAAGGCGAGCACTCCGCCGAAGGTTTCCAGGACAGCCTTCTTGCTGTCGGCGGCGGGGACCACCAGGCTGCGGCGGCCGTCGTCGGCAACCTGTTCCTGAAGTTCTTCGATGGTCCAGGTGTCGGCGGAGTAAATTTTCATGAGGGTGTTCAGCCGCCTTCTGCGATGAATTTGAACGAGTCGTAGTGGTCCTGCGTGTAGTATTTTTCGCCCTCGGCGCCGGTGACGATGCGGCGGGCTCCCCGGTCGGATTCACCCGGGGTGGGCACGGTGTACTCGCGGTAATAGCCTGAGCCCTGCCGCGGGAGAATGCGCTCGAAGTTGCCGAACGTCTTGTTGTCCTGGCTGTAGCCGTAGGGGCCGCCGGCACGGATGGCAGCGAGGGTAGTCCGCGCTTCGGCCGGCAGCTGGGATTCCTTGATCGCGGGCAACCCGGACGGGTTGGCGGGGACTACCGCCGGGGCCGGAACCTCCGCAGGACCCTGGACGGGAGCGCCCGGGACCGGGGCCGCGCTGGAACTGGCTGCCGGCGTCGTACTTCCCGTTAGAGTCTCAAGGAGCCCGGGGCCGCCGAAAGCGAACGCCGCTATGGCCAGCAGCCCGGTCAGCAGCAGGGCAATGGAGCGGTTGCGCAAATTTGGTCCCCTCCGCAGTTACGTGCGGTAGATGTTAATCGAGTTCGCCTCGATGCTGTCCGTCTCGCCGGACGCCACGCGGCTGCCCTGTCGAAGCTCGTGAAGCGGCGACGTTGTCAGCCGGAGTTCGAACATCCTGCGGGGCGTTCCGTCGTCGTTCTTGAGTTCCGGAAGGGTGATGTTCACGTCGGAGCCGCTGCCGTTGACCACTACGAGGCCCGCCAGCGTGCCGTCGTCCGAGCCAAGCAGGAGCTGCATGACCCGGTGCCGGGGATCATTCCACTGATCCATGGACATGGGTTGTCCGGCGTGATCAAACCAGTAGATATAGGACTGCTCATCCCGAGAGGGAAAATCATGGGGTTGGCTTGCCAGGAACTCCTTGCGCAGCCGGACGTAGCGCTTTGTGCTGCGGAGCATCTCTGCGGATTCCGGCGTACGCGTCCAGTCGAGCCATGCCAGTGGGTTGTCCTGGCAATAGGCGTTGTTGTTTCCCTGCTGCGTGCGTGCCAGCTCGTCGCCGGCGGTGATCATGGGCACACCGAGCGAAATCAACAGGGACGCCATGAGGTTCCGTCGGGACTGCGACCGCTGCGCCAGGATGCTCTCGTCCTCGCTCCGGCCTTCGAAACCGTGGTTGTAGCTGCGGTTGTCCCCGTGCCCGTCCCGGTTCTGCTCGCCGTTCGCCTCGTTGTGTTTTCGGTCGTAGGACACAAGGTCGTTGAGCGTGAAGCCGTCGTGTGCCGTGATGAGGTTGACCGACGCCAGCCTGGAACGGCCCGACGCTTCAAAGAGCCCGGCAGACCCGGACAGGGCATCAGCCAGCCGCGCCACGGACCCGCCCTGCCCGCCGGCTTCGATGGCCGCCCGGTCGGCAAGCCAGAAGGAGCGGACGCCGTCCCTGAAGTGGTCGTTCCAGTCAACCCAGCCGCCCGGGAACCGTCCCGTCTGCCAGCCGCCATAGCCGACGTCCCAGGGCTCGGCGATCAGTTTTACGTCAGACAACACGGGATCGGCGGCCACAGCCACCAGGAACGGGTGGCGGGGATCAAACTCGTTGTCCGCGTTCCGGCAGAGCGTCACGGCCAGGTCGAAACGGAAGCCGTCGATGTGGAATTCGTCCACCCAATACCGGAGGGAATCCAGCACCAACTGGACCACCCTGGGCTGGCCGAAATTCAGGCTGTTGCCGCAGCCCGTAGTGTCGATGTACTTCCCGTGGCCATCCGTTCTGTAGTACGTGTCCTCACCGAGTCCGCGGAAGCTAATGGCCTGGCCGTCCGGGCCGCCCTCGGCAGTGTGGTTGTAGACGACGTCGAGAATCACTTCCAGCCCTGCCGCGTGGAGCAGCTTGACCATTCCCTTGAACTCGTCCTGGACGGCGTGCGGTCCGGCATCCCGCGCCGCCTGCGTCGCATAGGCTGCCTGCGGTGCGAAAAACGCGGCCGTGTTGTAACCCCAGTAGTTGGTCAGGCCGAGGTTCTGCAGGTGCAGCTCATCGAGGTGGAAGTGCACCGGGAGCAGCTGGACAGCGGTAATGCCCAGGCTCTTGAAATGCTCGATGATGGCCGGATGAGCCATTCCGGCGTAGGTGCCACGCAGCTCCTCGGGGACATCGGGATGCAGCATGCTCTGGCCGCGGACATGAGCCTCGTAGATGATGGTGTTCCGCCACTGCGTCCGGGGACGTTCGTCGGTGCCCCAGTCAAAATCGCCGGCCATCCGGACGCTCGTCAGGAAACCCTCCCGCTGGTCCACCGCCCGGCCGTAAGGATCGAGCAAAAGAGGCTGCCCGCCGTCGTCGTCCAGGTCCACGATGGGGACCGCCAGCGGCAACGGGTCCGCCTTGGACGTGGCACGGAAACCGTACAGCGATCCGTACGGGAAATCCTCAACAATTCCATGGTGCACGCCGTGCGTGACATTGGGCAGGGTCTGCAGATGCCACTCGCTGCCCGGGGCCTTGTAGGCAATCTCAAGGTTCTCCACGGCCGGGGCGTACACGGCGACGTTGGCGCTGGACTGCACGCTGTAATCCGCTCCCGATCCCGGGCGCGGGACGCTGACACCTAGCGGATATGCCGAAGAGGCATCCCTGGTGGAAGCGGTATCGAAAAGCGGCATGACCATCACGTCCATGGTAGCGGCCAACGGCTGTTGAGCTGCACCGGCGCTTTTATGACGTCACCCGGACCCACCGCAGTCCAACGCTCTCGCAGTTTTCGCGCCTTAAACAGAAACGCTCTCTCACCAGTTCAAGTTGACCGGTGGGAGAGCGTTTCTGTTAAACCCACCAAAGGTGAGAGAGCGTTTGGCAGGACGACGATACAGCCGTTGCGGCCGTTTTGCCAGGGAGCGCATCGCCGACCAGAGCCGAAGAAGGCCGCCCGCGGCCGAATGAGGCAACGGGAGGTGTCTAAGCGACGGCAAAGCGGTCGCGGCGGCGACCCCGCTGCCGTGCCGCCTCCCGCACCGAGGACTACTTGACGGCGCGCTGCCTCGAGATTTCGTACAGGGAGATGCCAACGGCCATGGAGGCGTTGAGCGATTCCATGGCGGAGTTAATCGGGATGGAGACGATCTGGTCGCAGTTTTCGCGGACCAGGCGGCTCAGGCCCTTGCCCTCGGAACCGACCACAATGCAGACGGGCTCGGCGGCCAGGGTGAGGTCAGGCAACGAAACGTCGCCGTCGCCGTCGAGCCCCAGGACAAAGATGCCCATGTTCTTGAACTGCTTCAGGGCACTATTCAGGTTCGCGGCGCGTGCCACCGGAACACGCACGGCAGCGCCGGCGCTGGTCTTCCAGGCCGAGGCTGTGACGCCCACGGAGCGGCGTTCCGGGACGACGACGCCGTGGCCGCTGAAGGCCGAGACGGAGCGGATGATGGCACCAAGGTTGCGGGGGTCCGTGATGCCGTCCAGGGCAACGAACAGCGGGGCGTTGGATACGTGGCCCTTCTTCCAGCGGTCCACGGTTTCCTCGGCCAGGTCATAAGCGTCCTGGTACTCGTACGGCGGGATCTGCAGGACCAGGCCCTGGTGGATGGCGTCATCCGTCATGCGGTCAAGTTCGGGCTTGCCGGTCTCGAGCAGCGGGATTCCGCGTTCGGCGGCGATCTTCAGCGACTCCTTGACCCGGTCATCCATTTCAATCCGGATGGCGATGTGCAGGGCCTTCGCGGGGATCCCGGCGCGGAGGGCTTCCACCACGGAGTTACGGCCGGTGACGACTTCCTCGGTGGCGCGGCCCTTGGGACCCGTGCGGGAGGCGCCGGCGCTGCGGGCACCCGTGCCGCGCTTGGCGGCCGAACGTTCGGCAAGCTGCTTGCTCTTGTGCGCCTTGTGGTACGGGCGGTCCTCCGCCTTGGGCGTGGGACCCTTGCCTTCCAGGGCCTTACGGCCATGACCACCGGTTCCGATGGTTGGCCCCTTCTTTGCTTTGACCGACCGGCGACCGTTGTTGGCCATGATTTTCCACCCTTGATTGTTTGACTGAGTCTGCTTACCAGTCTACTGAATCAAGTAAAATCGCCCGTTCAGTCCCGTTGCAGGCTCCAGGTAGCGCCGTTTGGGCCATCTTCGACGACGACGCCGGCCGCCTTCAGCGTGTCGCGGATGGCGTCAGAGGCAGCCCAGTCCTTGGCGGCCCGGGCCTGGGTGCGGGCAGCAAGCTGGGCTTCCACCAGGACGTCGAGGGCGGCCGATTCCCGGGTGTCCGACGCCGGGCCGGACGCCACCGCATTCAGGCCCAGGACCCGCAGCATGTCATGCACGCTGTGCAGCGCCTGCTGTGCGTCCTCCAGCTTCCCCTCCGTCAAGGCAGTGTTGCCGGCACGGACTGTTTCGTGGACCACGGCGAGGGCCTGCGGCACGTTGAGATCGTCATCCATGGCGTTCTCGAACGCCTCGGGAACCTTGCCATAGGTGGCGAAGGTGTAGTTCCCACCGGCAGCGAGGGCCCGAACGGCGCGGCTGATGAAGCCGTCAATGCGTTCGACGGCGGCCGCGGCCTCGTCGAGCGATGTGGGGCGGTAGTCCAGCACTGAGCGGTAGTGGGCCTGCCCGAGGTAGTAGCGGACCACCCGCGGCGACGCGATGTCCAGCATCTCCGAAGGGCTTATGGTGTTGCCGATGGACTTGGACATTTTCTCGCCCTGGTACGTGACCATGCCGTTGTGCATCCAGAAGTTGGCGAACCCGTGCCCTGCGGCCTGGGACTGCGCCATTTCGTTTTCGTGGTGCGGGAAGCGCAGGTCCAGTCCGCCGCCATGGATATCAAATTCGGTGCCGAGGTACTTGGTGACCATGGCGGAGCATTCCAGGTGCCAGCCCGGACGTCCGGCGCCCCAGGGCGAGGCCCAGCTCGCCGTCGTCGGCTCTCCTTCTTTGGAGCCCTTCCACAGCGCAAAGTCGCGGGGGTCCTTCTTGCCGCGGGGATCCGCGTCCGGGGCGCCCTGCATGTCGTCAATGTTCTGGCGCGTCAGTGACCCGTACTTGTCCCAGGACCGCACGTCGAAGTAGACGTCGCCGGAATCGTCCGGCGCCGGGTAGGCGTGGCCCCGGTCGATCAGCTGCTGGATCAGCTCATGCATTTCGGGGATATGGCCGGTTGCCCGTGGCTCATAAGTGGGCCGGGAAACGCCGAGCGTGTCGTAGGCCTGCAGGAACGCCTGCTCGTAGCGGTAGGCCAGGGCCCACCATTCCTCCGCGCGGACAGCGTCCGGTCCGGCTTCGAAGTCCGGGCTGAACGATTCGGCAGACTTGGCGAGGATCTTGTCGTCGATGTCCGTGACGTTGCGGACCGCGGTGACCCGCAGCCCCCGGTACTCGAGCCAGCGGGTGAGCTGGTCAAAGGCGATCGCCGAGCGGATGTGGCCTACGTGCGGCATGCCCTGCACGGTTGCTCCGCAGTAGTACAGGCTCGCTTTTCCGGGGACGAGGGGAACGAAGTCACGGACTTCGGCGGACGCGGTGTCATAGAAGCGGAGAGTCACCGCTCCAGATTAGCGGAAAAGGCCTGTGTGCCGGCCCCCGCGCGTTATCCGGCCTGAACAGCGCTGGGTTGAATCACCGGATAGACCAAAGCGGTGGCGACGGCGGAAATCCCCTCGCCCCTGCCGGTGAAACCGAGTCCGTCGCTGGTGGTGGCCGTGACACTGACCGGCGCCCCTGCCGCCTCGCTCAGCACGCGTTGGGACTCTTCCCGCCGCGGGCCGAATTTGGGCCGCGTAGCCACGAACTGCACTGCCACGTTGCCGATCTCAAAGCCAGCCGCACGGACAATCCTCGCCGCCTCGGTCAGGAGCGTGACGCCGGAGGCTCCAGCGAACTCCGGACGGTCGGTGCCGAAATGCGTGCCGAGGTCCCCGATGCCGGCGGCCGAGAACAGGGCGTCAGCGGCGGCGTGGGCCACCGGGTCCCCGTCCGAATGCCCGGCCAGTCCACGCTCGCCTTCCCAGAACAGCCCGCCCAGCCAGAGCGGACGGGGAAGGTCAGGGGACGCGTACGCATGGACATCCAGACCGATACCCGTGCGCGGCAGGATCATCTTGGCTTCACTCATGCCTAACCCTCCACCCAGCGGATGCCCAGCGGGCCTTCCAGCAGCCCCTCGGCAATGATCAGGTCCAGCGGCGTGGTGATTTTCAATGACTGTGTGGAGCCATGGACGGCGTGCACGGGAACTCCCAGGAGTTCCACCAGCATGGCGTCGTCGGTGACCGCGGCAGCCTGTTTCTCGTCAAAGTCCGCCGCTGCCTGATGGGCCTGGATCAGTGTGGACAGGCGGAACCCTTGGGGCGTCTGGACCGAACGGAGCTCCTCCCGCGGCGCGGTCCCGGTCACGAGTTCCGGAGCGATGCTGCTGTCGTCACCGGTCGTGGGGGTAACCATCTTCACCGTATCCACCACCGGTACGGCAGGAATCACTGCAACGGCGCCGGCAGCCAGGGAATCGACGACACGGTGGAAGACATACTCGGGCGTCAGCGCCCTGGCGGCGTCGTGGACCAGCACAGCTTCGGTGCCGTCCAGCAAGGCCGCCAACGCCGACCGGACGGAAGCGGCACGGGTGGCACCGCCGTCGACCGTTGTCAGCACGGGAAGCGGGTTCTCCTGGTTGGCATCGTGCCCCGCCCGGAGTTCCTCGGCGAAGGCCGCGCACAATTCCTGCATGACCGTATCGCCGGGCGGCAGGGCAACACAGATCTGCCGTGCGACGTCGGCGGCAGCGACGCCCCGGAGGGCATGCGTAAGTATGGCGTCACTCCCCAGCGGCACGCGCGCCTTGGGCATGCCGTAACCCAGCCGCTCACCGGAACCTGCGGCCACAATGACGACGGCGGTGACGGGGCGGGGAAGTCCGTTGTTCATGCGGTCCAGCCTACGTGCCCGCCTGCCCGGCGTGCCTAATCCCAGCCGCGCGACGCGCCTGCCGCTGAGGGCTGGACCGAAAAAGGGCAAAAAGAAACCCCGGAGGCACTTGCGTACCCCCGGGGCTCAATTCTTAGGAAGCCAGGACCTCGTCGAGAACGCTTGCAGCCTTCTCTTCATCAGTCTTTTCAGCCAGTGCAAGTTCTGAAATCAGAATCTGACGGGCCTTGGCCAGCATGCGCTTCTCACCTGCGGAAAGGCCCCGATCGTGATCACGGCGCCAGAGGTCGCGAACAACCTCTGCTACCTTGATGACGTCACCGGAAGCAAGCTTCTCCAGATTTGCCTTGTATCTGCGCGACCAGTTGGTGGGTTCTTCAGTGAACTCAGCCCGGAGAACATCAAATACGTGCTCCAGACCTTCCTTGCCCACTACGTCACGGACCCCAACAAGGTCAACGTTCTCTGCTGGAACTTCAATGGTCAGATCACCCTGAGCCACCTTGAGCTTGAGATACATTTTCTCTTCGCCCTTGACAGTGCGCATCTTGATTTCTTCAATTTTTGCAGCACCGTGGTGAGGGTAAACTACTGTCTCGCCGACCTCAAATACCATGTGGACATTCCCCTTTCCCGCAGACCAGTTTATCACGATTCAGGCATATGACTGGCCTCGAACCGGCCCCGGAACCCCGGAAATACGCGGAAAATGGGCAGAATAGACCCCCTTCACCCCCTTGACGAATGCAGATAATAGTGCATGTGCGGCCTGCTGCCAAGGGCAATATGACCGTGCGGAATCCTCGTTTGGCCCGGTTTGCCGCTAGGCTATGGCTGAATAATGTTTCAAGACTCTCGAGGAGTACGTGACGTGCGTTTCACTGCGATGAACCGGGCCCAGGGCGGCAAACTGGCACTGGCGGCAGGTTCCCTGGCCCTCGCCCTGGCGACGATGACCGGCTGTGGCTACATCAACCCCCAGCAGACTTCTCACCAGTACGCGGCGTCGGACGGTATCCGCGCCGACCTGGGTCCGCTGCAGCTGCGAAACATGCTGGTTGTCTCCGCCGGCGCAGACAAGCCCGGCCGCCTGCTCGGCGCCGTTTACAACTCCTCTTCACAGGACGTCAAGCTCACGGTCAACGGGGCCGAGGGTTCACAGACGCAGGTGCCGGTGAAAGCCAACTCCTACACCCTGCTCAACGACTCCACGGATGAAGCCATCCTCAGCACCAGCGGCGGCATCGCCGGCTCCCTCGTCGATGTGAAGATCACCGAAGACGGCACCAACGTGAGCAAGACTGTCCGCGTGCCTGTCCTGGATGGTTCCCTCGCGGAGTACAAGGAGTACCTGCCGGCCGGCAGCGAACCGACCGGATCCGCCACACCCAGCCCGTCGCCGTCGGCCACCGGCACTGGTGCGGCCCACTAAGCAGCAGCAAAGCACAAAAGGAGGGGCTCCCCCCGCGGGGAGCCCCTCCTTTTGTGCACTTGAAGTCTGGTGCGCCTGATGCCCGGCGTGCCATACGGCGGAGAGGCCTACGGCTCGAACTTGTAGCCCAGGCCGCGGACGGTTACCAGGAAACGCGGTATGGACGGGTCGGGCTCGATCTTGCCGCGCAGCCGCTTGACATGCACGTCCAGGGTTTTGGTGTCCCCCACGTAGTCCGAACCCCAGACCCGGTCGATCAGCTGGCCGCGGGTGAGTACGCGGCCGGAGTTGCGCAGCAGCATTTCCAGCAGCTCGAACTCCTTCAGCGGCAAGAGGACCTGCTGGCCATCCACGCTGACCACATGCCGTTCGATGTCCATCCGGACAGGGCCGGCCTGGACTGTGGCCGAGATCAGTTCCTCAGGTTCACCTTGCCGGCGGAGTACGGCCCGGACGCGGGCCACCAGCTCGCGGGAGGAGTAGGGCTTGGTGACGTAGTCGTCAGCGCCCAGCTCCAGGCCAACCACCTTGTCAATCTCGGAGTCCTTGGCCGTCAGCATGATGACCGGAACGCTGGAGCGCTGCCGCAGCTGGCGGCAGACCTCGGTGCCCGACAGGCCGGGGAGCTGCAGGTCCAGCAGCACCAGGTCCGCCCCGTTCCGGTCGAATTCGGTGATGGCGTCGAGGCCGTTGTCCACCACTTCTACCTCGAACCCCTCCTTGCCCAGTAGATAGGACAACGGATCACTGAACGATTCTTCGTCTTCGACAATCAAAATCCTGCTCAAGCGCTAGCTCCTTGCTCATGTACACCGCGTTCTTTTCTGCGCACGGGTACGGCTGGTTCTTTGACACCTGAGGTATCCGGTGCGTCCTGGCTTTCCATCTCAGGCAGCCGCAGGGTGAAAGTGGAACCCTGGCCGGGCCGTGACCACAATGTCACTTCACCGCCGTGGTTGGAGGCAACGTGTTTGACGATGCTAAGGCCCAGGCCCGTTCCGCCAGTGTGGCGCGAACGCGCCGCATCCACCCGGTAGAAGCGCTCAAACACGCGCTCCTGGTCCTCCGGGGTCAGCCCCTCGCCCTGATCCGTGACCGACACTGCGATCAGCCCGTCCTTTGACCGGACGCCCACGCCCACCCTGGTGTTCTCCGGGGAGTAGCGGATGGCGTTGTCGATCAGGTTACGCAGAGCGGTAACCAGCAGGTCCCGGTCACCAAAGACGGTGGCCTTAACCCGCTCCCCCACCACGATCCGGATGTTCTTGCTTTCAGCGGGGAGCTGGGAACGGTCCACCGCTTCAGTGATGACCGCGTTGATGTCCACGGCCTTGCCCTCTTGGGACACGCTGGCACCTTGGAGGCGGGACAGCTCGATGATGTCCTGGACCAGGGCGGCCAGCCGGCTTGACTCCTTGTGCATGCGCTTGGCGAACCGGCGGACTGCTTGTTCGTCGTCGGCCGAGGACTCCAGTGCCTCGGCCAGCAGGGAAATTGCGCCCACCGGGGTCTTCAGCTCGTGGGACACGTTGGCCACGAAGTCGTTGCGGATCTCTTCCGTGCGGGTAATTTCGGTGCGGTCGTCGGCCAGAAGCACGATATATTCCTCGCCGAGCATGGCCGCCCGGACCTGCACGATGATGGTGCCGTGGCCCAGCGGACCCCGCTGCAGCTCCAGCCGTTTTTCCAGGATCACGCCGTCGCGCCGCACACCGGCCGTCATGTCCAGAAGTTCTTTGTGGACCACCGTGTGGCCGCGCACCAGTCCGTATGCATAGGCTGCCGGGCTGGCGCGCACCACGCCGTCCACCGCGTCAACCACCACAAAAGCCCGTCCGACGACGGCCAGCACTTCCGCGGCGCCGGCCGGCAAAGCGAGTTCCTCCACGTCGACGTCAACAAGCTTTCGCTGCTTTTCACTGATCCTGAAGGCGAGCACGCCAAAGGTGCCGAGCGACAGGCCGACCAGGCCGGCGATGACACCGATGAGCATAGGATCCACAACTCCAGCTTAGGCCGTGGTTCCTGTCGAGACGGTGCGTCATGGCCCATTACGGGGACGGTTCAGCTAACGTTCATCTACAACCGACTAATCGTTTACCGCACGCTGACAAAGTTATATGTTGGAGTGCCGAATGGCGACATGAGTTCCGTCTGCCACCCGAGGGGCGGAGTTCCAAAGAAAGGACGCCCACGTGCGTAAGGTTTTTCAGGAAGAGCTGACCCAGGTGGGTGAGCAGCTGGTGGAGATTTCGCGGTTGGTCAGCGAGGCATTGGCGAAGGCCTCGACGTCCTTCCGGGTTGCCGACGTTGATCTGGCCGAGGACGTCATCGCCGCGGACGCCCGTATCGACTTTTTGCAGACCAGCCTGGATGAGCGCGCTATCGACATCCTCGCCCTGCAGGGGCCGGTGGCCAGCGATCTGCGGATGATCGTGGGCTCCCTGCGCATGAGCGCTTCCCTGGAGCGGATGGGGGACCTGGCCCGCCACATTGCCCAGCTGGCCCGGCTGCGTTTCCCGTCCACCGTGATCCCTGCATCCATGACGGAAACGTTCAACAAAATGGCCGAGCAGGACCAACTCATCGCCGACAAACTTATTGTCCTGCTGGAATCCCGGGACCTCGAAGTGGCCCGCGACATCCACAAGGCCAACAACACCATCGACGATCTCCACCTGAGCGTGTTCAAGGCGATCGCCGCCCCAGACTGGGCCGAGTCCCCCGCCACCACCGTTGACGTGGCCCTGGCCAGCCGCTACTTCGAACGGTTCGCTGACCACGGCGTGTCCGTGGCCCGCAAGGTCACCTACCTCGTCACCGGCGAATGGCAGGGGCAGGGCTTCTAGCCGCTCCCTAAACTACATACGACGGCGGGCCGGTCACCACAGGTGACCGGCCCGCCGTCGAACGTTAACTACTGCTTTATTTCTTGCCCTGGTTCGCCACTGCCAGGATGGCTTCCGCAGCGGCGTCCGGGTCCAGGTAGGTGCCGCCCGGCTTGATCGGCTGGAAGTCCTCGTCCAGGTCGTAGACCAGCGGGATGCCCGTGGGGATGTTCAGGCTGGCGATGGCGTCGTCGCTGATGCCGTCCAGGTGCTTGACCAGGGCGCGCAGCGAGTTGCCGTGGGCGGTGACCAGGACGGTCTTGCCGGTTTTGAGGTCTTCCTTGATGTCCGACTCCCAATAGGGAAGCAGGCGGACCAGGACATCCTTGAGGCACTCGGTGCGAGGCAGTGCGTCGCCGAGGTCCGCGTAACGGGGGTCGCGGGCCTGGGAGAACTCGGAGTCGTCGGCCAGGGGCGGCGGCGGGGTGTCGTAGGACCGGCGCCACTCCATGAACTGCTCCTCACCGTATTCGGCCAGGGTCTGTGCCTTGTCCTTGCCCTGCAGGGCACCGTAGTGGCGTTCGTTCAGGCGCCAGTCCCGCTTGACGGGGATCCAGCCGCGGTCGGCCTTGTCCAGGGAAATGTTGGCCGTGTTGATGGCCCGCTTCAGGAGCGAGGTGTAGAGGACATCCGGGAGAAGATCGTTCTCAACCAGGAGCTCGCCGCCGCGTGCTGCTTCCTCGCGGCCCTGGTCGTTGAGGTCAACGTCCACCCAGCCGGTGAACAGGTTCTTGGCGTTCCATTCGCTGTGGCCGTGGCGCAGCAGAATCAGCTTGTAAGTCATGATTTTTATCCTAGCCGAGGCACGGCGCCGCCCGCCTTGCGTTACAAGGGCCCTGCGTTACAAGGATAGGGTTGGGCAGTGGTGCAAAAAGCTGAACGCGTGAGCGCTCCCCATGGCCGGAGCGGCAGGCCGGTCGGAAACGTCACACGGGGCACCACCAATCCCAACCGGATGCGGCGGGTGGACCGCTGGCTCACCGGCCCCCAGGCCTGGCGCCTGCGCGCTGCCGAAGACCCCCTCGTGGTTGACCTGGGCTACGGCGCAACGCCGGCCACCGCCGTCGAACTCTTTGAACGTCTCCGCGCAGTGCGGCCGGATGTCCGCGTGTGCGGAATCGAAATCGAGCCGGAGCGCGTCCGGATCGCCAAGGCGCTCGAGCGGCCGGGGCTGAGCTTTCAGGTGGGCGGTTTCGAATTGCCGCTGCCCGGGCACCCCGTGCTGGTCCGCGCCTTCAACGTCCTGCGGCAGTACGAAGAGGCCGATGTGGCGGGGATCTGGCGGCTGGTCCAGGGCCGGCTCGCCCCCGGCGGGCTCTTTATCGACGGTACCTGCGATGAAATCGGGCGGCGGGTGACGTGGGTTGCCCTCGACGCCGAGCGGCCGTTGTCACTGAGCATGTCCGTGCGGTTCGGCAGCTTTGACCTGCCATCGGAAATTGCCGAGCGGCTGCCGAAGGCGCTGATCCACCGCAACGTTCCGGGAGAGCCTGTCCACCGGCTGATGCAGGCCATGGACCGGGCTTGGCTGGAGTCGGCGCCGCTGGCGTCATTCGGCAGCAGGCAGCGCTGGCACGCCATGTGCAGGGCACTGTCCGACGGCGGGTGGCCGGTTCAGGACGGCCCGTCGCGGTGGCGCCTGGGCGAACTAACGGTGGTCTGGGACGCTGTGGCGCCGTCGGTCTAGTGGTGGTCACCAGCCGCCGTAGGGCCCCGTATTACGGCTACCGCCGCGGCCCGCGTCCTTGACCGCTGGCCGGACGTCTGCGAGGTAAATGGACGCTGCCACCACGGCGGCGAGCCCAAAGAGGCCAAGCGTGCCGAAGATTCCGCCGCTGCTGAAGAGCGAGATGGCGCCGATCAGGGTGGCGCCGCCGGTCAGTGCCAGCCAGAAGGTCTTGGTTCGTTTTCCGGTCGCTTCAAAGGCGGCGGACTTGTGCCTGACGCAGTCCAGCAGAGCCCACACTTCAAGTCCGAATGCCACCAGGGCAAGGATAAAAAACACTGCCAGCTCTACAGGCCGAATTATCAGTTCACCGTCCACCGTCCAAGCCTAGCGGCCCAGCGAGTCGAGCGCCTGCTTCAAATCGGCCCAGAGGTCCTCAATATTTTCAATGCCGACGCTCAGCCGCACCAGGTTGTCCGGGACACTCAGAGGCTCAGCGGCGTGCCGGCGGCGCCGTTCGATCAGCGATTCCACCCCGCCCAGGGAGGTGGCTGGCAGCCACAGCTGCAGCGCGCGGACCAGTTTGTCCGCGTCGTCTGCTCCGCTCAGGCCGGCAACCGGCGCGATCTGCACGCACACAATCGAACCGAAGCCCGACATCTGGGTCTTGGCCCGTTCATGGCCGGGATCCGTGGGGAGGCCGGGGTACCGGATGCTATCGATCAGGGGGTGTGTGCTCAGGCGTTCCGCCAGGACCGCTGCAGAAGCCTGCGACCGTTCCACACGCAGCGCAAGGGTCCGGAGCCCGCGCAGCGCCAGCCATGCCTCGAACGGCCCGGCAATACCGCCATGAATGATGCGGTGGTGCAGCAGCGCTGCCCGGATGTCCGGGTTGGACGTCACCAAGGCGCCGAGGACGACGTCGGAATGTCCGGCCAGGTATTTGGTCACCGAGTGAAGAACGACGTCGGAACCCAAGCTCAGTGGCTGCTGGACCAACGGCGTGGAGAACGTATTGTCCGTCACCACAATGGCGCCCACCCGGTGGGCCGCCGCGGTGAGCTCGCGGATATCGGCGATGCCCAGCATCGGGTTGGTGGGGCTCTCAAGCCACAGCATCCTGGCCGCTTTCGCGTCCGGCCCCTGCGGCGCGATCTGTGCTTTGACTGCGTCAGTGTCCGTGATGTCCACAGTCCGCAGTTCCAGGAAGCCCTTCTGCGCCAACTCCGTGGCCATCACGAGCGAACCCGCATAGCTGTGCGACGGCATCACCAGGACGCCGCCGGCGGGCAGCAGGGACAGTGCCGAGCTGACGGCCGCGAGTCCGGACGCGTAGAGCAGGCCGGGCAGTTCAGATCCTTCAAGCAGGCCCAGGGCCTCCTCAAAGGGATCCCAGGTGGGGTTGGAATAGCGCCCGTAGCCCCGGTCCCCGTCGCCCAGAGCTCCCGTGCCGAAGTACGTCGAGGACAGCACGATGGGCGGGTTGACGGGCTCGTCCCGCTTACGCGCCGGCCGGCCGGCGGCAACCACCACGGTTTCGGCCGACAGGGACGCAGCATACTGTTCCGAGAGACTCATGGAGAAAGCGTACTTGGACGTGCGGCGGCTCCCGAAGTCGGTAGTCTAGACCAGTGACCACCAACAGCCCTGGACTTTTCATCGCCTTCGAGGGCGGCGACGGCGCCGGCAAGTCCACCCAGGCGGCCCGTCTTGCCGAGGCTCTGGAAACACGTGGCCTGACGGTCCTGCGGACCCGCGAACCCGGCGGGACGCCCATTGGCGAAAAACTGCGTTCCCTGGTCCTGGACCACGGCCATGGCCACATCGACGCCCACACCGAGGCACTCATCTTTGCTGCCTCCCGCGCGGCCCATGCCAGCCAGGTGATCCGCCCGGCACTGGAACGCGGCGAGGTTGTCCTGACGGACCGCTACATTGATTCGTCCGTGGCGTACCAGGGGGCCGGACGCGATCTGGGTGCCGACGCCGTGCGTACCCTCAACGAATGGGCGACGTCCGGGCTGCAGCCCGACCTCACGGTGTTGCTGGACGTGGACCCAGCTGACGGCCGCCGCCGCCGCACAGCCGGCGATGCCGCCGAAGACCGCCTTGAGTCAGAGGCCGATGAGTTCCATTCAACAATCCGCGGGGCGTTCCTCGAACTGGCCTCCAGCCGGCCGGATACGTATCTGGTCCTGCCGGCGGATCTGCCCGTCAACGAACTGGCCGCGCGGATCCTCACTCGCGTTGATGCCTTGCTCGCGTCTGCAGGCCGGGGCGCCGCATGACTGTCTGGGACGACCTTCAGGGCCAGCCCGCCGTCGTCGAACAGCTCCGCCTTGCCTCGCGGGGCGAAGGACTGACCCATGCCTGGCTGTTCACGGGCCCGCCCGGATCCGGGCGTTCCAACGCCGCGAAGGCCTTCGCGGCCGCCCTCAACTGCGATCAGGACGACGTGGCCAGGCGCGGCTGCGGGGAGTGTCCAGCCTGCCTGACCATCCTCGGCGAGACCCATTCGGACGTGACGTACGTCCGGACCGAGAAGGTCACCATCACCATCGATGAAGCCCGCGACCTGGTATCCAAGGCGGGCAACCGGCCGTCGTCCGGGCGCTGGCGGATCATTGTGGTGGAAGACGCCGACCGCATGGCCGAGCGGACCACCAATGTGCTGTTGAAGGCCATCGAGGAGCCCACGCCGCGGACCATCTGGATGCTGTGCGCACCGTCGCCCGCAGACGTCCTGGTGACCATCCGTTCGCGCTGCAGGGCCGTGGCCCTGCGGCTGCCGCCGGCCGCCGACGTCGCCGCTTTGCTCGTCAAGCGCGACGGCGTGGACCCGGCACTCGCCGACCGCGCTGCCCGCGCGGCGCAAAGCCATGTGGGGATCGCCCGCCGGCTGGCGCGGGACCCCGAGGCGAGGGAACGCCGGTTGGAAACGGTGAGGTTCCCCCTGGGTCTGCGCGGCGTGACCGCAGCGGTGATGATGGCGGACAAGCTGGTGAAGATCGCCACCGCCGAAGCCAACAGTTCCAATGAAGAGCGCGACGCCGCCGAGAAGGCTGCGCTGCTGGCCACCCTGGGTGCCCCGGAGTCAGGGACGCTCCCGCCGACCATGCGCAGCCAGGTCAGGCAGCTTGAAGACGACCAGAAACGACGGGCCAAGCGATCCATCACGGACTCGCTGGACCGGACGCTGACGGACCTCCTGTCGTTCTACCGGGATGTGCTGATCATCCAGCTCGGGAACGCCGTGGAGCTGGTAAACGTTGAGCTCAGGGGTGAGCTGGAGGAATTCGCCGCCCGGTCTGCGCCGGAGACCACCCTCGCCCGCCTGGACGCCATCAACAAAGCCCGCCAACGCATCACCACCACCAACGTTGCACCGCTGTTGACCATTGAGTCCATGGCAGCCAGCCTGATCTAGCAACTACTAGGAGACCGCTCGATGACTGCACGCCCCCTGCCCGCACGCTCCCGATCCCTGGTGATTGGGCTGCGGGCTGCCGGCGCCCTGATCCTGGCCCTGACGCTGGCCTCGTGCGGCCTCTTTGGCGGGGACACCCCGGACGCGGCCCCGGCTACGGCGAAGGCAGACCCTGCTATCGTGGCGTCCGCGCCCGCCGGCTTGGACACCTTCTACGCCCAGGAGGTTGTGTGGGAGCCCTGCGAAAACGGCTTCCAGTGCGCCAAGGTCACCGTGCCGATGGACTACGCGAAGCCGGACGGCGACACGATCCAGATAGCTGCGCTGAGGGCTCCCAGCACGGGCAAGAAAACCGGCAGCCTGCTGGTCAACCCGGGCGGTCCGGGCGGGTCCGGCTACGACTTCGTCAAGGATGCGGCCGGAACGCACTTCTCGCAGTCTGTCCGGGCCAACTATGACCTGGTGGGCTTTGATCCGCGCGGCGTCAAACGCTCCGCCCCTGTTACGTGCCTGACGGACGCCGAACGGGACGCGTCCCGGGCAAAGGTCTACGCGTTGGAGACCGACGCCGGGCTTGCCGCCGCGTTGGCCGACAACAAGGCCATCGCCGCGCAGTGCGCCGCCAAGACGGGTCCGGTACTGGGCCACGTCGACACGGTCAGCGCGGCCAAGGACTTGGACATCCTGCGCGCCGTGGTCAATGACTCGAAGCTCAATTACCTCGGGTACTCCTACGGCACGTTCCTTGGTTCAACCTACGCCTCGCTGTTCCCGGACAACGTGGGCCGCATGGTCCTGGATGGCGCCCTGGATCCGTCCATCAGCAACGAGGAGCTGACCAGCGGCCAGGCCGTGGCGTTCGAAAAAGCCATCAGGGCCTACGTGGCCAGCTGCCAGCAGGAATCCTCGTGCCCGCTCAGCGGGAACGTGGACAGCGGGGTCCAGCAGATCCGCGACCTCATCACCGCCGTCCAGAACACCCCCTGGCAGGCTAAGGACGGCCGCCTGGTGAACGCCACGATGTTCGTCAGCGGCCTCATCACTCCGCTGTACAACGACCAGAGCTGGCCCGCCCTGACCCAGGCCCTCGAAGCTGCACTGAACGGTGACGCCAGCCTGATGCTCCGTCTGGCGGACCTCGGCGCTGACCGCGGCGCCGACGGGAAGTACACGTCCAACTCCACCTTCGCCTTCGGCGCCATCAACTGCCTGGACTACCCCATGGTGTCCGATACTGCCGCCATGCGCGCGGAACAGCAGCGGCTTATGCAGGCCTCCCCCACCCTGGGCTACTTCTTCGCCTACGGCGGCACCAACTGTGTGGACTGGCCGTACAAGAACCTGCGGACCCCCGCCCCGGTGGAATACACCGGTGAAGCCCCGATCGTGGTTGTCGGAACCACCGGCGACCCTGCTACCCCGGTGGAATGGGCCGCATCCCTGCGCAAACAGCTGGGCAACGCCTCCCTGCTCACCTGGCAGGGAGAGGGCCACACCGCCTACGGCCGGGCCAACAGCTGCCTCGAAGACGCCGTGGATAAGTACCTTGTGGACGGAACGGTTCCCGCCGACAACACGGTCTGCTGAGGAGTTCTGCCGAAGTGTTTGGGGCGCCCATTTTGACCCGGGCGCAGGGACTCTATTACAGTTGACTCTTGCATGAACCGCCCGGTTACGCCGGGCGAATTGTGCGGTGCTTCCTTAGCTCAGTCGGTAGAGCGTTTCACTCGTAATGAAAAGGTCATCAGTTCGATTCTGATAGGAAGCTCGGGACAAACCCCGTATTGTCGTTGATTTCGACGATGATACGGGGTTTTTCGCTGGTTAAGCCCTTCGACAGCCCGCCGCATTGAGCTGGGCCGCCGACGGCAGTTTCCCTGTGGTCCACCGAAATTCATCCCGCCGTCATCTTCCACTGCTAATGTCCGGCCATGGACGAACTATTGCTGGTACCGGGTTCTGCTGCTGCACGTGATCTGTCGAACCGGTCGGGGTACGACGTCGCCTTCCTGGGTGTACAGGTTCCTGTACCGATTCTGGCCGACACGAAAACGATCCTGCTGCCCTACACCCATTTCTCGGTGCTCATGCGGCTGGACAAGCGCCTGGCCGCCGTCACGGCCCTCGGCATCGACGGGGAGAAGCTGATGGATCTGGATCGATCCGGGATCCAATGGCAGCTGGATCCAAGGTTGGCCGAGGACCAGCAGACCGGTGAGCAGCTCTACGCCCGGAACGACCTTGATAGGGGACACCTGGTCCGGCGCGCCTCAGCCGTCTGGGGTGATACCCGGCAGGAGGCCGCCCAAGCGAATGAGGACACGTTCCACTACACGAACGCCGTGCCCCAGGCTGCGAAGTTCAACCAGAGCCTGGACCTGTGGCTCGGGTTGGAGTCCTACCTGCTGGAGCATGCCGCCGACCACGGCCGGCGGCTGATCGTGTTCACCGGACCCATTTTCGGGGACAATGACCCGGTGTACCGCGGCGTGGACATTCCGCTGCTGTTCTTCAAGGTCGCCGCATTCCTCCAGGACGGAGAGCTTGCGGCCACCGGCTACATCGTGGACCAGACACCACAGCTGGCCGACCTGCCCGATGTGCCCCGCCCGGGCGCCGTGGACGATGCCCCGCCCCTGGGCCCGTTCCGGACCTTTCAGGTCCCCGTCCGCGATATCGCCGCCGTCACCGGCCTGGATCTGGACCAGCTTGTGGCCGTTGACCGGATGCCCATCGCCGCAGAACTACCCACCGCACGGGTGAAGTCGACGTGGCGGACGCTCGTGTCTCCGGAGGACCTGGACCTGGACTTCGATCTGAACGGAGACTAGAGCCGCGGCCTGACCGTGAGTTCAACCGGCGAAGCTTCCACGGGACCGCCGCACTGGGCCGAGCCGCCCACCCGCTTCCAGTCCAGGTCGGCTTCCTTCTCGGCGAGGACCTCGCCCGTGGCAGACAGCGCTTTAGCGGTCACGTGGTCAGGGGAGCTCATGCTGACGGTGAACCGCCAGGTATCGGCGTCGATCCTTTCAGCGTAGAACGGGGCCATGGTGGGCTGGGCTTCCGGGGTGTGCGGAGCCCTGGCATCCAGCGGTGTTGTCACGACAATGCGCGGTGCTGCCGTCCCAGGCTCCGGTCGCAACTCCGAACAAGCGCCATCGGCGCACAGCTGCACGGTATCCACACGCGAGACGTCCCCCGCCAGTTCAACCGTGATGGAGTTGACCCACCCAATGGCCGGACAGACGTTCGAGCAGCCGGCAACCGGGATGCAGACTGCCAACATCAGAACGGCCGGCCGGCCAAGGAGCCCCCACACTCTTCTCATGCGGCCAGTCTAGGCGGCACACATACCCTTCGGCTCTGGAGCCCGCCCCCTATGATGGCGAGCATGGATGACAAGGCGCTGACGGCTATCGCGTTCGAACTGTATGCCCTGCCTTTCGAGGAGTTTGTGGCTGCCCGGACCGCCGCAGCCAAGGCAGCCGCCGGTTCCGGGAAGGATCTCCCGGCTGCCGTCAAGGCGTTGCCAAAACCGTCAGCGGCGGCCTGGGCGGTCAACATGCTGGCCATCCATGAGCCAGGAGCGCTCGCGCAGCTTTCCGAGCTCGGCCAACGGATGCGGTCGGCCCAGACATCCCTCGACGCCGCCGCCCTCCGGGAACTGGCGCGGGAGCGCCGCACCCTGCTGGCGACCGCCGTCGAGACCGCCCGCGCTGTTGCTGAACGCCAGGGGCGCAGCATCAGCGCCACCATCGCCGCCGACGTCGAGCGCACCCTGCAGGCGATGACCGCCGACGAAGGTGCCACTGCCGCCGTCCAAAGCGGACTGCTGGTCCAGGCGCTGTCCGCCGACGGCGTGGACACGGTTGATCTCGATGGGGCCGTAGCGGTGCCTGGGGCAGTGCCGGCGCCACGCGCCACCACGCAGGGCCGTCCCAAACAGCCACCGGCCACTGTGCCGGAAGAAGAAGAGGAAGAACGGACGATGGCGGAACCTGGCACCCGCAAACCCGCGGACCAGCCGCGCCTCAAGGCTGTCCGGGAGACTCCGCGGCCGGCGTCCCCCTCGGCGCTGGAGAAAGCCAACGCTGCCTTGGGCGAGGCCATGGCAGCCGAAGAGGAGTCCGCCCGGCTGGCCGCGGACCGGCAAAGTCAGCTGGCGGGCACGGAGGCCGAAGTCGCGGGCCTGACCCGCGAAACACGTGAGCTCCGCGACCGGCTCAAAGCCGCGGAGGAGCAGCTGGACAGCGCCAGGAAAAACCTGGGCACGGCGGCCGCCGAGGCCAAGCAGGCGGCCCGGGCAGCCGATAAGGCCAAACGTTCGGCCATGCTCGCGCAGGAGCGGGTGCTACGCCTGGGCAACACGCGGGAGGGTGTGCGTCAGGAATATAGGTGATCGCTTTTGAGTCCGTGACGGGGCTAATCTGGTTGTGAATATAACAACCAGATTAGGAGTGGCAATGGTGAACCGATCCTTGGAAGAGCTGGAGGCGGAGCGTGCCGGGCTCTATGGGCAGCTGGCCGCGACTGGTGATTTCCGCCGGGGCAGTGTCAGTGAGAACTACCGGCGGTGCGGGAAGCCCAATTGTGCGTGTGCCCTGCCGGGGCATCCCGGGCATGGGCCGAGGCAGTTGTGGACGCGCACGGGCCCGGGCGGCAAGAGGAGGGGCCGGCAGCTGGCGGCAATTGAGGTGGAGAAGGTCCGTGCCGAGCTGGACGCCTATGCCCGGTTCGCCTCACTGACCGAGGCCATCGTGGAGGTCAACGAGGCGATCTGCGAGGCCCGCCCGGTCACGGCAGTCCCGGCCGCGGGGTCGCCGCCGGGAGCGGGCCTGCTTGAGGACCCCGCCGCGACAGACGGGGAAAAAGGGGGCTCTTAAGCCGGATCCGGGACGACTTCGCCACTGAGGTTGAGTCCCTGGCGGCGCTGGCAGCCCGCGGCGTGGGCGGCGTCGCCGGTGGGGGACTGCCGGTGTTGGAAGAGGCGATTCGTGCGGCCATGACCGCGTTGGGCGCTTCGCTGTTGGAGGGCCTGCTCGCTGCCGACCCCGGCCACCGCGGCCCCCGCATCGCGTGCGGGGCCGGGCATGTGGCCGAGTTCATCTCCTACCGTGCCAAGGCCATCGATACCGTGCTCGGTCCGATCCGCCTGCAGCGGGCGTATTACCACTGCAGGGTATGCCAGGCAGGGGTGGTGCCCCGCGATGCCGAACTCGATCTCTGCAGGGAATCCCTTTCGGGCGGGTTACGGGCGATGATCGCCGCCACCGGCGCCGCTGTTCCCATCGCGCAAGCTGCGACCTTGATCAAGGACCTGGCCGGGATCACCCTGAGCACCAAACGGGTCGAACGTGCCGCCGAGGCTGTCGGTGCCACCGCAGCCGCCGCCTTGGACGCGGATACCGTCGCGGTACTGGCTGGCCAGGTGGTGCCCCTGCCGCCATCAGTGCCAGCACCGGAGATTTTGTACATCGCCGTGGATGGGACCGGGGTGCCGATGACGCCAGCCGAAACGGCCGGACGGCCCGGCAAGGGCCCGGACGGCCGGGCCCGTACCCGTGAGGCGAAACTGGCCTGCCTGTTCACCCAAACCGGCCTCGATGATGACGGCCGGCCGGTGCGGGATCCGGACTCAACGAGCTATCTGGCCACCCTGGAACCGGTGGAAAAATTCTCGGATCTGGTCGCCGCCGAGGGCCGCCGGCGCGGTTCCGAGCACATCCGTCAGCTCGTCATGCTCGGCGACGGGGCGCATTGGATCTGGAATCTGGCCACCGCCCGTTTCCCCGAAGCCACCCAAATCGTCGACCTCTTCCACGCCCGAGAACACCTGCATGAACTCGCCGACCTGCTCGCGTTCATCATCACCGAGGACCCCAACGACTGGTACCAGGCCCGGCGTACCGAACTGGACAACGGTGATATTGAAGCCATCGTTAAGGCCGCCATGGTCTATCCGCTCGTCGGACCCAGAGCCACCCAACGCACCAAGGCGCTGGCCTACTTCCAAACCAATGCCCACCGCATGCGCTACGCCCGCTTCCGCCGCCTGGGTATGTTCGTCGGCTCCGGCACCGTCGAAGCCGGCTGCAAAGCCGTCGTGGGCCAACGCCTCAAACTCTCCGGCATGCGCTGGTCCGGCCCCGGCGCCACCAGCATCATCACCCTGCGCTGCCAAAACGCCAGCACCCACCAGGCCACCGCAGCCTGAGCGCCACCAACAGCCCTGAAACCGCCACCACGAACAACTACCTACAAATCTGACGCACACCCCACGCGGGACTGATGAACGGTTAATGTCAGACCCCGGTTGCAGACTGGACTTATGGAGAACCAACTTGCACAGGAATTTCTTGTCACGTACTTCGACGCCGATTGCGGCCGGATCAGCAGTGAAAGCTTCGATTCCCTGAAGGACGCCGAGCGTTTCGCCAGCCGGAACTGCAGCACCGAGGAATCGTGGGCCGTTATCGACGCTGTTGCCATAGAGCAGGCCAGGATCGCCGCCTGAGGTCATCCGGAAATACCGCTCAGCCGGAAAGGCTTTCGGGCTGGCCACCCGCGGCGGCATCCTCGGCGAGGCGTCGTTCGGCGTCGGCCACCTGCTCAAACACCGATTCCGCGCGGCGGCGCACCGAAGCCGCCCCCACCGGGATGGGACCGACGGCAAGCCGCAGCATGGCGGCAGCCTCGGCGGTGGTGGCCAGCGAATTGCCTGCCTTCGACAACGACCGGTGTACACCTGCCAAGTCCCCGGGAATGTCCAGACCTTCGCTGGGCGACCGCCGCTGGGCTTCGACGCAAACAACACGGACGCGCTCCATGAGCCCCGCCAGCTCGTTGGCTACTTCCACCAGTTCGGCATAAAGCTGCTCGTCTTCGACACCTTCGAGGACCTGGTGATAGCGGTCCAGGCCCCGGTGGAAGCGATCGTGGGCGCGGCGCCAAAGGCCCTTCCCCAGCTCAGCATCGTCTTTGCGCCCTTGGCGGGCGGCAGTTAAGAATCCCACGCAGGAACCTAGAGGTACTGGCCGGGACCGTGGTCCGGGTCCTCCGGCCGGCCTGACTGCACCGGACCGGAATGCTGGCTGGCGGCGGCCCTCTGCGGCTCGCCGTTCTCCCCGATAACCACGCCAGGGGCGATCATGGTGCCCGGCGGAAGCTGCTTCAGGTGCAGCTGCGCGGCGGCCTGCTCCCGTGCGGCGTGCTGGGCGGCGATGGCCGTCTGGATGCCGTGGAAGAGGCCTTCCAGCCACCCCACCAGCTGCGCCTGGGCGATCCGAAGCTCGGCGTCGGACGGTGTGGTGTTCTCCGGAAAGGGCAGGCTGATCCGTTCCAGTTCTTCAACGAGCTCCGGTGCCAGCCCGTCCTCCAGCTCCTTGATGGAACGTTCGTGGATCTCGGCCAGGCGTTCGCGCGCGGCGTCGTCCAGCGGTGCCGACTTAACCTCTGCCAGGAGCTGCCGGATCATAGTGCCGATCCGCATGACTTTCGCGGGCTCGTCCACGAGGTCCTGCAGGTTGCTGCCCTTGGCCTTGCTCCCGAGTGACGTGCTCGACGCCGCCGGGCCTGTAGTTGCCGGACCTGCAGCGCCTGGGCCGGCTCCAGCCGGGATGGGCACAGCCGGCATGGCCGGTTCGCCGTTGTCGAGGGTCCTGCCCTCAACGGGTACGTCATCAGGCTGAGTGTCTGTCGGATCGCTCATGCGTTCATACTCTCACGAGCCGAGGACGGGCAGTCCAGTTGATGAAGCCGGCCAGCCGGTGAAGGCTGGCCGGCCGTCAGCGTCAGCAGCACCGGCCCTGCGGGTTGGAGTCCTGGCGGTCCGTCCGGTCCCGCCAGAACTCGCGTTCCGTCAGAGGTGGCTCCCCGTGTCCGGCCGCGTGGTGGTGCTCCAGGTACTTGGCGTACGCATCAGCACCGAGCACGCCGCCGAGGAACCGGGCGAAACCCCGGAACCCTGTTGCGACCGCGGCCAGACCGGGGCTCATTTGTGGTGACCTGCCCTTTCGAACCGCAGCTCGGCCGGCAGCTTGTTCCACTCGGCCTGCAGCTCACGTTCCGCGGGTGTGGGGATCAGCCCGGCGGGTGCGAAGACCTTCGACGGCCGGGCCTCGTCCTCGTTGTCAACGTTCGGCAACCCAGCCGAATGGTTGCGGAAGGCCTTGATGGTGGCCACCAAGGCCATGGCGATGACGATGATGCTCAACACCACAAAGATGACGGACAGCCAGCCCTGGATGGCGGTGTTGCGCACCACGGCTTCCATGGCCGCGACGCTCTTGGCTGTGCCGAACTCGGTCTTGCCGTCCGCGAGTGCCTTGCTGAAGGCTGCGTTGTTGGCGAAGTAGCCGACGGCAGGCGTTGACGAGAAGATCTTCTGGTAGCTCGCGGTGATAGTCACCACGGCGGCGAACGCCAGCGGTACGGCCACGATCCAGAGGTACTTGAAACTCCCCCGCTTGGCGACGATGGCCAGGCACACAGACAGCGCGATCGCGGCCAGCAGCTGGTTGGCGATGCCGAACAGCGGGAACAGCGTGTTGATGCCACCCAGCGGATCGGTCACGCCCATGAGCAGCACGGCACCCCAGGCGGCCACCATAACGGCGGTGCACAGCCAGGCTCCCGGCCGCCACGAGTGCTCCTTGAACTTCGGGATGAAGTTGCCGATGGAGTCCTGCAGCATAAAGCGCGCAACGCGTGTACCGGCGTCGACCGCGGTGAGGATAAACAGCGCCTCGAACATAATGGCGAAGTGGTACCAGAACGCCATCAGGGCCGTCCCGCCGATGAACTGCTGCATGATGTGGGCGAGTCCCACGGCAAGTGTGGGCGCGCCGCCGGTCCGGGACACAATGCTTTGCTCCCCGACGTTGGCTGCCGTCTCCGCGAGCATGGCCGGGTTGACGTTGACTCCGGCGAGGCCAAGGCTGTTGACCCAGGCGGCCGCGGTTTCCACCGTGCCGCCGGTCAGGGCGGCCGGCGAGTTCATGGCAAAGTACAGCCCGCGGTCAATGGAGATGGCCGCGACCAGCGCCATGATGGCCACAAACGACTCCATCAGCATGCCGCCGTAACCGATGAAACGGGTCTGGCGTTCCTTCTCGATGAGTTTCGGGGTAGTGCCCGAGGAGATCAGGGCGTGGAAGCCGGATAGGGCCCCGCAGGCAATGGTGACAAACAGGAACGGGAACAGGGCACCGGGGAAGACAGGTCCATTGTCCCTGCTGGCGAACTCGCTGAAGGCCGGGACAGTGATCTCCGGGCGGACCACGATGATGGCCAGTGCCAGCATCACGATCACGCCGATCTTCATAAACGTGGAGAGGTAATCGCGGGGGGCCAGGAGCAGCCAGACCGGAAGGATGGCGGCAATGAAGCCATAGACAATGAGGCCCCAGGCAATGGTCACCTTGTCCAGGGTGAAGAACGCGGAGCCCCATTCGGTCTCCGCCACCAGGCCGCCGCCGATGATCGCGGCCATCAGGAGCACAAAGCCGATCAGGGAGACTTCCATGATCTTGCCCGGCCGGATGTAGCGCAGGTAGACGCCCATAAACAGCGCAATCGGGATGGTCATGCCCACCGAGAACACGCCCCACGGGCTTTCGCCCAGGGCGTTGACGACGACGAGCGCGAGGATCGCCACGATGATCACCATGATGAGCAGCGTGGCGATCAGTGCTGCCGTGCCGCCGATGACGCCCAGTTCTTCGCGGGCCATCTGGCCGAGGGAACGGCCGCCGCGGCGCATGGAGAAGAACATCACCAGGTAGTCCTGGACAGCACCTGCGAGCACAACGCCGATGATGATCCAGATGGTGCCGGGGAGGTAGCCCATCTGGGCCGCGATGATGGGTCCGACCAGCGGGCCGGCACCCGCGATGGCGGCGAAGTGGTGGCCGAACAGCACGTTGCGGTCCGTGCGGACATAGTCCTTGCCGTCAGCCTTGTATTCCGCCGGCGTGGCGCGGCGGTCATCCGGCTTGGTGATGAGGCGTTCGATCACCTTGGAGTAGAAGCGGTAACCGATCAGGTAGGTACAGACCGAGGCAAAAACGAACCAGATCGCATTGACGGTTTCGCCCCGGACGATGGCCAGCATGAACCAGGCGACGCCGCCGAGCAGTGCGATGGCTGCCCACAGGGCGATCTTGGCCGGGGTCCATTTCTTGTCCTCAGCCTCGCGGACGGCCTCATCCACTGCCGTTGGCGGAAGCTTCGGATCGGCGGTCAATGGGCCGCTTCCTTTCGCTGCACGTACCGGTTCGTCAGGCCTGCTGGCCATGTCTCCTCCTTGAGAATTGGTGCTTCAGTGAGTTGCTCAAAGGCACCCTACCAACGCCTCACCAACGAGGACGCGGCATTGTCCCCGCGCCGCGTGTCATTGCGGTGAACGGCAGGCGGGAGTCGCCGAGCGCACAAAAGCCCCCGTTCAAGGTTTCCTGGACGGAGGCCTTCGTGACTAATCCCGAGCGGGAGCCGTTGCTACGCGTGTGCGTAAGTAAGGCAGTCCGCGTTGTCAGCGCCCGGGCCAACATGGACTTCGGGGGCGTTGCACATCAGGTGGTCGTTGTGGATGCACTCGGAGCGCTGGCATGCTCCGACATCTGCCAAGACCTTGGGCAGCCCGCCATGGATGCCCGTGTCGATGAACGTGGCGCAGCTGGCGTGGTCTTTGCTTCCGCCCACCGTGATGGCGTGGGCCGTACAGCCTTCGTGGTCATTAAACGAGCAACGGGTAACACTGCAATCGGCAACATGCGTTGTCATAAGAGGTCCCTCCGTATTTCGGCCGTCCGGGACGGACAGCGTCCTAGGCCCCACGGTAGGCCTGTTGGGCCCAATCAAAAAGACCCAACTGTGTGACCTAATTACGGCGCTCCCCTGCTCAGCTCCCCCCCCGTACCGCTCAGGTCCCCACCTCCCGGCGGGACACCGGAAGCCCCGCCCGCGTAAACAGCCAAGCCAAGGCCGCACCGGTGAGCGGCACCGCGATCAGCAGCGCCACGAGCTGGAGCCAGGGAACGACGGCGGTCCGCGCCATCCCGGTTGCGGTCACCAGCAGCACGGCCGGCACTATCCCGGCAACACTTCCCAACACAGTTCCGAGCCCCGCCGTCATCAGCGCCTGCGAACCCGCGAGCGCCTTTCGCAAGCGCGGGGCCGCACCCACCCCGGCAAGGGTGACATGGTCTTTCCGCGAGTCCGCCATGGACAGGCCCGTGGTGATGCCTGCCGCGCTGAGTGTGATCACCGCGCCCAGGCCCACGATGGCCCAGAGGATCAGCGAGGCGTCCCGCTCGGCTCCGGGCTCCACGTACATTGACCCGTAGCGGCCCGCATAGACGCCGGCGAGGGCGGCAGACACCTTGTCCATCTGGGCGGCATCCGGGTAGGCGGTGAGCTGGACCAGCAGCGCGCTGTCATCCAGGCGCATCCCTGCGGCCGCGGCACCCTCCGGGGACACAACGCCGTAATACTGCACGTCGACTTCCGGCTCCAGCACTACCGCAGCCACATCCGTCCGCCCCGTCTCCTGGTACCCCAGGAAGGCGCCAGTGGCGGGGTCGCCGGGCGCCGGTTTGCGAACGTCCTCCGCCACCAGGGACGCATGCCCGTCGCGGACGAACACCGGGTTGGTCACCACCATGCCTCCGGCCGCCAGCACGTCGCGGGCTTCCGCCGTGGGAGCCGTTCCGAAGAGCCTTTCCACGTCATCGGCACTTCCGACGATGACGGAGTTGATACGTCCCTGCGTCTCGTAGGGACGCATCGCTCCCCGGCAACGCCAATCCTCCGGATCAAGGACGCGCTGGCCGGCGGTCACAGGGCACGCGTTACCCTCCGGCGTGGCCAGCGAATATTGCAGGCAGCTCGACGTCGGCGTCTGTGCCGGCGACGCGTCGGCCAGTTCGGGCCGCATTTCGCAGTTCCGGGTAGCGGAAGTTCGCACTACCGCGGTCCATTCGACGATGTCCACCGCCCCATCCAATGCGGACGCCACCGCAGCAGGGTCAATCCGCGCCGGATCCGGCATTGTTCCGTCAGCCAGTGGGGGTTGCCACACGGACAGCGGCAGGACAGCCTGGTTCTTCAACGCGGACCAGTAGTGGTTTTGCTGCTCGTTCGCCTGCTGGCTGGCGGCCAGCACCATGCCGGCACTGGCCAGGGTGGCGGCCGCGAGGACTGCGGCAACCGCCGGAACTGTCCTGCTGCGGTTGCGGGACGAGTCACGGGCGGCCATTCGCGCAGCCAGGGGGAGCCGTCCGGCACGCTTGGCCAGGAGGGCCACCAGCTTGCCGGTCAGCAGCACCAGCGATGTGACGCCCAGTACCGCGCCTCCCAGCAGGAACCAGGCAATGACCGGAGTCCTGGAAATGAACACGTCGGGGTCTTCGCTGTTGGCGGCAAGCCACGTGCCGGCGGCGAGGGCCGCGGCGGCAACGCCCAGCAGGGCAGCACCCACCACGGTGGACGCCTTGCCGGCCGACGCCGGGGCCCGCCCCGATTTGAGCGCGCCCAGAACGGCCTGGCGCGCCACCTGCCGCGCAGGGGCCAAGGCAGCCAGCAGGCACGCCACGTAGCCCATGACCATCACCAGGACCGTCAACAAAGCGTCCGGATGGAAGCCCGGAAAACGGACCGATCCGTTCAGGCGTGCCACGATCACCACCACGGCGGCGGCTACGAGTCCCACAGCAGCGCCGGCCGCCACGCCAAGGCCGCCGAGCCACAGGCCAGCCGCCATCACCACCGAGCGGATAGTGGGGCTTTCGGCCCCCGTCGCGGCGAGCAGGGCCAACTCCCGGACCTGCCCCTTGGCGCCCACGGCGAACGCGGCTCCCGCCAGCAGGCCCACCTCCAGCAATGCGAGGGCGCCCAGGAGCGCCCCGGCCGCGTAGGTGGTGAGGGGCAGCGACGCGCTCGATGAGGTCCCTGCGCCCTCCGGCCCGCGTTCCTCTTGGGACGGCGGATTCAGCACCACAGACCTGGACAGCACCGTGACACCCACGGCGTTGGCCGCCAGGACCCGGCTCCAGGCTACCGGCTCGGAACCCACCAGGTAATACATGGTGGCCTTGATGGCCGACGCGGTCGGCGGCGGACCGGCGGAGGCAGGCGCCGGGGCGCCAACGCTGCCCTGGCCGGGCCTGAGGTAGACGATGGAGTTGCTGTCCGAATAGCCCGCATCGCGGAGCGTTCCGACCGCGACAAACGTCCCGGCCGACGTCGCCAGTTCCTCCCCCAGTTCCAGCCCGAACCGCTCCAGCAGCCCCGGCGATACGAGCATCTCGGCATCGGTCCCGGGGGCCCTGCCGTCCAGTAGCGTGTATTTTCCGGCAAATGCCGGGGCCATGGCGTCCACTGCCCGGCCCACCAAACGCACGTGCGCCGCACCCGACTCGGCGGTGAGGTCCAGCGTGGATTCTGTGAGCACGTCGTAGCCGGCTGGAATCGCATCCTGCGGATCAGTAGGCGTGAAGTCGGGGTTAGTGTCCCAGTTGTTCGTGGTGATGTGCAGCTCTTCGACCGGGTCCTGGACCATGATCCCGTTGGCCATGGGCATGGGCCGGAACCGCGCCTGGGTGGTACCGAGCTGGTACTGCACGCGTTCGGCCGCGGTCTCCTGCATGCTCTGGACCAACGTGGCCGCCCCGGTCATTCCCGCCACGGGGAGCATGATGAGCAGGATGATCAGAAGGGAACGCCCCTTGTGGCGGCGGATATCGCGCCGCGCCATCCGCACGGCGACGCGGAAAGCCTGCCGGCGCCCGCCAGGCGCCGGTGCGAGGGTGAGTGCCACGTCAGTGGCCGGCCTGCGTCAGGAGCATGGCGGGATCGTGCATGGCAGCTGCCTGGTCCACGATCCGGCCGTCCCGGAGGAACACCACCCGGTCAGCCCACGCGGCATGCCGGGCCTCATGGGTCACCAGCATCACGGCCGCACCGGCATCGGCACGTCCGCGGAGCACCTCCATGACGCCATGGCCGGTGGTGGAATCGAGGGCTCCCGTTGGTTCGTCGGTTAGGATCAGCCTGCGGTTGCCCACGATGGCCCGTGCGATGGCCACCCGCTGCTGCTGTCCGCCGGACATCTGGTCCATAAAGCGGTCCGCGAGTTCCGGGATGCCCACCTGCCGCAGCGCATCGATGGCCTGGCGTTGCGCCTTCCTGGCGGCCGTCCCGTCCAGCTCCAGCGGCAGCGCCACGTTCTCGGCAGCCGTCAGCGTGGGGACAAGGTTGAAGTCCTGGAAGACATAGCCGACGGCGCGGCGGCGCAACCGGGCGAGTTCGTTCAGTCCCAGCCCGCCCAGTGGTGTCGATTCCACAAGACACCGCCCGACGTCGGCCGGTCAAGTCCCCCGGCCAGTGCCAGGAGGGAGGATTTTCCGGAACCTGACGGACCCATCACCGCGACGAACTCTCCGGCTCTGATACTGAGGTCCACCTCGCGCAACGCGGCGACCGCCGTCGCGCCTTCACCGAACGTCCTGCTGACCTTGGCGAGTTCCAGGACCTGATGCGGCCCCTGGACGCTCACCGGCGGCTATCCGCGATGAGCGGGGCTGCCTCTTCCACAGTGACCCCGTTGGACGATTTGCGTGGTGTTGCCTGGCCCGCGGTCTGCGCCTGCTGCAGCATCCGCGCCTCGCAAAGGTCCAGCCAGCGGACCTCCGCTTCCGTCTGGAAGATCAGCGAATCCAGCACCAGCAGCCAGGCGGTATCCGCCGCCCGCTGGTTGGCGGCCGTGTCGCGGCGGGCCTTGGTGTAGTCCTGCAGCGCACGGATGGACGCCACCCGCTGGGCCTGGATGATGGCCTGCACATCCACGCCTGGCAGCGTGACCGCGAGCGCCAGTTTGATGGCAAGCTCGTTCCGGGGCGGGTTGTTGCGCTCCACGGGGGCGGCAAACCAGTTCCGCACTTCCGCCTTGCCGGCGGCGGTGATGCTGTAGATCACGTGGCCTTCGCCGTCACTGCCGTCATTGCTGACCAGGCCGTCGCGTTCGAGCCTGTCCAGCGTGGTGTACACCTGCCCGATGTTCAGGGACCAGGTGGACCCGGTGCGGTTCTCGAACTCAACCCTGAGCTGGTAGCCGTAACGCGGCTGGTCCTGCAGCAGGGCAAGGAGGCTGTGGCGGATGGACATGGTGCTCCTAGCGGTGGCGTCAGCGTCGGTATGCACGGACCCCCCAAGACCCGTGCATACCGCGTATAGAGTGAGGCTAAGCCAGTCCACGGCGCAAAGCAATACTCAGTATCTACCGTGGCTACATTACCAGCAGGATCTTGCCCACATGGTCGCCGCTGTCGAAGTACCGGTGGGCGGCCGCAACCTGGTCCAGCGGGAAGGTCTTGGCCACCAGCGGGCGGATCCGGCCGTCCGTGATGAGGGGCCACACGGATTCGCGCACGGCGTTCATGATGGCGCCCTTTTCCGCCACCGGGCGCGGCCTCAGTGCCGTGGCAACCACTGCCGCGCGCTTCCGCAGGAGCTGGCCAAGATCCAGCTCACCCTTGGCTCCGCCCTGCAGGCCGATGACAACGAGCCGGCCGTAGTCCGCGAGCGCATCAACGTTCTGCGCCAAGTACTTGGCACCCACAACGTCGAGGATCACGTCGGCGCCCTTGCCGCCGTTCTGCCGCCGGAGGCTTTCGGGGAAGTCCTCTTCGGTGTAGTTGATGGCGATGTCCGCGCCCAGGAAAGCCTTCGCGGTCCCCACCTTTTCCGCGCTTCCCGCGGTGGTGGCGACCCTGGCGCCGAAGGCCTTGGCCAGCTGGATGGCCATGGTGCCGATCCCGCCGGTGGCGCCGTGGATTAGGACAGTCTCGCCCGCCTGCAGCTGAGCCGTCATGATCAGGTTGGAGTAGACCGTGGCTGCGACTTCCGGCAGCGACGCAGCGGTGACCACATCAACGCCGTCGGGAATCCGCAACACCTGCTCCGCCGGCACCGCTACCTGCTCCGCGTAGCCTCCGCCGGCCAGCAGCGCCACCACCTTGTCCCCCACGGAGAATGCCTTGGTGACGCCGGGACCGAAACCGGCGATCCGCCCCGAGACTTCCAGCCCCGGGATCTCGGACGCGCCGGGCGGGGGCGGGTAGAAGCCCCTGCGCTGTTGCACGTCCGCCCGGTTCAGGCCGGCGGCGACAACGTCGATCAACACCTCGCCCTGCCCGGGCACCGGCGCGTCCACTTCGCGGACTTCCAGAACCTCCGGACCACCGGGTTCTGCAATGTAGACGGCTTTCATGGAGAACTCCCGTTTTCTAGCTGATTCGTGCCCCAGAACCAGTGTGCACCGGACGCACGGCAGACTCTGTTTTGTTGCAGCCAACTGCCTATGAAACACTACTCGTTAGGGAAGGTTGTCCGAGCGGCCGAAGGAGCTAGTCTTGAAAACTAGTGTGCGGTAACCCCGTACCAAGAGTTCGAATCTCTTACCTTCCGCGAATGGAACCCCGGTACGCCACATGATGGCGGACCGGGGCTTATTCGTTTAACCGGCACAGGGTCCGCCGGAGCTAAACCATTGAAACTGTCCGAGCCCGGACATAGGGTCGTTCCTTTTGCCACCCATCGACAGCAAGAGCCCATCATGCCTTCACCCGAGATCACCGCCGGCGCACCCTGCTGGATCGACCTCATGACGTCAGACATCGACAAGGCCCGCCAGTTCTATGGCGAACTCTTCGGCTGGGAGTACGAGACCGGAGACGAGGAGAAATACGGCGGTTACACCACCGCGCGGAAGAACGGCAAGACCGTGGCCGGACTCATGCAGAAGGACGAGGACCAGGCAGGCATGCCCGACGTCTGGTCCACATACCTCCGCTCGGACGACGCCGAGGCCACCGCGTCCGCCGTCGCGGCCAACGGCGGCCAGGTCTACATGCCGCCCATGGATGTTCCGGAACAGGGCCACATGGCCATCTTCGGCGACTCCGCCGGAGCGGCAATCGGCGTGTGGCAGCCGCGCGAGATGAAGGGGTATGAGCTCGTTGCCGAGCCCGGCGCCGCCGCCTGGCACGAGCTCCACACCAAGGACTACGACGCCGCCGTGAAGTTCTACGAGGAGGTGTTCGGCTGGGATACGGATGTTATGAGCGATACACCGGACTTCCGGTACACCACCCTGGGCGCCGGGGACTCCGCCAAGGCCGGCATCATGGACGCCTCCGGGTATCTGCCGGCCGACGTTCCGTCCAATTGGCAGGTCTACTTCAACGTCGAAGATGCGGACGCTTCGATTGAGAAGGCCGTTTCGCTCGGTGCCACCGTCATTGACGGACCGGAGGACTCTCCGTTCGGCCGCCTCGCCTCGTTGGCCGACCCCACCGGTGCAATGTTCAAGATCATCGCATAAGTAAATTCCTTCGACGAAATACCGGCCGGCAGCTTTCATTAAAGCTACCGGCCGGTATTGTTTTGCCCCACGGACGTTTCGCCAAGTGCACGCACCATCAACCTTGCGTTCATGCGGCGCTGCTTTGCTGTGCCGGACACCACCTGATCAAACGTGGAGTCCGGACACTGTCCGTCGGTACAACCCGGACACACTCCATCGGGTCCCCTACCGGGACGCCCCTATGAAAGTAGAGCGGATGCACCATTCACCTTGGAAATTAGCTCTGGGAACAGCGGTGTCTGCGGGGCTCATCGCAGCTCCGTTGGCAGCGGTCCCCGCCTTCGCCGTCGACGCAGCACCAGCCGGCACTTCACCCGTTGTCATCAACGAGGCCTACCTGAGCGGCGGCAGTTCCGGCGCAGCGTACAAGAGCAAGTTCGTTGAGCTCTACAACACCTCCGACGCCGCGGTCTCCCTTGACGGCTGGTCAGTCCAGTACCGTTCAGGCGCGGGAACTGCGGCGCCCACCAGCGTGGCTGCCCTCACCGGTTCCATCCCTGCCAAGGGCCACTACCTCATCCAGGGCGGCAGCAACAACGGCGGGGTTGAAGGTGCGGACCTGCCGACTCCGGATCTTGTGGCAACCTCCCTGAATTTCAGCGGCTCCGCCGGCACCATCATCCTGGCGAAGCAGGCCGCCGCCGCCCCGCTCGCCACCGGATCCGTTATTGAACCGGCCGGCGTGGCAGACCTCCTCGGCTACGGTTCCTCCAACACCTTTGAAACGCAGGCCGCCGTAGCGCCCGCCGGCAACACCGACGTCAAGAGCCTGAACCGCAGCGCCGGGACGGACAGCAACAGCAACCGGGCAGACTTCACGCTGAACACCGCCGTCACGCCGACGGCGGCGGGCGGCACCGTGGACCCCGTCCCGGACCCAACGCCGGACCCCGACCCAACACCGGACCCGGTCCCCGGCACCAAAACCATTGCCGAAATCCAGGGCACCGGCACCGCCAGTCCGCTGGCCGGCACTGCCGTAACAACGCGCGGCAAAGTCACCGCGGCCTTCCCCACCGGCGGTTTCGCCGGCTACTACGTCCAGACCCCCGGCACCGGCGGCGACCTCACCCCGGCCGGCCACACGGCGTCGGACGCTGTTTTTGTCTACTCCCCGGCCACCGCAGGCTCCGTGCAGACCGGCGACTTCGTGGAAGTCTCCGGCACGGTTTCCGAGTTCTTCGGCATGACCCAGGTCAGTGTGGCGGACGCCGCCGGGCTGACCAAGCTCACCGACGCCGCCCCCGAGGTGAAGGCCACCGCCTTCACGCTCCCGGCGGCCGAGTCCTTCCGCGAGGCACTCGAGGGCATGCTGCTGGCACCGCAAGGGCCCGTCACCGTCACCGACAACTACTCGCTGAACCAATACGGCGAAATCGGCCTCTCGGGCGGGACCACCACGCTGGTGCAGCCCACCGCCGTCGCGCGTTACGGCTCGGCCGAATACCAGGCCGCCGTGGCGGACAACGCTGCCCGCGGCATCAAGCTCGACGACGGCTCCACCACCACTTTCCTCAAGGACGCCACCACCAAAGCCCAGGTGCTGCCGTACCTGACGGCCACGGACCCGGTCCGGGTGGGCTCGCCGGTGACGTTCGCTACCAACGTGGTGCTCAGCTACGCCAACAACGCCTGGAAGTTCCAGCCGCTGACCCATCTCACCGAGGCCAACAAGGGCACGGTCCAGCCGGCCAGCTTCGGCGCCACCCGGACCGAGGCTCCCGCCAGCGTGGGCGGCAACCTGAAGATCGCCTCCTTCAACGTGCTGAACTACTTCCCCACCACCGGCGACACCCTCACGGGCTGTTCCTTCTACAAGGACCGCAACGGCAACCCCATCACGGTCCAGGGCGGCTGCGATGCCCGCGGCGCGGCAAACGCGGAGAACTTCCTCCGCCAGCAGGACAAGATCGTCGCCGCGATCACCAAGACCGGCGCCGACGTGGTGTCCCTCATGGAAATTGAAAACTCCGCCCAGTTCGGCAAGGACCGCGACGACGCCCTGGCCAAACTGGTGGACGCCCTCAACATCGCGACCCCCGGCATCTGGGACTACGTGCGGACACCCGCCAACGCTCCCCCGCTGGCCGACGAGGACATGATCCGCACCGCGTTCATTTTCAAGAAGGCCGTGGCCGAACCTGTGGAAGAGTCCATCATCCACAACGACACTGTCGCCTTCGCCAACGCCCGCAAGCCGCTGGCGCAGGCCTTCAAGCCCGTAGGCGCCGGGGACGACAAGAAATTCATCGCCATCGCCAACCACTTCAAGTCCAAGGGTTCGGCAGCAACGCCGGATGACACGGACAAGGGCCAGGGCGCGTCCAACCTCGCCCGCACCGCCCAGGCCAAGTCGCTCCTGGACTTCGCCGCCGGGCTGCAGGCAACCAAGGGCACGGACAAGGTTTTCCTGATCGGCGACTTCAACTCCTACGCCCAGGAAGACCCGATGAATGTCTTCACGGACGCCGGCTACGTCAACCAGGACGGCAAAGCGACGAACGCCGACGGCTCCGCGAAGCACTCCTACCTTTTCGGCGGCCTGGCGGGTTCGCTGGACCACATCCTGGCCTCCCCCGGCGCTGATGCGGTGGTCACCGGCGCGGACATCTGGAACATCAACTCCGTAGAGTCCGTGGCGCTGGAGTACAGCCGGTATAACAACAATGTGACCAACTACTATGCGCCGGATCAGTACCGCGCCAGCGATCACGATCCTGTGGTGGTGGGCCTTGACCTGCCTGCCGGCCCGGTCACGCCGGCCAGCGTTGAGCTGAACTTCCTGGGCATCAACGATTTCCACGGCCGCATCGACACCAACACGGTGCTGTTCGCCGGCACCATCGAGAAGCTGCGCGCCGCCGCACCCGGGGCCACGGCCTTCCTGTCCGCCGGCGACAACATCGGGGCATCACTGTTCGCCTCGGCCGTTGCCAAGGACCAGCCCACCATCGATGTGCTGAACGCGCTGGAGCTGGACGCTTCCGCCGTGGGCAACCACGAGTTCGACGGCGGCTGGGCGGACCTGCGCGACCGCGTCATCGCGGGCGGCACCAACGCCACGTTCCCGCTGCTCGGGGCGAACGTTTACAAGAAGGGAACCACGGAACCGGTCCTGCCGGAATTCACCGTGCTGGACATGGACGGCGTGAAGGTCGCCGTCATCGGCACCGTCACCCGGGAAGTCCCGTCCCTGGTGACGCCTGCCGGCATCGCCGATCTTGAATTCGGCGATCCTGTGGACGCCATCAACCGCGTGGCTGCCAGGATCACGGCGGAGAACCTCGCCGACGTGATCATCGCGGAAAACCACGACGGCGCCGGTTCAGGAACGCCGGACGGCGCCACCCTCGAGCAGGAAGTGGCAGCGGGCGGCCCGTTCGCGAAGCTGGTCACCGAAACCTCCCCCGAGGTGGACGCCATCTTCACCGGCCACACGCACAAGGAATACGCCTGGAACGCACCGGTCCCCGGGGCTTACGGAAAGACCCGTCCGATTGTCCAGACCGGCAATTACGGCGAGAACATCGGCCAGATCCAGCTCACGGTGGATACGGCCACCAAGGAAGTCACCGCCTCGAAGGCCGGGAACGTCAGGCGGACCACAGATGCCGCCGCCGGCCTCGTAGCCGCTTACCCGCGGGTGGCAGCGGTAGATGCCATTGTGAAGAAAGCCCTGGCCGACGCCGCCGCGATCGGCAACCAGCCGGTGGGTGCACTGACCGCAGATATCACGACAGCGTTCACCCCGGACCCCGCCGGCGGCCCCGCCAAGCGCGATGACCGTGCGAGCGAATCCACGCTGGGCAACTTGGTGGCCGACTCACTGTTGGAGTCGCTCCAGCCGGCTGAGCTGGGCGCCGCGGAAATCGGCGTCGTCAATCCCGGCGGCCTCCGCAACGAGCTGTACTACGCCCCGGACGGCACCATCACCTACTCGGAGGCCAACTCGGTCCTGCCGTTTGTGAACAACCTGTGGACCACGTCCGTGACCGGTGCGCAGTTCAAGGCACTCCTGGAGCAGCAGTGGCAGACCAACGCTGACGGCACGGTCCCCAGCCGCGCCTACCAGCAGCTGGGCCTGTCCAGGAACGTCAACTACACGTACGACGCCACCCGCGCCGCCGGTGACCGGATCACCTCCATCCGGGTGGCCGATGCGCTGATCGATCCGGCGAAGTCCTACCGGATCGGGACGTTCAGCTTCCTGGCCACCGGTGGCGACAACTTCCGAGTCTTCAAGGACGGAACCGGCACCAAGGATTCGGGTCTGGTGGACCGGGACGCCTGGATCACGTACTTGCAGGGTCACAACCCCGTGTCGCCGGACTTCGCCCGGCGGACGGTGGCCGCGGTGAACACCACGGCAGCCGAGGTCAAGGCCGGGGACGCCATCACCCTGGCGGTTTCCAAACTGGACCTCACCTCGCTGGGCAGCCCGGTGAATACGTCGCTGGCTGCGGTGTTCACCGACAGCGCCGGGACTGTGACGGACCTTGGCACGGTGCCGGTTTCTGCCGGCGCCGCCGCCGTGAATCTCGCCGTTCCTGCCGGCGCTGCTTCAGGATCCGGAACCCTGGCGCTCACGGCTGCCGAGTCCGGCACTGTGGTGAAGGCGGCAGTCCAGGTGGCTGCCAGCGGACCGGTTCCGCCGGTCTGCACGGCACCGGTACCGCCCACCAAGTGGTACGACGTCCTGGGGTGGATCCGTTACGGCGTTGCCTGGATCCAGTACCAGCAGTGCCTGCGCGGCTAGCACTAATCTGGAGCGCCTGACGGCGGGCCAGCTTTAAACAGAGAGGCGCCCCTCCCCGGCTGAAGCAGTTGGGGAGGGACACTTTCTTCCTCTCGAGTTTTTGCCCAGATGATCCGTTTTTCCGGGGGCGAAGGGGCCGTTATGTGGACAAAAACTGGCTCTCCTGACTCTTCCGTGGGTTAATTTCGGCCCGGGAGCATTGGTTTGGGACCGCCGAGGCTGAGCATGGCCAACGCGATGAGTGCGTCTGGGGATTTG
>NZ_JAMXBG010000029.1:0-47388 GCF_023913835.1 Pseudarthrobacter raffinosi | reverse complement strand
CGAGAACTACAACCAGGACGCCAAACCATTCACCTGGACCAAATCAGCGGACTATCTCCTGGGCAAGATGAAACGCAAACAAACCATTAACACGGAACACTAGCGTGGCCACCATGGGTGCTACCGCACTCCTGCTGACCAGTTGCGGTGCGCCGCCCGAAGCCGGCAGCCCCACCGCGACGGCCACAGACTACACCGGTTGCATCGTTTCCGACTCCGGCGGATTCGATGACCAGTCGTTCAACCAGTCCTCCTACGATGGACTGAAGAAGGCTGAGAAGGACCTGGGCATCAAGGTCAACCAGGTCGAGTCCAAGACCAACAACGACTATGAGCCAAACCTCCGTGCCATGGTTGCCGCTAACTGCGACCTCACCCTGACCATCGGCTTCCTGTTGGGTGACGCCACGAAGACCCAGGCCGCGGCAAACCCGGAGAGCCACTTCGCCATCATCGACTTCGGCTACGACACGCCCATCAGCAACGTCAAGCCCATCATCTACGACACCTCCCAGGCTGCGTTCCTGGCCGGTTACCTCGCTGCAGGCACCACCAAGACCGGAACCGTGGCCACCTTTGGCGGCATCAAGATCCCCACGGTCACCATCTTCATGGACGGCTATGCCGACGGCGTGAAGTACTACAACGAGAAGAAGGGCACCAGCGTCAAAGTCCTTGGCTGGGACAAAGCCTCACAGGACGGCAGCTTTACCGGTGACTTCGAAAAGCAGGACGTTGGCAAGCAGCTCACCCAGAACTTCCTGGACCAGGGCGCGGACATCGTGATGCCCGTAGCCGGTCCGGTGGGCAAGGGCGCCGGCGCAGCCCTGAACGAAGCGAAGGCGGCAGGCAAGGACGTCAAGATGATCTGGGTGGACTCCGATGGCTTCCTCACTGCACCGGAATACAAGGACATCATGCTGTCCTCGGTCATGAAGCTCATGGGCGAGGCCGTTGAGACCGTAGTGAAGGAAGACAAGGAAGGCAAGTTCACCAACACGCCCTACGTGGGCACATTGGCGAACGACGGCGTCCAGCTGGCACCGTTCCACAGCTTCGACTCCCAGGTCTCTGCCGATCTGAAGTCCGAGCTGGACCAGCTCAAGAAAGACATCGTCGACGGCAAGCTGAAGGTCGAGTCAGCAGCAAGTCCCAAGGTATAGGCATCCTCGCCAAGCGCCGCCCCCGGATGGTCTTCGACTGCCCGGAGGTGGCGCTTTGCGTTGCAATGCAGGCCTCCGCGCTACCGCCCACCCGAGGCTGCAGGCACTAGGCTGGTGCTGCAGCCTCCTATCCCGTCCGGTTCCTGTACGGACGCTTCGAGATTGGTCAGAGTTTTGAAACTTGAACTCAGAGGGATCACCAAACGCTTCGGCTCCCTGCTCGCCAACGACCACATTGACGTGGTGGTTGAACCCGGACAGATCCACTGTCTGCTGGGCGAGAACGGGGCCGGCAAGTCCACCCTGATGAATGTGCTGTATGGGCTCTACGAGCCCTCCGAGGGCGAGATCCTCATCGACGACAAACCGGTTTCGTTCCGCGGGCCCGGCGACGCCATGGCCGCCGGGATCGGCATGGTGCACCAGCACTTCATGCTGGTCCCCGTCTTCACCGTCGCGGAGAACGTGGCCCTTGGAGCCGAGACCACCAAGGCCGGCGGCTTCCTCAATCTGGAGGACACCCGCCGCAAGATCAAGCAGATTTCCGACCGCTACGGGTTCGACGTCGATCCCGACGCGCTGGTGGAGGACCTCCCCGTGGGTGTCCAGCAGCGTGTGGAAATCATCAAGGCACTGGTCCGCGACGCCAGGGTACTGATCCTGGATGAGCCCACGGCAGTGCTGACGCCCCAGGAAACGGACGAACTGCTGGACATCATGCGCCAGCTCAAGTCCAGCGGAACCTCGATTGTCTTCATCTCGCACAAGCTGCGTGAAGTGAAAGCCGTCTCGGACACCATCACCGTGATCCGCCGCGGCAAAGTTGTGGGTTCGGCCAGTCCTGGTGACTCCACAGCAGAGCTGGCCTCCATGATGGTGGGCCGCGCCGTCAGCCTCACGCTCGACAAAGCCCCCGCCAGCCCCAAGGAGAAGACTTTCCAGGTCAAGGACCTCACAGTCATTGCTCCGAACGGTCAGCACACCGTGGACGGCATCAGTTTCGACATTGCGCGCGGAGAGATCCTGGCGGTTGCGGGCGTCCAAGGCAACGGGCAGACCGAACTGACCGAAGCCATCCTCGGGCTGCAGGACCGCGTGCAGGGCTCCATTCTCCTGGACAACGTGGAGCTCGTGGGCCGCAGCGTGAAGGACGTCCTCAACGCCGGTGTCGGCTTCGTCCCGGAAGATAGGTCTGTCGATGGCCTGATCGGCACGTTCTCGATCGCCGAAAACCTGATCCTTGACCGTTACGATCAGCCACCGTTTGCCAAGGGCATCAGCATGAGCCCGGCAAAGGTCCTGGAGAACGCGAAATCGCGGATCGATGAGTTCGATGTCCGGACGCCCTCGGGCCTGCTGGCCGCCGGCACCCTCTCGGGCGGCAACCAGCAAAAGGTGGTCATGGCGCGGGAACTGTCCCGGCCGCTGCGCCTCTTTATCGCCTCCCAGCCCACCCGCGGCGTGGACGTCGGGTCCATCGAGTTCCTGCACAAGCGGATCGTGTCCGAACGTGACCAGGGCACACCGGTCATGATCATCTCCACCGAACTGGATGAGGTCATGGAACTCGCCGACCGTATCGCCGTGCTCTACAAGGGCAAACTTGTGGGAATCGTCCCCGCAGGCACCGGACGCGATGTCCTGGGCCTGATGATGGCAGGGATCTCCGCGGAAGACGCGGCCAGCGCAGACCATGCCGGCCCGGTGAAAGCTGACACACCGGCCACTGAAACGCCCCCGGCCGACACGAAGGATGCCGCTACCGCAGAACGCCGTGCAGCCTCCAGCCCCGAAGGAGGCGATCATGTCTGAAAAGCATCCCCCTAAACATGCTGACCAGCACCCGAAACCGCACCAGCCGACCCCGGCGGCGGACGAAACCGCCGCAGGGGTGGCCGTGGACACGGCCGGCGGCACCATCAGCCCTTCAGCCTTACCAGCCAGTGCCCAAAGCGGAAAGCTGCCCGGCGGGCCGGACACGCTGCTCCGGAAGATCTTCACCGGCAGCGGCATGGTCTCAGTCCTGGCGGTGCTGCTGGCACTCGTGATCGGCGGACTGCTCATTGCCGCCACGGACGAACGCGTCGGTGCCACGTCGTCGTACATTTTCGCCCGGCCCACCGATTTCCTTTCCGCGGTCTGGGACGCTGCCACCCGGTCCTATGTGGCGTTGTTCCAGGGGTCCGTCTTCAACCCGAGGGGTTCCAGCCTGGCCGCCCGGTTCGCACCCATGATGGAGACTCTCACCATCGCCACACCGCTCATCACGGCTGGCCTGGGCGTTGCCCTCGCGTTCCGGGCAGGCCTGTTCAACATTGGTGCCCAGGGCCAGATCATCATGGCAGGCATCCTGGCGGCCTGGGTTGGTTTTGCCCTGCACCTTCCCCTGGGCCTGCACCTGTTGCTGGTGCTGGTTGCGGGCATCATGGGCGGCGCTCTCTGGGGTGGCCTGGTTGGCCTTCTCAAAGCCAGGACAGGTGCCCACGAAGTCATCGTGACCATCATGTTCAACTACATCGCCCTTTACTTCCTGCGGTACCTGCTGAACACGCCGGCGTTCCAGCGCCCGGGGGAGTCGAACCCGATCTCGCCCATCCTGGATCCCACCGCGATCTACCCCCAGATTTTCGGCTCGCAGTACCGCCTGCACCTTGGCTTTGTCCTGGCCATCGCGGCCACCGTCCTGGTGTGGTGGCTGCTGAACCGCTCCACCGTCGGCTTTGAATTCCGGGCAGTCGGGGCCAACCCCAAGGCCTCGCTGACCGCCGGCATCAACGTCTCGCGATCCACCATCCTGGTCATGGCAATAGCCGGCGCACTCGCCGGAATGTCCGGAGTGGCCCAGGTGGCGGGCACGGAAAAGGTCCTGACAGACGGCGTCGCTGCAACGTACGGGTTTGACGCCATCACGGTGGCGCTGCTGGGACGTTCGACGCCGTGGGGCACCTTCGCTGCCGGCCTGCTGTTCGGCGCCTTCCGCGCCGGTGCCGTGCAGATGCAGATCCAGACCGGAACGCCCATCGACATCGTTCTGGTGGTCCAGTCGCTGATTGTCCTCTTTATCGCGGCCCCGCCGCTGGTGCGGGCAGTCTTCGGGCTGAACCCCCGCCGCAAGAAGCCGGCCAAGGCCGGCAAATCCCAGCAGGCAGCAACCACCGGAGGCGCAGCATGAGCGCAACAGCAACATCGCCCCTGCCGGGACGCGGAACGCCCGGAACATCGCCCCAGGCCGACGAGGCCCAGCCAACATCCGGCAAACCTGTGCTCTGGAAAACCCCCGTCCTGCTCTCGGCGCTGGGACTCGTCGCTTTTGTTTTCTTCGGCCTGATGGGATCAGCGCAGACCGCAAGGTTCGGAATTTCCACCGGCGGGGATTTCTTCCAGCTGCCCACGCTGGAGGTTCCTGCAATGCCGGGCGGCATCGTCCTCTCGGTCCTGATGCTTGGGCTGGCGGCCTATGCCGTCTATCTGAAGACCAAGGCCCGGCCCACTCCGGCCTGGCTGACCGTCACTTTTACGGTGCTGTTTGTGGCAGCCTTCCTCATCTGGGTGGTGGGCGGTGCCCGGACGCCCAGCATTTCGCTGGCCGGACTCATCGCCGGTTCGGTCACCCTGGCCGTCCCGCTGGTGTTCGGCTCTTTGTCCGGCGTGCTGTGCGAGCGGGTCGGGGTAGTCAACATCGCCATCGAAGGCCAACTCCTGGGCGGCGCCTTCACCGCGGCAATCGTGGCCAGCATTACGCAGAACCCCTTCGTGGGCCTGCTTGCGGCCGCTGTGGCCGGCGCGGCGGTGTCCATGGTGCTTGCGGTGTTCAGCATCAAGTACCTGGTCAACCAAATCATCGTCGGCGTGGTGCTCAACGTCCTGATTTCCGGCGTCACCGGCTTCCTGTTCAGCACTGTTATGCAGGCGGACAAAGCCAAGTTCAACTCACCGCCCGGCCTGGACATCGTCCAGATTCCCATCCTCTCCGGAATCCCGATCCTCGGCCCCATCCTGTTCAAGCAGTCGCTGGTTGGCTATCTGATGTACGTCGCCGTCATCGTTGTCTGGGTTGGGCTGTTCAAAACCAAGTGGGGCCTTCGGGTCCGCGCTGTGGGTGAACACCCGCAGGCAGCCGACACGATGGGCATCAAGGTCAACGCCACGCGCTTCTGGAACGTGACCCTGGGTGGTGCCATTGCAGGAATCGGTGGCTCGTTCTTCACGCTCGTGGCGATCGACAGCTTCACGAAGGAGATCTCCGGCGGACGAGGCTTCATCGCACTCGCCGCGCTGATCTTCGGACGCTGGAACCCGATCGGCGCGTTCTTCGCCGCCCTGCTGTTCGGCTTTGCAGACAACCTGCAGAGCATTGTGACCATCATCGGAACCCCGGTGCCGAGCCAGTTCATGGCCATGCTGCCCTACCTGGTGACGGTGCTGGCCGTGGCCGGGCTGGTGGGCAGGTCCCGGCCACCGGCAGCCAGCGGCATCCCGTATGTCAAGGGTTGACGGCCGTGGAACAGGATCGGGTTTCGCTTCCCATCGACTGGCAGGCCTTGGAGGCCGCGGCCGTGGACGCCATGAAAAACGCCTACACCCCGTATTCGAAGTTCCCGGTGGGGGCCGCGGCCTTCACCGAGGACGGGCGGCTGGTCAGCGGCTGCAACGTGGAGAACGCCAGCTACGGGCTCTCCCTGTGTGCTGAATGTGCCCTGGTGGGAAACCTGCACATGACCGGCGGCGGGTTGTTGCGCGCCTTCTACTGCGTAGACGCTGCGGGCAACGTGCTGATGCCGTGCGGCCGCTGCCGGCAGCTTCTCTATGAATTCCGCGCGCCTGACATGGAGCTTATGACCACCCAAGGCATCAAAACCATGGACCAGGTGCTGCCCGACGCATTTGGTCCCCAAAACCTGGAGGATCCAAGGTGACACAGGCAACTGAGGCATTCGACGCCGTCGACATCATCCGCACCAAGCGGGACCGGGGCGCCCTGAGCCCGGAGCAGATCGACTGGACCATTGACGCGTACACCCGCGGGGTCATCGCCGACGAACAGATGGCCGCGTTGAACATGGCCATCCTGCTCAACGGCATGGACCGCGCCGAAATTTCGCGCTGGACGGCGGCGATGATCGCCTCGGGCGAACGGATGGACTTCGGCGGCCTCCGGCGGCCCGACGGCGGTGTGAAGGCTACCAGCGACAAGCATTCCACCGGGGGAGTGGGGGACAAGATCACGCTGCCGCTGGCACCGCTGGTGGCAGTGTTCGGCGTGGCCGTGCCGCAGCTGTCCGGCCGCGGGCTGGGCCACACCGGCGGCACCCTGGACAAGCTGGAATCGATCCCCGGCTGGCGGGCGGCCCTGAGCAACGACGAAATGATGGCGCAGCTTCAGGACGTGGGCGCCGTGATCTGCGCTGCAGGGGCGGGGCTGGCGCCGGCGGACAGGAAGCTCTACGCACTGCGGGACGTCACCGGCACGGTCGAGGCGATCCCGCTGATCGCCTCCTCGATCATGAGCAAGAAGATCGCCGAAGGCACGGGGTCCCTGGTCCTGGACGTGAAGGTGGGTAGTGGAGCCTTTATGAAGGACGAGGTCCGGGCACGCGAACTGGCCGAAACCATGGTGGCCCTCGGCAAGGACGCGGGAGTGAACACCGTGGCGCTGCTGACCAACATGAACACCCCGCTCGGCCTCACCGCAGGCAACGCGATCGAAGTGGAGGAATCCGTGGAGGTCCTGGCCGGCGGCGGCCCGGAAGACGTCGTCGAACTCACCGTCCGGCTGGCCGAAGAAATGCTGGCCTGCGCTGGCGTACACGACGCCGATCCGCGCGCCGCGTTGAAGGACGGCCGGGCCATGGACGTCTGGAACCGGATGATCGAAGCGCAGGGCGGAGATCCGCGCGCCAAGCTGCCGGTCGCCAAGGAATCCGAGGTCATCTACGCCCCGGCCGACGGTGTCCTGGTAGGGCTCGATGCCTTGGCAGTGGGCGTTGCGGCGTGGCGCCTCGGCGCGGGACGTGCCCGCAAGGAAGACGCCGTCCAGGCCGGTGCAGGGATCCGCATGCATGCAAAGCCTGGTGCCACGGTCCGTGCCGGCGAGCCGCTGATGACGCTGCTCACGGACACGCCGGAAAAGTTCGCACGCGCCAAGGAATCTCTTGAACACGCCGTCACGGTTGCCCCGGAAGGGTCGCGCCCGGCCCAGCAGCTCATCATCGACCGAATAGCATAGGGACAATGCAGGCCATCAATGAATTCATCCTTGCCGCCGCCGGGCAGCCGTGGGTGCTCCTCCTTGTGCTGGCCTGCTGCCTGATCGACGGGTTTTTCCCGCCTATCCCCAGTGAATCCGTGGTGGTGGGGCTGGCCGCAGTGGCCGCCACCGCGGACGTCCCCAATCCCTGGCTGCTGATGGCCGTCGCGGGCCTGGGCGCCTTCTCAGGCGACAACATCGCGTATGTCATTGGCCGCCGGGTGGGTACCCGGCGCTGGCACTGGATGCGCGGACCGCGGATGCAAAGTGCCTTCCGATGGGCAGGAGACGAGCTGAGGAAGCGGCCGGCGTCGCTCATCCTGGTGGCGCGGTTCATCCCTATCGGAAGGGTTGCCGTTAACCTCACCGCGGGCGTGACCCACTATCACCACTTGCGTTTCGTCGGCCTGACGGTCCTTTCCGCCACGCTCTGGGCCTCCTACTCGGTGGGTATCGGGTTGTTCTTCGGCCAGTGGTTCGAGAACAACCATCTGCTCGGCGCGGCCATCGCAATCGTCTGCGCCGTGGGCCTTGGAATCGTGGTGGATCTGATCATTAACCGCATCCGGGGAAAGGTTCCTGTGGTGGAGCGCCTGAAGGATCCGGAACCCTAGGGTTTGCGGCGTCCGTGCGTAGCGGGCAGGGTCCCGGGCATGGGACACTGAAGAGCGACTTACGTCACTTCCGGCTGCATCATTTCGTCTAGGAGCAAGACCCGCGTGGAGTTTATTAATGAGGCCGTGCTCCATGCAGCGGGCCAATGGTGGATCTACCCGGTCCTTCTGGTGTTCTTCTTCATCGACGGCTTTGCCATGGTGGTCCCCAGTGAGACGCTGATTGTGGCGTTGGCCGCGTTTTCCCGGCACAGCGGTGAACCGAATCTCTGGATCCTGGGCGCGACAGCACTGGTCGGTGCCATCGCCGGCGACAACATGGCCTTTATGCTCGGCCGCAGGATCGGCCTCAACCGCTGGAAGTGGATGCGGCGTCCCAAAGTGCAGAAGGCCTTCGGCTGGGCACGGTATGAACTCGAAAAACGCGGCGCCGTCCTGATCTTCACGGCGCGCTATATTCCCTGGGGCCGGGTGGCGGTCAACTATGTGGCCGGCAGTACCGGCTTCGCGCACCGCCGGTTCTTCCTGCTGGATGCCTTCGCCTGCATCACGTGGGTGGGGTACTCCATCGGCATCGGGATCCTGGCCAGTTCGTTCCCCTGGCTCCACCACAACCCGCTGCTCAGCGCAGGCATTGCCGTGGTGTTCGCGATCGTGCTGGGCATCCTGATCGACCACCTCCTGCGCTGGTGGCACAAGCACCTGGCCCGCAATGACGCCGAAACTGTGGATGAATGGCTCGACGGCGGCCCGGAAGGTGCCCTGCCCGCGCACACCGCGGCTTCGCCGCTGCTGGCGTCCTCCCCGGCTGAGGCTGAGCAGCGCGGACAGTAGCGGCTGGCATAAGCCGCTTCCCGACCCTAAGGTTGGAAGGTGACTGAGCCTATTGTTGACGCTGCCCCTGCCATCGATTTCGACCTGAAGAGCCTGCCTAAGGTTTCGCTCCACGACCACCTGGACGGTGGTCTCCGTCCAGCCACCATCATCGAACTGGCCGAGGCCGTTGGCCACACGTTGCCCTCTACCGATCCGGTGGCCCTGGGCGAGTGGTTCCGCGAGTCCGCGGACTCCGGCTCGCTGGTCCGCTACCTGGAGACGTTCGACCACACAGTCGCCGTGATGCAGACCAAGGAAGGCCTCATCCGCGTCGCCAAGGAATTCGTGGAGGACCTCGCGGACGACGGCGTGGTGTACGGCGAAGTGCGCTGGGCACCGGAGCAGCACCTCCAGAAGGGCCTGTCCCTGGACGAGGTTGTTGAAGCAGTCCAGGATGGCCTCGAAGCCGGCGTGGACGCCGTGACCGAAAGCGGCCGCGAAATCCAGGTGGGTCAGCTGATCACCGCCATGCGCCACGCAGACCGTGGCCAGGAAATCGCGGAACTGGCTGTCCGCCACCGCAACAAGGGCGCTGTGGGCTTTGACATCGCCGGGGCTGAAGACGGCTTCCTCCCGTCCCGGTTCAAGGACGCCTTCACGTACCTCGCCCAGCACAACTTCCCCGCGACGGTACACGCCGGCGAGGCCGCCGGACTCGAAAGCATCCAGTCCGCCCTCGTTGACGGCCGGGCACTGCGCTTGGGCCACGGCGTCCGCATCGCCGAGGACATCATGGTGGAGTTCGACGACGAAGACGACGACAGCACGGTGAGCGACGAGGACAGCATCGGCCTGGTCACCTTGGGCGACCTGTCCAGCTGGATCCGCGACCGCGGCATCGCCCTGGAGATCTGCCCGTCATCGAACCTCCAGACCGGAGCGATCGCCGGTTTCGGCGAGGGCATCGAGAGCCACCCGCTGGACATGCTGTACCAGCTGGGCTTCAACGTCACCATCAACACCGACAACCGGCTGATGAGCGGCGTCACCCTGACGGACGAGTTCGAACTCCTCGTGGAAACCTTCGACTACGACCTCGACGATCTGCTGGAGCTCACGCTGAACGCTGCCGAGGCCTCCTTCCTGCCGCTTGAAGAGAAGGAAGCGTTGGTGGAGTACATCAACGACGCCTACGACAACCTTGGCTGAGCAGGCTCCCATCGACAGGCTGGTCGCTGTCGTAGCCCAGCTGCGGGAGCACTGCCCGTGGATGGGCGCCCTCACTCATGCCTCGCTGGTGGAGTACCTCCTAGAGGAGGCCTTTGAGGTTGCCGAGACCATCGAGACCGGCGCGGATGACGCCGAGCTTCGCGGCGAACTGGGCGATGTGCTGCTTCAGGTAGTGCTGCACGCCCGGCTCGCCGAGGAGTGCGGCACGTTCACGTTCGACGACGTCGCCCGCGGGCTGAGTGCCAAAATGGTCCGCCGCAATCCCCATGTCTTCCGGCCTGACGGCACGCTGCAGGACACCTTCCCTGCCTCGGTGGCCGAGATTGTCCGGAAGTGGGACGCCGTGAAGACTGCGGAACGTCCGGAGCGAACGGGGCCCTTTGAAGGGATCCCGGACGCGCTGCCGGCCCTGGCGAAGGCGCAGAAGTTCCTTGACCGGGCCGAGCGGGCCGGAACTGTGGTTGAGCTTGCGGAAACCCCGGAAGTCGAAACCGCAACGACGGAGGAGGAGCTCGGCGACCTGCTGCTCGCCGTCGTCGGCTCTGCCCGTGCCAAGGGATTCGACGCCGAACGTGCCCTTCGGGGCGCCATTCGGCGCCAGTTCGCGTCGCCATCATGACGTCCGGGTGATGGATAGGGTTCCGTAACGTGCACCACTCTCGACTAGGCTTGGTCCTGACGAGGACGTCCCAGACTTAACGCTTTTTCCAGCTGTTCGTTCCCCCAAAATCGCCCATAAGGAGCACATCCATGGCGCTTATCGATGCCATCCACGCCCGCGAAATCCTCGATTCCCGCGGAAACCCGACCGTAGAAGTTGAAGTACTGCTCTCCGATGGCCAGATCGGCCGCGCGGCAGTACCCTCCGGTGCCTCCACCGGTGAGCACGAGGCTGTTGAGCTCCGTGACGGAGACAAGGGACGTTACCTCGGCAAGGGTGTCCAGAAGGCCGTTGACGCTGTCATCGACCAGATCGCTCCGGCACTGACCGGCTTCGACGCCACCGACCAGCGCAGCATCGATCAGGCCATGATTGACCTGGACGGCACGCCCAACAAGGCCAAGCTCGGCGCCAACGCCATCCTGGGCGTTTCGCTGGCCGTTGCCAACGCCGCTGCCGCCTCAGCAGACCTGCCGCTGTACAAGTACCTGGGCGGCCCCAACGCGCACGTCCTGCCGGTTCCGCTGATGAACATCCTCAACGGTGGTTCGCACGCCGACTCCGACGTGGACATCCAGGAATTCATGATCGTCCCGATCGGCGCCGAGACCTTCTCCGAGGGCCTCCGCTGGGGCGTCGAGGTCTACCACAACCTCAAGTCCGTCCTGCAGGCCAAGGGCCTGTCCACCGGCCTGGGTGACGAAGGCGGCTTCGCGCCTAACCTGCCGTCCAACCGTGCTGCGCTGGACCTGATCCAGGAAGCCATCACGAACGCCGGCTACACCCCGGGCAAGGACATCGCACTGGCACTGGACGTCGCCTCCTCCGAGTTCTTCAAGGACGGCGCCTACCAGTTCGAGGGCAAGGCACTGTCCGCCACCGAGATGAGCGCCTACTACGCCGAGCTCGTGGCCGACTACCCGCTGGTTTCCATCGAGGATCCCCTGGATGAGAACGACTGGGACGGCTGGAAGACCCTCACCGACAGCATCGGTGACAAGGTCCAGCTCGTCGGCGATGACCTCTTCGTCACCAACCCGGCCATCCTGCAGCGCGGCATCGACACCAAGACCGCCAACTCGCTCCTGGTCAAGGTCAACCAGATCGGTTCACTGACCGAAACGCTGGACGCCGTCAGCCTGGCACAGCGCGCCGGTTACACCACCATCACCTCGCACCGCTCCGGCGAGACCGAGGACACCACCATCGCCGACATCTCGGTGGCCACCAACGCCGGCCAGATCAAGACCGGTGCCCCGGCACGCTCCGAGCGGGTCGCCAAGTACAACCAGCTCCTGCGCATCGAAGAGGAACTCGACGACGCCGCACGCTACGCCGGCCGCAGCGCTTTCCCGCGTTTCAAGGGCTAGTAGCCGCGTAAACCTCTGACCGGTGGCTATGGTTGAAAGACCATAGCCACCGGTTTTTGTTTAGCCGGCATTGATTGAGCCGGCATCAAGCGCAGAGTTGCGGCCAGAGGCAGGCCGCACGTTTCAGGAGTGTCATGGCCACCCGCCGTCCCAAAGTTCCCAAAGCCGCTTCGAGGCATCAGGCCACCACGGACCCAGCCACGGAAGACGCCGGCGTCATCCGCGCCGATTTTGGCGGTACAGCCAGCAGCGCAAAGGGCGGGAACAAGGGCAAAACCGGCCCGGCGTTCAGCGCCGGAACATCCGCATCGGACACCAGGCTCCCGGCAAGCAAAGGGCAGGGGAGCGGCCACAGCGGTGACGCCGCCGGCAAGACACCGAAGCCTGACACCACGCAGGATGACAGCCAGCCGGTGCCCGCCAAGGCGTTCTCCGGCCGCATGCTGGCACTGGCGGTGGTCATGATTGCCATCACCATCATGCTGGCACCCACCGTGAAGATCTTCTTCGACAAACGGGCCGAGCTCGCCGCCCTCAGCGCCGATATTGCCGCCCGCCAGGCCGAGCAGGACGGCCTGCGGCAGCAGATCTCACGGTGGCAGGATCCGAACTACGTGAAACAGCAGGCCCGCGACCGCATTAACATGGTTATGCCGGGTGAATCCGGCTACTGGGTCTTCGGTGGCGATCTGCCGGCCGGAACAAGCAGTAGCCTGACCGCCACAGCAGCACAAGACCCCGCCGATCTGCCGTGGGTGGATTCCCTGTGGGAGTCCATCAGGCGTGCGGCCACAGACTGAACAGCTAGAGGAAGGATGGCCCGCGCCAGTGGAAGAAAACACGGCGACTGCGCCGGAGAAGTCCCGCCAGCCATCAGCACACGATCTTGAAGTACTCAGCAGGCAGTTGGGACGGCCGGTGCGCGATGTGGTGGAAATCCCGGCGCGCTGCGTCTGTGGCAACCCCCTCGTCGCCGCCACCGCACCGCGGCTGAGCAGCGGGACGCCGTTTCCCACCACGTTTTATCTGACGCACCCCGTCATCACGTCGGCGGTTTCCAGGCTGGAAGCTGCCGGGCTGATGAACGACATGAATGAGCGCCTGAGCGCCGATGAGCCCCTCGCGGCCGCCTACCGTGCGGCGCACGAGGACTATCTCGGAGCCCGCGCGGCCATCGGCGAGCGTTCCGGCATCGGCGCCGTCCCGGAGATTGACGGCATCTCCGCCGGCGGCATGCCCACCCGGGTCAAATGCCTCCACGTCCTGGTGGGCCACTCCCTCGCGGCAGGTCCCGGCGTGAACCCGCTGGGGGATGAGGCCATTGCCGGCATCAGTGAATGGTGGACAACGGACCGCTGCTACTGCGACGGCGCCTGGGACACCGCAGGGGAGGCCCCGTCAAAGGATCTCAGCCGCCACGGACCCCAGGGCCTGCCGGAGATCGTGGGCCGGCCCGCTCCGGTCCTCAAGACAGCAAGCGCTGACGGGGCAGGGGCATGACCCGCGTCGCCGCCATCGACTGCGGCACGAACTCGCTCCGCCTGCTCATCGCCGACATCGACCGCAGCAACGGGACAGCGAAGCTCACCGACGTTGTCCGCGAAATGCGGGTTGTCCGGCTGGGCCAGGGCGTGGACGCCACCGGCGAACTTGCCCCTGAGGCACTGGAGCGCACCTTCGCGGCCACAGGGGATTACGCAGCCATGATCCGTGAGTATGGCGCCGAGTCCATCCGTTTTGTGGCAACCTCGGCCAGCCGGGACGCGCGCAACCGCCAGGTTTTTGTGGACGGAATCCGGGAACTGCTGGGCGTTGAGCCGGAGGTTATCTCGGGCGATGAAGAAGCTGCCCTGTCGTTCGCCGGGGCCAGCAGCGTGCTGCCCATCCTTGACGGCGAGCAGGTGCTGGTGGTGGACCTCGGCGGCGGCAGCACGGAGTTCGTCCTCGGAACCTCCGACGGCGTCACGGCCGCCAAGTCCGTGGATGTCGGCTGCGTCCGCCTGACCGAACGGCACCTGCAGGACGATCCGCCCATGGCGGAGCAGATCGCCGCCGCGGAAGCCGACATCGACGCCGCCATCGCCCGGGCGGGGCTGGACGTTCCGCTGGAACGCGCCACAGCCGTCGTCGGGGTGGCCGGCTCGATCACCACCATCACCGCCCATGCCCTGCGGCTTACGGAGTACTCGCCGGCGGCGATCCACGGGACGGAATTGTCCATCGGCACCATCACCGAAGCCGCTACTGACCTCCTCCACATGACCAGGCGAGAACGTGCCGAACTGGCGTACATGCACCCCGGCCGCATCGACGTAATGGGCGCCGGCGGGCTGGTGTGGCGGCGCATCCTGGAGCGGCTGAATGAACTCACCGCGGGCCGGATCGTCACGGCCACGGCCAGTGAACACGATATTCTTGACGGAATTGCCCTGAGCATCCACTAACCAGGCCTTCAGCCAACCAAAGCATGGGAACCCACATGACCAGAGCAACAGCACGGTTCCGCCGGGCCGCGTCAGCTCTCCTGGCGATGACCCTTGCAGGCGTCAGCGTGGCCGCAGGACTGACCCTGGCGCCCGCGGCCATGGCCGACGCTGAACGGGACAAGCAGTACTGGCTTGGCGAAGCCGGAATTACGAAGGCCTGGGAAGTTTCCAAGGGCGCCGGAGTCAAGATCGCGGTGATCGACAGCGGCGTGGATGCCCAGCACCCTGACCTGAAGGGCGCCGTCACCGGAGGCTTCGACGCGTCCGGGGCCGGCAGCCCCAACGGGCAGAAAAGCCTGGGGGTCAAGCCGGAACACGGGACCCTGGTAGCCACCATCCTGGCCGGCCGCGGCCACCAGCCCGCCGGCGCCACCGCTTCGCCCAGTCCCGGCCCCGCTGCCGCAGGCGGACCGGACGGCATGATTGGCGTGGCTCCTGAAGCTGAGATCCTGTCCGTGTCAACGTGGCTGGGATCGGCCAACCCCGCGGGCAAGAGCGATCAGGACCAGATCCCGGAAGCGGTCCGTTGGGCCGTGGACAACGGGGCCAAAGTCATTAACATTTCGCTGGGCAGCGCCACGCCGCAGTGGCCCCAGAGCTGGGACGCTGCCTTCCTCTATGCCGAGCAGAAGGATGTGGTGATCGTGGCCGCCGCCGGAAACCGGATAGGCGGCAACCTCCAGGTCGGGGCTCCCGCCACCATCCCCGGCGTCCTCACCGTCGCCGGCCTGGACCGCAAGGGTACAGCGAGCGTCGACTCGTCCTCCCAGGGGATCAGCATCGGTGTGGCGGCCCCGGCTGAAAACCTGCTGGGCGGGCTGCCGGGCGGCGGCTACGCAGAATGGGCGGGAACATCCGGAGCTGCCCCGATCGTTGCCGGTGTGGCCGCACTCATCCGTTCCAAGTGGCCGGAGATGAGCGCCAAGCAGGTCATCAACCGGATCGTCAGCACGGCCAAGGATGCCGGTCCTGCCGGAAAAGACCCGCTGTACGGCTTTGGCGTGCTGAACGCCGAGGCCGCCCTGAAGGACTCCGTCCCGGAAGCCGCCGCCAACCCGCTCGGCTCCATCTCGGACTGGATCCGCGTGCACCGCCGCGGCAACCTTGGTGCGCCGGCACCGGTGCCCACCGACGAAGTGGCCAGTGCCGTTCCCACGCTGCCCGAGCCCACTGTGCCCGCGGCGGAGGCGCCCTCACAGCGTGACAGTGCCGTTGGCGCCGCCGTCGTGATCGGTTCAGTGATCCTCTTTGTGGTGATCATCGGGGCAGCAGTCCTCCAGCTGCGGAGGGCTGCCCGAAACCCCGGAGCGGCGCGCGAGGAACCCGATACCGGCGCGTTCCAAACCGTTGATTCAGGCGGCAAATCGTAGTTAGTGAAGATTTTCACAAACTGTTGTATCCTTAAATCATGGCAACCACCCCAGAGCTCCAGGACCGTCCCAGGGTACTCGTCGTCGGCGGCGGGTACGTCGGCCTGTACGTAGCACTCAAACTGCAGAAGAAGATCGCGAATGCCGGTGGCATCGTCACCCTCGTGGATCCACTGCCCTACATGACTTACCAGCCCTTCCTGCCCGAAGTGGCCGGCGGCAACATCGAGGCCCGCCACGCGGTGGTCTCGCACCGCCAGCACCTGAAGCAGACTGAACTCATCCAGGGCAGCGTCACCTCGATCGACCACGCCAACCGCACCGCCGTCGTGGCGCCCGCGGACGGCGGAGAGCACATCGAGATCCCCTACTTCGACATCGTGGTGGCCGCAGGCGCCATCACCCGCACGTTCCCCATCAAGGGCCTGGCGGACAAGGGCATCGGCCTGAAGACCATCGAAGAGGCTGTGGCCCTTCGAAACAAGGTGCTGGAGCGCCTCGAGGCCGCGTCCACCATCGCGGACCCCGCTGCCCGCGCCAAGGCACTGACATTCGTGGTTGTCGGTGGCGGCTTCGCCGGCATCGAGTGCATCACCGAAATGGAAGACCTGGCCCGCGCCGCGGTCAAGAACAACCCCCGCATCCGCCAGGAAGAAGTACGCTTCGTCCTGGTTGAAGCCATGGGCCGCATCATGCCGGAGGTCACGGCACCGCAGGCCGAATGGGTTGTGGAGCACCTCCGCAGCCGCGGCATCGAGGTTCTGCTGAACACCTCCCTGGACAGCGCTGAGGGCTCCCTGAAGCTCATCAACCTCCCGGACAAGTCCCTCGCCCAGGAATTCGAAGCCGATACCCTCGTCTGGACTGCCGGCGTGCAGGCCAACCCGATGATCCGCTCCTCCGACTTCCCGCTGGAACCCCGCGGCCGCGTCCGCGTTCTGCCGGACCTCCGCATCGCCGGTGATGAAGGCATCATTGACAACGCCTGGGCCGCCGGCGACATCGCCGCCGTGCCGGACCTCACGGGCAGCGGCCTGCCGGACGGCACCTGCGTCCCGAACGCCCAGCACGCACTTCGCCAGGCCAAGCGTCTCGCCAAGAACCTGTGGGCTTCGCGCTGGGACAAGCCGCTGAAGGACTACAAGCACAAGAACCTGGGTGCTGTGGCCGGCTTCGGCGAGTGGAAGGGCGTTGCCAACATCAACATCCTGGGCCGCATCGGCCTCAAGGGCCCGCTCGCGTGGCTGGCACACCGCGGCTACCACGGTATGGCCATGCCCACCATGGAGCGCAAGGTCCGCGTCATCATGGGTTGGATCCTCGCGTTCTTTATGGGCCGCGACACCACCCAGCTGATCGACCTCGACAACCCGCGCGGTGCCTTCGTGGCCGCTGCCACACCGGCTCCCAAGCCGGCTGCGGCTGCTCCTGCCCCGGCGGCCAGCGCGCCCGAGGCATCCGCCGGAGCGGCAAAGCCCGGCTCCGCCGAGGCCACCCGCGTGGACCCCAAGCAGTCGGTCACCGCGGACGCCAAGTAACACCGGCATCTCGAACCAGCATTTGTAACGCCCGACGGCGGCTGTCCCCTTGAGGGATAGCCGCCGTTTTGGCGTTTCCCGCCTGGTGTCCCTTCTAGACTGGCAGCATGACTGGCGAAAAGAACCTCCAGACCCTGCTGGCAACCCTGAAACCGGTACTGCGGGAGGGGGAGTACGTCTACGTCCTGTGGCCGCATGGCAGGCCGCTAGAGCCCGGCATCGAAGCTGCCGTCCGTGAGGCCGAGGGCCTGACGGTCGTCCTGCCGCGGGAAAGGGCAGACAGCCTGGGGCTGCACTACGACTTTGTGGCGGCCTGGATCACCCTGGAAGTGCACTCTGCGCTGGAGGCTGTTGGCCTGACCGCCGCCGTCGGGAAGGCCCTGACCGACGCCAGGATCAGCTGCAACGTGCTGGCCGGCTTCCACCACGACCACCTGCTGGTGCCGGTGGCGGACGCACCACGCGCCGTCGAAGCCCTAGCTGAGCTGTCAGCGGCCAGCCGGCACGTGCCGCGGCCCGAGCTGCTGCTCAGGAACGAGACGGCCGCGGACAGGGACAAGATCCTCGCGTTGACGGGCGAGGCGTTCGCGGTCTCCCCGGTCACGGGCCTGCCGGTGGAGGGGGAGCCCGAGGAGGTGGACGTGCTCCGCCGACTCTTCGAGTGCGAGGACTACCTGCCCGGGTTCAGCGTGGTGGCGGTGCTCGACGACGAAATAGTCGGCCATGTGATCAGCACCCGCGGCTGGGTGGGCGACTACGGGTTGCTGGGGCTCGGGCCCATCGGGGTGACGCCCAGGCTGCAGCGCCATGGGATCGGCAGCGCCCTCATGAATGACACCATCGCCCGGGCCAATGCGGCGGGGGAGGGCGGGATTGCGTTGCTGGGCAGCACCGAATACTACCCACGCTTCGGCTTCGTGCCGGCTACAAGTTTCGGCGTCCTGCCGCCCGACGAAACGTGGGGCGACCACTTCCAGCTGCTCCCGCTGGCGGCCTGGCCCGGCGGGGTCCACGGGACGTTCCGGTACGCCGCACCGCTTGCGGGCGAATGACGGGATACCATTGACCGGGCGCCCCAGTAGCCCAATTGGCAGAGGCAGCGGACTTAAAATCCGCGTGTTGTGGGTTCGAGTCCCACCTGGGGTACAAATTCTCCCTAGGGAGTTCCTCCTGATGCGCCCTTCCGCGCCTCCCGCGTGATCTCAACAGTCCTCTCCCGTTCATTGATTTCGCATATGCAACGACTGTTATAAGGATGTGACCTCAGTCACTTATATCCGCCGAAGATATGCATTAGCTTGAAGTTAAATCAGGAACACCTGATCATCCGCGTCAAAGGCCGTTCGCACCTTTCGATCCAGGAGATTGTCAATGATTTCACTTTCCCCGGCGGCACCCCGTCTTGCTAAGCTCACAGCGCTTAGCGTCGGCGTCGCCTTTCTGGTTACAGCCTGTGGTGGTACCTCCACCCCGAGCTCGACAGAAACCACCACGTCAGCAACTGGGATCTCCTGCCCCGCTCCCGGCGCGGCCCCCGGAAGCACAGCAAAGGCAGGCGCTGGAGGCGCTGTTCCGCCTGCAACCACCGTCACGGAAACGCCGCTCAAGCTGGGTTCCCTGCTCCCCACCACCGGCTCCCTGGCCTTCCTCGGGCCGCCCGAAATCGCGGGTGTGAATCTTGGCGTCAAGGAAGTTAATGATGCCGGGGGTGTCCTGGGCAAGCCTGTGGAAGTGATCCACCGTGACTCCGGCGACACTAAGACAGACATCGCCACGCAGTCCACCAGTGCGCTCCTCGGCCAGGGCGTCAGCGCCATCATTGGTGCCGCGTCTTCCGGTGTCTCCAAGACGGTCATCAACCAGATCACCGGTGCCGGTGTTATCCAGTTCTCGCCCGCCAATACTTCCCCGGATTTCACTACCTGGGATGACAAGGGCCTCTACTGGCGTACTGCGCCTTCAGATGTGCTGCAGGGTAAGGTCCTGGGCAACTACATGGCCACCTGTGGTGCACAGACTGTGGGCATGATCGTACTCAACGACGCCTACGGAACCGGCCTTGCCAGCAACGTCAAGTCCTCCTTCGAGGCAGCTGGTGGCAAAGTGGTTGCGGAAGAGCTGTTCAACGAGGGTGACTCCCAGTTCAGCAGCCAGGTGGACAAGGTCATCGCGGCCAAGCCTGACGCGATCGCCCTGATCACTTTTGACCAGGCCAAGAGCATCGTGCCGCTGATGACGGGCAAGGGTGTCAAGCCCACCCAGATGTTCCTTGTGGACGGCAACACCTCCGACTACAGCAAGGACTTCCAGGCCGGGACCCTGAAGGGCGCCCAGGGAACCATCCCTGGCACGTTCGCCAAGGAGGCGTTCAAGCAGAAACTGCTCGCCATTGATCCGGCACTGAAGGACTACAGCTACGCAGGTGAATCCTACGATGCTGTGAACCTGATCGCCCTTGCCACTGAAGCCGCCAAGAGCACCAGCGGCGTTGAGATTGCCAAGCAGCTCAAGGCGGTCTCGGAGTCGGGTGAGAAGTGCACCGACTTCGCCTCCTGTGTCACGCTGCTCCGCAACGGCAAGGACATCGACTACGACGGCCAGTCAGGTCCGGTGACGTTCTCTGACGCCGGCGACCCGACGGAAGCCTACATCGGCATCTACGAGTACCAGGACGATAACAAGTACGCACCGTCCAAGGAAGAATTCGGCAAGCTGTAAAGCCGCTTCCTCCACAAAGAACCCCCGCCCGGGTTGCACCGGGCGGGGGTTCTCTTTGTGTGCGCGAGGGGGTGAGGCACCCAGACGGCACCGGGGAACCACGGCAGGCCTGCAGAAGGGCCGCCACCGGACGGTGACGGCCCTTCTGCAGCTCCTGGCGGCGGCTGGACGGAGATGGCTTAGACCTCGTCCGCCAAGGTGCCGAGGTACAGCTGGATCACCTTGGGGTCCTTCATCAGTTCCCGCCCGGTTCCCGTGTAGGCGTCCCTTCCTTGGTCCAGCACGTAGGCGCGGTCGCAGATCTGGAGGCAACGGCGGGCATTCTGTTCCACCATGATCACCGAAACCCCTGCCCGGTTGATCTCGTGCACCCGCAGGAAGGTTTCGTCCTGCTTGACAGGGGAGAGGCCGGCGGAGGGCTCATCAAGGAGCAGGACGGCGGGCTCCATCATCAGCGCGCGTCCCATGGCCACCATCTGACGTTCGCCGCCGGAGAGCGACCCGGCCCGCTGGGCCCGGCGCTTGCCGAGCTCGGGGAACAGGCTGGTCACAAAATCAAAGCGCTCGGCGAAGTCTTTGGGGCGCTGGAACATGCCCATCTGCATGTTCTCTTCGATAGTCAGCGTGGCGAACACGTTGTTGTTCTGCGGGACGAATCCCACGCCCTTGGTCACCAACTTGTTGGCTTTGAGTCCGGTGATGTCCTGGCCACGAACCACAACGGTGCCCGAATGGACTTTCACCAGACCGAACATGGCCTTGAGAAGCGTCGATTTGCCGGCGCCGTTAGGACCAATAATGCCGATCAGTTCGCCCTTGCGAGCCTCGATATTGCAACCGTTGAGGATATTCACACCGGGAAGGTAGCCGGCAACGAGGTTTGTTACCTTGACGACCGAATCGTCGGTTGCTGCGCTACCGGCAGCGGGAGCCGCACTCGTGGCGCTCATTCTGTGTCCTTTTCTCTGCGACGTTGTTCTTCCGCACGATTCTCCTCGAGCTCCTGCTCGAGCACATCGATGGCGATGATGCCCGCGTTCTCAGTACCGACAATCGACTCCTCATCGGCTTCCAGCTCGGCTGCAAGTTCCTTGATGCCCTCGGTGTCGCCAAGGTCCACGTCGTGATGGGCTCCCAGGTAAGCGTCGATGACGGCGGGATTCTTCATGACTTCGCCAGGAGGGCCCTCGGCGACGATCTTTCCTTCCGCCATCACCACCACCCAATCGGCAATATGGCGCACCATGTTCATGTCGTGCTCCACGAAAAGCACGGTCATGCCTTCAGCCTTGAGGTTCTTGATGTGGTCCAGGAGGGACTGGGTCAGCGCCGGGTTGACGCCTGCCATGGGCTCGTCCAGCATGACCAGCTTGGGCCTGACCATCAGCGAACGTGCCATTTCCAGGAGTTTCCGCTGGCCTCCGGAAAGCGAGGCAGCGTAGTCGTCCTTCTTGGCGTCCAGCTTGAACTTCTCAAGCAGGACGTTCGCCTGGGCAGTGATCTCCTTTTCCCGGCCGCCCCAGAGGCCCTTGAACAGGGCCTTGGAGAGGCGCTCACCGGGCTGTTCCGAGCCACCGAGCCGCATGTTCTCCATGACGGTGAGCTTGCCCATGACCTTGGTCAGCTGGAAGGTCCTCACCATCCCCATTCGTGCCACTTTGTAGGGTGAAACCCCGGCAAGGCTATTGCCTTCGAACTCCCATTTGCCGGAGTTCGGCATATCGAATCCGGTCAGCAGGTTGAAGAGGGTGGTCTTACCTGCACCGTTCGGGCCGATCAGCGCTGTGATCTTGTGCCGCGGGATCTCCAGGTATTCGACGTCGACGGCGTTGATGCCGCCGAAGCTGCGGGTGACGTTTGCCGCCACCACGATCGGATCGCGCTTCTTGCAGCCGGGAGCAGTGTCCCCGGCGGCAATCGGACGCGTGTCCGTCATGTAGTCAATTTTCTCCGACGGACGGGGTTCTTCGCTATGCGTGCTCATGCGAACGCCAGCTCCTTCTTGTTACCGAAGACGCCCTGGGGCCTGAAGATCATCAGCAGCATCAGTGCGACACCCACAAGGATGTAACGCAGCTGGCCGGCCTGGACTGTGTTCAGCCAGGTGACGGCGCCGGATTCGATCAGGCCGTACAGGATGCCCTGTGTGAGGGACAGCACCACCCAGAAGATCATCGCGCCGATGACGGGTCCCAGCACCGTGCCGAGGCCGCCGAGCAACAGGCAGGTGTACAGGAAGAACGTCAGTTCGGTGCCGTAGTTGGCCGGCTGGACTGCGCCGCGGGGGAGCGTAAAGATCATGCCCGCCAGGGCGCCGAGCACGCCACCGATGATGAGGGCCTGCATTTTGTAGGCGTACACGTTCTTGCCGAGGGACCGGACCGCGTTTTCGTCCTCGCGGATGCCCTTGAGTACGCGGCCCCAGGGGCTCCTCATCAGCAGCCACACCAGGGTGCAGCAGATGATGACGAGGCCCCAGCCGACGATCCGGATGAAGAAGTCCCGGTTATTCATGCCCATGTACGAACCCGCCGGAAACGGGTTCATTGCGTAGAACCCGCCTTCGAAGGCGGCCAGGCCGTTGGCCGAACCGGTCACGGCGGTCAGCTGGTTGGTCGTGACAATATAGCGGACGATTTCCGCGGCTGCGATCGTGACGATAGCCAGGTAGTCCGCGCGCAGCCGCAGGGTCGGTATGCCCAGGAGCATCGCGAAGATAGCCGAGCAGATCACGGCGATGACCAGTCCCACAAAGAAGGGCACACCAAAGGTGAGCGTCGAGATGGCGAAGCCGTAGGCGCCCACCGCCATAAAGCCGGCCTGGCCAAAGTTCAGCAGGCCGGAGTAGCCGAAGTGGACTGCCAGTCCGAGGGCCGCAAGAGCATAGGCCGCGGTGGTCGGGCTGAAGAGTTCGCTGGCAGCGCTGGAGAAAATGAATCCGAAATCCATGGCTGTCTCCTAACCCACGCGCTCGCGACGGCCCAGGATGCCCTGGGGCCGGAACAAGAGGACAACAATCATGATGAACAGTGCTCCCACATACTTGAGGTCGGCAGCGAGGCCGAAAACGGTGGTCAGCTCTACGAAGATGCCGACGATGATGGACCCGATGAGGGCGCCGAAGACGGTGCCGAGGCCGCCCAGGGTCACGCCGGCGAAGATGAGCAGCAGGATCTGCGAACCCATGTCGAAGGTCACGCCCGGCCGGTAGTAGGCCCACAGGATTCCGCCGAGGGAGGCGAGCATGCCGCCGGTGACCCAGACGATCCGGATGACCGAGTCGACGTCGATGCCGGAGGCGGCCGCCAACGCCGGGTTGTCAGCCACCGCGCGGGTGGCCTTGCCCAGCCGGGTTTTCAAGAGGACGATTCCGATCAGGGCGATCACCACTGCACTGATGATGAGCGACCACAGGTTGTTGGGAGAGATGGATACCGGACCCAGTTGGATCTCGGCGCTCTGGGCAAAGGGCAGTTGCTGCGTGGCGCCGCCAAAGTAGAACTGGATGACGTACCGGACGGCGAGGGCGAGTCCGATGCTGACGATCATCATGGGCACCAGGCCCGTTCCGCGGCGGCGAAGTGGCTTCCAGAGTCCGGCGTCCTGGACGTAGCCGAAGAGGCCGCCGCCGAGGAGCGAAAGGATCAAGGCAAGCCAGAAGGGGAGGCCTATGGCGTTAAAGGCGAAGACCAGTACGGCGCCCAGGGTGACCATTTCCCCATGGGCGAAGTTAGTCAGCCCCGTGGTTCCGAAGATCAGGGAAAGTCCCACGGAGGCCAGTGCCAGCAGGAGACCGAAGCTCAGCCCAGCAACGAGCCGGTTGAGGAGATTCTGGCCGAAGTCCTGCTGTTGCACCACGATGCCCTCACCGAAGGCGAAAATCACCGAGAGGTTGGAGGTCTGGCTAAACGTGACACTGCGGGGGTTTTCCTGGCCTTCTGCGAGCCTGATGCCCTCTGGCAGGGTCGATTCGTCCAGCTCGATCTCATAGGTGCCCTGGACAGGGACACCGATGCTCCAGGACCCGTTGGCCGCGGATGTGGCGGTCCCTTCGAAGTCCCCGCTCCTAGCGGTTATGGTCACATCGGCGATGGGGGCGCGCGCGTCATCCCGAAGGAAGCCGCTGATGTTGTTCTGGAAGGTCGTAAGCGACGGGGATGGTGTCGGAGACGGCGAAGTGGCTTGTGATGCCGGGGCGACGACGAGCAGTATCGCCACGACAGAGGCAAAGACGGCCCCTATCACTTTCAGCAATCCGCCCGGCCGTCTGTGCGGCGAGCCTTTGGGTGTACTTCTCAAAATTAAAATCCTCCACTTGGGTGGGGTGGCCAGGGATGCGCCATTGCAACCACTGCAAACGTCACGGGACGGATAGTGGTGCTTTCTGCAGGTTGGGGGCCTGATTGTGATATCCGTCACCGTGTGTGGTTTATGTTACAGCTCGTCAGAGGCAAATTTTAGGCTGGGGGGGAGGCCGTCGGGTAGCGATCGCATAACAACTGCGCTACAGCCATGGCGCATTGGCAAAGTGTTCGCAAAGAAACTTCTGTTGATCAGCAGTATTCCTCAGGGGGCGGTCTGGCCTACGCGCGGCCCGGGGGCGCGAGCGACCGTCCACTCGGATGCATCACGGTTGCGTTTCGGCGCCATGGATGGGGAACTTATTGAAGCGCGGGCACGTGGAAGTTGGTAACGTGAACCTTAAGTTCAGCAACCCACCCCCTTACTTGGAGGACACCAGCAATGGCACTTGGCGGAAACCCGATCTTCAACGGAAAAAATTTCCGTGGAGCCACCCAGGCACCGCCTGTCCCGCAGGCGCCCTACGGACAGACCCAGTACGGCCAGCAGCCTTACGGCCAGCGGGCTCCCGGCCAGGTCATGGATCCCCAGAACGGCTGGGGCCAGCAGCAGAACATGACCGATGAGCAGTTGCGCCAGATGTACAACCAGCCGGCCGCAGGTCCCGCGGACACCGGCCGGATGACGTACGACGACGTCATCGTCAAGACTGCTGCCTGCCTCGGAGTCCTGCTGGCCGGTGCCGCGGTGACCCTGTTCGTCAGCATGGGGCTGGCCAGCATCCTGATGATCGTCGGTGCGCTGGGCGGCTTCGTCCTGGCACTGGTCAACACGTTCAAGAAGCAGCCTTCGCCGGCCCTGATCCTGGCCTATGCCGGGCTCGAAGGCCTGTTCCTCGGCGGCCTCACCCGCGTGCTTGACCTGATGTACCCGGGAGTCGGCCTGCAGGCCGTCATCGGCACGCTGTCCGTGTTCACCGTGACGCTGCTCCTGTTCAAGAGCGGCAAGGTGCGCGCCTCTCCCAAGGCCATGAAGTTCTTTATGATCGCCCTGGTGGGTTACGGCCTGTTCTCCGTGGTCAACCTAGTCATGATGATGACGGGTATGACGACGGAACCGTTCGGCCTGCGCAGCGGCATCATTGGTGTTGTCATCGGCATCCTGGCCATTGGCCTGGCCGCGTTCTCCCTGGTCATGGACTTCACCAGCATCGAGGCCGGCGTTCAGAGCGGTGCGCCGCAGCGCTTCTCCTGGACCGCGGCCTTCGGCCTGACGGTCACCCTGGTCTGGCTGTACGTGGAGATCATCCGCGTCCTGGCCATCCTCCGCGGCGAGGACTGACAACAAAACCCGGCATCCGCCGTCGTAATTCGCACTCACAAGAAGAGGGCCCCACCGATGCATTTCGCATCAGGCGGGGCCCTCTTTTTGCGGTATCAGCGCTACGAAATGCGCATGGCTCCCTCTGCAGGGGTCACCGTGAAGATGTCAGGGGCCCTGTAGCCGGCTTCTTCGAAGGCACGCACGACGGCGGCCCGCACCTGCTGCTCCGACGTCACCGGGGTGAGCGCGATGGCGGCCCCGCCGAAGCCACCGCCGGTCATCCGGGCGCCGATTGCGCCGTTGGCGCGGGAGGTGGCCACCGCCAGATCCAGCTCCGGGCAGGAGATTTCAAAGTCGTCCCGCATGGAAATGTGACTGGCGTCCAGCAGCGCGCCGATGGAAATGGGGCCCGCACTGGCCAGCAGCTCCACGGTCTGCAGCACGCGGTTGTTTTCGGTCACGATATGGCGCACGCGCCGGTAGGTGACCTCGTCCAGGAGGCCGGCGGCTTCTTCCAGGTCCTCCATCCGGACGTCACGCAGTGCCTTGACGCCCAGGACCTCGGCGCCCAGTTCGCAGGACGCGCGACGGGAAGCGTACCCGCCGTCGGCATGGGAGTGGGAGACGTTGGTATCGATCACCAGCATCACCAGCCCTGCAGGTTCTGTTTCGAAGGGAACCAGCTGAACGCTCTGGTCGCGGCAGTCCAGGAAGACTGCGTGCCCCTTGGATCCGCGCAACGACGCTGACTGGTCCATGATGCCCGTGGGGGCGCCGACAAAGTCGTTCTCTGCGCGCTGGGTGGCGAGGACCATCTCCTCGGGTTCAAGCCCCGCTCCCGTCAGATCATTCAGGGCTGAGATGACCGCGCATTCGATGGCGTGCGATGAGGACAGGCCGGCGCCCAGGGGGACGTTGGAATCCAGCAGCAGGTCCACCCCCGGAACGGTGATGCCCTGCTGCTGCAACGCCCACATCACACCGAGCGGATACTTCGTCCAGCCCTTGGCGGAAGCCGCGTCCAAAGAGCCGAGGTCAGCGGTGACCATGCCGTGGTCACCATAAGTGGAGAGGAGCCTGACCATGGAGTCCGGACGGACTGCAACAGCCACCCGGGCGGTCCGATCGATCGCGAACGGGAGCACAAAACCCTCGTTGTAGTCGGTGTGCTCGCCGATGAGGTTAACGCGTCCCGGTGCCTGCCAGACGCCGTCGGGAAGCCTGCCGAACTCCTGCCCAAAGCGGGCGGCCAGGTCCGCCGTGCCGGGCTGCGCTGTATCCAGGTCCTCAGTGCCCGGTTCCGCCGGGTTGGTCAGAGGGGTCCGGGCAGTCGACGCGTCAGGGGAGGCGCTCACGCGTGTACTCCTTCAGGCAGGGCCCCCAGAGCAGCAGGGACGGTTGCTGCAGGGACGGGGCTGGACTCCGGAACCACCACGGCACGGAGCCGCTCCGCCACGCTTTCCGGGGTGGTGTCATTGATAAAGGCGCCCATGGCGGCTTCGGAGCCGGCCAGGAACTTGAGCTTGTCCGCTGCCCGGCGGGGCGACGTCAGCTGGAGGTGCAGGTAGCTGGCGGGGCGCAGGAGGTCGTCAAGAGGGGCCTGGTGCCAGGCGGAAATGTAGGGCGTCGGCGTCGGATACAGGGCATCGAGCCGTTTGAGCAGGTCAAGGTAGACATGGGCCAGTTCATCCTTTTCCTCACCGCTCAAGGCGGCCAGGTCGGGTACCTGCCGGTGCGGCACCAGGTGGATTTCCAGCGGCCAGCGGGCAGCGAACGGCACGTAGGCGCTGAAATTCTCGCCCTCCATCACCATTCGGCTCCCGTCCTCGCGTTCCGCCCGCAGAAGCGAGCCCGTCAGCGTCTGCCGCCCGTCGGACCCATCATAGAACTTGCGTGCGGCCGCTCCGATGACCCCTGCCCGGGGCGTGACGTAGGGGTACGCATAGATCTGGCCATGCGGGTGGTGGAGGGTGACGCCGATGTCGGCCCCGCGGTTTTCGAACGGGAACACCTGCTTGATCCCCGGCAGTTTGCTGAGGACTTCGGTGCGGTGCGCCCACGCCTCAACTACAGTCCGGGCGCGGGCCTCACCCAGGCCACTGAACGATCCCGTGTGCTCGGGAGTGAACGCCACTACTTCGCAGCGTCCGTACGCGGGTCCGGTGGTGCCCCAGGCCGGAGTGGACGGCACTGGGCCCACAGCCGGGCCCAGCGACGGGAAGCGGTTTTCAAACACCACAACGTCGTAGTCGGGTGCTGGGATCTCGGAGGGGTTGTTCAGTGTGGTGGGGCAGATGGGGCACTGGTCGGCAGGCGGGAGGTGGGTGCGGGACTGCCGGTGCGCCGCGACGGCCACCCATTCGTCGGTGAGGGCATCGAAGCGTACTTCGCCAGGCTCGCCGCGCTCGGGCAAGGGCCGGTGATCGGTGGTGGTGGCCGCCGTGCGGGGCTGGGCAGTGGCGCCGTCGTCGAAATAAATCAGCTCCCGGCCATCGGCGAGCGTGGTGGTGGTGATACCTGTCATGGCGGGGTCCTTTGCGTGCTGGTGCCGGAGGTGCCGGGCGTCCGTTGCCTCGATCATCCCATATTTCGCTCAAAAATGAATAGTTTCACACAAAAGAGAACATTTCGCGGTGATGGCAGGCTGTCCTTGCCCACTGTTACGGTGGTGCTCATGACTTCGAGTGCAACCCCGGACGCGAGCATTCCCGTCGGATTCCAGACCTACGCCACCGGCCGGCAGTACGAACTCCGCAGGGGTGACGCGTTGGCCGTTGTGACTGAGTTGGCGGCCGGCCTGCGGCTCTACAGCCGCGCCGGTGTCCAGCTAACCGAGACCTATGGGGACGCCGAGATTTCCCCCGGCGCCGCCGGGATCACCCTCGCCCCCTGGGCAAACAGGGTGGAGGACGGGCTCTGGTACCTGGACGGTAAGAAGCAGCAACTGGACATCACGGAGGTTTCACGGAACAACGCCAGCCATGGACTGCTCCGCAACTCCGCCTACAGCTTGGTTGATGAAGAGCAATATTCCGTGACCCTCGAGGCGACGGTCTTCCCGCAGCATGGCTACCCCTTCCTGGTGCGGCACCGTGTCCAGTACCTTCTCGGTGAGGACCTTGGCCTGGAAGTCCGCCAGACGCTGATCAACGATTCCAACACGTCAGCGCCGTTCGTCCTGGGCGCCCACCCTTACCTGCGGCTGGGCGACGCGGACGTGGACCACCTGACCCTGACCGTCGCCGCCGGCACCCGACTGGTGGCGGACCAGCGCCTGATTCCGCGGAGCTCGGAGCCCGTCAGCGGGGACAGTGACTTCCGCAGCGGCCAAACGGTGGGGGACCTTGAGATCGATGTCGCCCTCACTGACCTGACGTTCGACGGCGGTGCGGCCCGCCATGTGCTCAGCGCACCTGACGGCCGCAGTGTCACGTTGTGGCAGGACGAATCCTGCGGCTACGTCCACATCTTTGTGACAAGTGAGCTGCCCGGCAGGCCCAGGGCGGTGGCCATCGAACCCATGACCGGTCCAGCCAACGCCTTCAACTCGGGTGACGGGCTGCGCTGGCTCCCGGCAGGAGAATCGTTCACGATGACCTGGGGGATTGATGCTGTCCTGGGCGGGGCCGGGTAGCCGTTTCGCATAAGGGCCTGTGCTGAGGAAGTATTAGGCTATGACGCCAGCCGAGGACGCCACACCACCCGATTCAACGCCCACAGGCACGGTACCGGACACGGTCCGGCCTGTGGAACCCGTCCGTCCGGCCCGGGTGCGGGCGGACCGGGAGCTTGAGAAGGACATTCCCTACGGTATCCGGATCGCTGCTTCGTGGGCCTGGCGGCTTGGTCTCATCCTGTTGATGGCCGGCGCCCTGATTTGGCTGCTCAGCCGGATCAGCTTCCTGATTATCCCCGTTATGGTGGCCGCGCTCCTGGCCGGACTGCTGAGCCCGGTGGTGCGCTGGCTGCGGAGCAGGCGCCTTCCGAACGGCGCCGCGGTGGCCATCACGGTGCTGGGGTTCATCGGCGTGATTGCTGGCGCCCTTGCCCTGGTGGGTCGCCAGCTGGCCGCAGGATTCGGGGAACTGTGGTCCCAGGCGCTGGCGGGCGTGAGGCAGGTCCAGGACTGGCTGGCCGAAGGACCCCTGCACCTCACCGCCGACCAGATCGACCAGTACCTCAAGGAAGCATCCGCCGCACTCCAGAACAACAGCAGCAGCATCCTCAGCGGTGCGTTGTCCTTCGGCAGCACCGCAGGCCACTTCGCCGCGGGAATGGTGCTGGCCCTGTTCATCCTGATCTTCTTCCTGCTCGAAGGCGACAGGATCTGGGCCTTCCTGGTCCGCCTCCTCCCGAAGAAAGCGCGTGCGGCAACGTTCGGTGCCGGACGCAAGGGCTGGGCTTCGATGGTCAGCTACGCACGGATCCAGATGTTTGTTGCGTTTGTTGACGCGGTAGGCATCGGCGCCGGCGCGGCCATCATCGGGGTGCCGCTTGCCCTGCCCCTGAGCGTGCTTGTGTTCATCGGTTCCTTTATCCCCGTAGTCGGTGCCCTGGTGACCGGGGCCATCGCCGTGCTCCTGGCCCTGGTGGCCAACGGGCCGGTCAACGCCCTGATCATGCTGGCTATCGTCCTGCTGGTCCAGCAGCTGGAGAGCCACATCCTGCAACCCCTCGTGATGGGCAAGGCCGTGGCCCTGCACCCGGTGGCGGTCATCCTCTCTGTGGCGGCGGGTTCGTACCTTGCGGGCATCCCCGGCGCGCTGTTCTCAGTCCCCATCCTCGCCGTAGCAAACTCCGCAATTCGCTACATCGCGGCCAGAACGTGGGAACATGAACAGGTGCTGGCAACCCCCGGAGGGCCGGTGACGCCAGGTCCGGACCATGATGACTCCATCAGGGACGTCCGGTTGCCGGGCTTCAAGCCCAAGCGCGGCAAGGACGCCGCAGCCAGCACAGAAGCAGCCAATCCGGACGCCCAGGCCTGAAACATGAGCCAAGGCGCCGGAGCCGTATCCACCCAAGGAGCATAAGTCCGTGAACACCCTTGAAACCCTTCCCGTCACGCTGGACGATGTCCTGGAGGCGCAGAAGCTGCTCGAGGGGATTATTATGCGGACCCCGGTGGAATCGTCACGGGCCCTGGGCGGGATGGTTGGCGGCGACGTCTTCTTCAAGTGCGAAAACCTGCAGCGGGCCGGATCGTTCAAGGTCCGCGGTGCCTATGTCCGCATGGCCAAGCTCTCGGCTGAGGACAAAAAACGCGGTGTTGTGGCCGCGTCAGCCGGAAACCACGCACAGGGCGTGGCCGTAGCCGCCAAAAGCCTGGGCATCAAGGCCCGCATCTACATGCCGCTGGGCGTAGCCCTCCCGAAACTGGCGGCCACGCGCAGCCACGGTGCGGAGGTGATCCTCCACGGCCACAACGTGGATGAGGCCCTCGCCGAGGCGCAGCGCTACGCCGATGAGTCCGGCATGGTCTTTGTGCACCCTTTCGACAATGTTGATGTGGTGTCCGGCCAGGGAACCATCGGCCTGGAGATTCTCGAGCAGATCCCCAATGTGGACACCATCCTGATGGGTGTGGGCGGCGGCGGGCTGCTGGCCGGAGTTGCTGTCGCCGTCAAGGCCCGGGCCAGGGAACTTGGCCGGGAAATCCGCATCATCGGTGTCCAGGCCGAAAATGCTGCGGCTTATCCGCCGTCACTCGCCGCCGACGCACTGGTTCCGCTGAAGAAAGTGTCCACCATGGCTGACGGCATTGCGGTGGGGCGGCCCGGACAGCTGCCCTTCAGCATCATCCGCGAGCTGGTGGATGATGTTGTCACGGTCAGCGAGGATTCCCTGGCGCGGGCCCTGATCTTCCTGCTGGAGCGGGCCAAGATGGTGGTGGAACCCGCCGGGGCGGTTGGAGTTGCGGCCTTGATGGACGGCAAAATCGAAAACCCCGGGACCACGGCCGTGATCCTGTCCGGCGGCAATATCGATCCGATGCTGATGCTTAAAGTCATCCAGCGGGGCCTGTCCGCCGCCGGGCGCTACATGACAGTCCGGATGATGCTGGATGACCGGCCGGGCTCGCTGGCCACCATCGCCCGCATCATCGCCGAAAACGATGCGAACGTCACGGGCCTGGATCACACGCGTGTTGGCGGCTCCATCAGCATGGGCGACGTTTCCATCACCGTGAACCTCGAAACCAAGGGCCACGAACATTGTGAGCAGGTCCTCGGCGCCCTTCGTGCCGAGGGTTTCCAGCCCATTGTGGTGCATTAGGAGCAGCCATGCTTGACGCGATGGGGGACGGAAAGCCGCGGAACCGGGAAACCACAGCCTCGCGGGCGAAGGGCGGACTGTTGGTGGCCGGCGGCTTTGTGGCCGTGCTCTTTGTGATCGAACTGTTCAACATGCTGACCCTGCATGCCCTGAACCGGACTTTCGGGCTCCGCCCCCGGTCCGCGGACGGGCTTCTGGACATCCTGACGTTCCCGCTGCTGCACGCCAATCTGAACCACCTGCTGTCCAATGCCCTGCCCCTGGTCGTCTTCGGCTTCCTGGTGTTCCTCTCCGGCGTGAGGGTGTTCCTGACGGCCCTCGGGTTCAGCTGGCTGGGCTCCGGACTGACAGTGTGGCTGATTGGCGACGGCGGCATTACCGTTGGCGCCTCCGGCCTGGTTTTCGGATTGTTCGCCTTCCTCCTGGTGCGGGGTTTCTTCAACCACAGCTGGCGCCAGATCCTGCTCGCCGTGGTGCTGTTTATGGTCTACGGAGGCATCCTGCTGGGGGTGCTGCCCATCATGGGCAGCTACATCTCCTGGCAGGCGCACCTCGGCGGCGCGGCAGGCGGAGTTGTCGCTGCCCTGTTGCTGCGCCCCAAGCACGCAAGAACGCCGGCCCCCTGACGGGGACCGGCGTTGGCCAGGCTTGGTTGGCCTGAAACGATCAGTGTGAAGCGTCAGCCTGCGTAAGGCTTGGCGGAGAGGATCTCCACCGTGATGTCCTTGCCGTTCGGAGCCGTGTAGCTGAGCTTCGCGCCCTCTTTGTGGCCGACGATTGCGGCGCCGAGGGGTGACTTCTCACTGAACACGTCCAGGTCTGAATCGCCGGCGATTTCGCGGGACCCCAGCAGGAATGTCTCTTCGTCGCCTGCGATCCGGGCAACAACGAGCATGCCTGGCTCCACAATGCCGTCGTCAGCGGGGGACTCGCCCACGTGGGCATCGCGCAGAAGGGCCGTCAGCTGGCGGATCCGGGCTTCGATCTTGCCCTGCTCTTCTTTGGCTGCATGGTAGCCGCCGTTTTCCTTTAGGTCGCCCTCTTGCCGGGCAGCTTCAATCTTCTGGACGATCTCCGCACGGCCAGGGCCGGAAAGGTGGTCCAGCTCTGCCTTCAGGCGGTCAAAAGCTTCCTGGGTGAGCCAGGCTGCAGGCGCGCTGTTGGTGGTAGACACGGACTTCTCCTAATGGTCGTACATGCAAAAGACCCCGCAACGGTGGCCACGTATGGAACTCAGCAACCAGCTCAGCGGGGTAAAGGTATTGACCCATTGTAGTCAAAACTCTGGACATACCCAACCCGGGATGGGGCATAGATCACACGGCGCTACGTCCCGGCACTCGGAATCCAGCAGTCGTCCACCACGCCGGAAACTGACAAGGACTCCGTCCGGAGTGTCACGCGCTGCGAAACTGTCCTGCCGCCGTCGGCCGTTCCGTCAGCTTTCCCGGGCGGGATGTCCACTACTTTCCAGCCCACCACGGCGAACTTGGAGTCGAGGGCCTTGACGGCGCACTTGACGGCCGTCCCTGGTTCCCGGGTGACCTGGAAATCAACCTCGGTCGCCGTGGCATCGGTGGTGCTGAAACCGATGTCCTTGAACGTCACGTCAGAGCCGGCTGAGGACGTGGAGACCCAGGCCATAAACCCCACTCCGGCCGCCAGCGCCGCTACGGCAATGCCACGTTTGACCGCACGCGGGAGGGGCTGCTTTTTACTGCCATAACGATTGGCTAGGCTAGTGTCTGCAGGCGGGGACGCGGCGGGCTGATCCTGGGTAGTCACCAGTCCAGTTTAGTTCGGTTCCAGGCCGTGGCCGTCCGGGCCGGATCAGCACCCCCGGCACAGCTGTCCCGTCCGTCCAGTCATGCAAGTCCTCAGTCCAATGGCCGTCACAGCAGCCGCAGAAGAATAAGGAGCCGTCCTCGATGACAGCGTCCACCAATACCCCGGCAACGCTGAGGCTGCTAGCCGTGCATGCTCACCCGGACGACGAGTCAAGCAAGGGTGCCGCGACCATGGCCATGTACGCCGCCGCCGGAGTGGAAGTCATGGTGGCCACCTGCACCGACGGATCCCGCGGAGACATCCAGAACCCTGCCGTGGAAGCCGAGCCGCATCCCAAGCGGGACATGGCCGGGGCGCGCCGGCTGGAAATGGACCAGGCGGCCAAGGTATTGGGCATCCAGCAGCGCTGGTTGGGATTCACGGACTCCGGGCTGCCCGAGGGCGATCCGCTGCCGCCGCTGCCTGCCGGATCCTTCGCCGTCCAGCCGCTGGAGCGCGCCGCGGCGCCGCTGGTGCGGCTGGTCCGGGACTTCAAGCCGCAGGTGATCGTCAGCTATGACGAAAACGGGGGATACCCGCACCCGGACCACATCATGGCGCACCGGGTGGCAGTGGAGGCATTTGCGGCTGCGGGTGACCCCAGCAGGTATCCCGACGCCGGAGCGGCCTGGGAACCCAGCAAGCTCTATTACGACAGGGCCTTCAGCCCGGACCGGTTCCGCGCACTGCATTTTGCCCTCGAGGAAGCAGGCCTGCAGTCCCCGTACGCCCAGCGGCTGGCCGCGTGGCTGGAAACGGACGCGGAAGGCCACACCCCGCCACAGGGTGCCCATGCCACCACCACGCAGATCGACTGCGGGGACTTTTTTGAGGCCCGCGACGACGCACTCCGCGCGCACCGGACGCAGGTTGATCCGCTGGGCTTCTTCTTTGCCGTGTCGGCCGAGATGCAGCGCCGCGTGTGGCCGTGGGAAGACTACTCCCTGATCGAGTCCAGGGTCCCCGCGGAATTGCCCGAAAAGGACCTTTTCGCCGGGCTAAGATAGAGCGGCAGCATATTCTATGCCGTGTAGAAAAGCAGTGGGCTGGTCCGGACCCCGCGGACCCGCCTCCGGAATCCCCGGCTGGCTGCCCATCAGTTTCCACAGAAGGTTTGAACCGTGCACCACTTGCTCCTCGCCCTGACCACCACGCCCTCACCGCTGCCGACGCCCGGCCTGCGTGAGGGCATCTCCGAGGACCAGATCACCCCGGGCCTGTGGGGCTTTATCATGACGGCTTTCTTTGTGCTGGCCACCACGCTGCTGATTGTGGACATGGTCCGCCGCATCCGCCGCGTCCGCTACCGGGCGCAGGTGGAAGAGGAACGCCAGGCAGCGGCCGAGGCCGCGGACATTGAAGCTGCGGACGGCCACGACGGCCTCGGTGTTGCCGGCGACACGGATGCGTCCGGCGACAAGGCAGGCCGCGAAGACAACGGTCGCGGCCAGGCCGCCGACCGGCCCCAGCCCCGCGACTGAAGCGGGCCGGACCCCCGCGTTCCTACCGGCCTCGACAGTTCAGCTGAGGACTGCGATGGCGATCGCCGTGAAATGTGCTGCGAAGGCCAGAACCGTCAGGGCATGGAACAGTTCGTGGAAGCCAAAGTGTTCGTAGCTGAAGTTGGGTTTCTTCAGCGCGTAGAACACGGCGCCGGTGATGTACAGTACGCCGCCCACACAGATGAGGACGGCGGCGGGGACGCTGGCCGCGAAGAACTCAGGCAGGTAGAACAGCGACCCGCAGCCCAGGGCGATGTAGATGGGCACGTACAGCCAGCGCGGCGCGTCCGTCCACAGCAGCCGGAACAGCACGCCCAGAATGGCCCCGGACCAGATGACCCAGAGCAGCAGGACCGCCTTGGGCTGTTCCAGCAGCGACCAGGCCAGGGGAGTATAGCTGCCGGCGATGACCAGCATGATGTTGGTGTGGTCCAGACGCTTGAGGACAATCTTCACGCCCGGAGACCAGTTGCCGCGGTGGTAGATGGCACTGATGCCAAAAAGCAGGACGCCGGTGGCAGCGTAGATGGCCGAGGTGATCTTGCGGTCCGTCGTGGGGGCGAGGACCACGAGGACGAGGCCCGCTGCCAGGGCCAGCGGAGCCGTGACGGTGTGGATCCAGCCGCGCCACTTGGGCTTGATCATCAGGAGCTCGGCCAGCCGGACGGCGGCGTCGTTCAAGGGGCTGTGGCCGTGGTCCGCCGAGGGCGCGCGGGGGCCGTCAGGAGTCTGGCTGTTCATGGCTTCAGAATATCCTCTCTTTGGATAAGTTACTCATGGGTAACAATCATGGCAGGTCATCCGGGAACGTCCCGTCACGCCGGTCCCGGTCCCGGACGGTAGCCTAGGATGTGCAATGCCGTCGAACAGCAACGGAAGTCAGGTGAGTCTCCTCGTGGAATTGCGCGGGTTCCTTTATGGCTTCTACGAGAGGCGGCTGCTCAGCGAGTTGGCCGGCGGCCGCATTCCCAATCACATCGGCGTGATGGTGGATGGCAACCGCCGCTGGGCCAAACAGTTCAACGCACCCACCAGCCAGGGCCACCAGGCCGGCGCGGACAAGATCCATGAATTCCTCGGATGGTGCCAGGAGCTTGGGGTCAAGGTGGTCACGCTCTACATGCTGTCCACGGACAACATGAGCCGGTCCAGCGAGGAGCTGGACCTTCTGATGGGGATCATTGCCAACACCCTGGACCGCCTGGACGATGACGCCAACATCTCGGTCAACGCCATGGGCGCCCCCGAGCTCTTGCCCGACTACCTGGCGGAACGGCTCAACAAGCTCACTGCCCGCACTCCGGTACGCGAAAAGATCCACGTCAACGTTGCGGTGGGCTACGGCGGACGCCGCGAAATCGTTGACGCCGTGCGGGAGCTGCTTCACGACGCCGTCGCCAAGGGCTCTGACATTTCGGTGCTCGCTGACACCCTGTCCGTGGACGATATTTCCCGTTTCCTCTACACTCGCGGCCAGCCGGATCCGGACCTGGTGATCAGAACCTCCGGGGAGCAGCGGCTGTCCGGGTTCCTGATGTGGCAGAGCGCGTACAGCGAGTTCTACTTTTGCGAGGCCTTGTGGCCCGCCTTCCGAAAAGTGGACTTCCTCCGCGCCCTTCGGGACTACGCCGGCAGGCAGCGGCGCTTCGGGACCTGATCCGGCCGGTCCGTTCATCCGGAATTCACAAGCCGGTAACAGGAATCGCCGACGGATGGCACCGGAAATTACTGGGCAGGGATTTACGTTATATCCATCAGCAGGCAAATACGCCGGCTGATCGGGGAGGCCAGTACATGGAGCGAATTTCGCACCGGTTGTATGGGAGGCCGGACCCGGCCTCCAGGCCGAGCCGCCTCACCAATAACAATTCCGGGCGTGCCCGGGGCTGGAGTCGATGTGGCTAATTCTGAACAACTGCCCGAAGCCGTTTTTGACCAGGGACAGAAAGCTACCTCTCGCGCCACGCGAGCCACCTCACAAACCGGTGCAGCAGACGAAACATCTGCGGCCGGTTTTGCTGTCTCCGGAAGGGACGCCACCATTAGCACGTTCGTCATTGACACCTCCGTCCTGCTCTCGGATCCACGGGCGCTGCTGCGCTTCGCCGAGCACGAAGTCATTGTTCCGATTGTTGTCATCACGGAACTTGAGGGGAAACGGCACGACCCCGAACTGGGCTATTTTGCCCGCAAGGCGCTCCGGCTGCTCGATGATCTCCGGGTGAAACACGGTGGCTTGAGCAAACCCATCCCCATCGGAAACGAGGGCGGCACCCTCCTGGTGGAGCTGAACCACATTTCCGCCGACGTGCTCCCCTTGGGTTTCCGCAGCGGAGACAACGACAGCCGCATCCTGGCTGTGGCCAAGAACCTGGCCAATGAAGGCCGGAACGTCACCGTGGTGTCGAAGGATCTCCCCATGCGGGTCAAGGCCTCCGCCATGGGACTTACTGCCGACGAATACCGCAACGAGCTCGTGAAGGATACGGGCTGGACCGGCGTCGCGGAGGTGGAAGCCAGCGAGGAAGAAATTTCCACCCTGTACGGCCACGAGCCGGTCTTCATTCCCGCGGCCGCGGAAATGCCGGTCAACACCGGGCTGGTGATCCTCTCCAACCGGGGCTCAGCCCTGGGCCGGGTGGGCGCTGACAAGCAGGTGCGGCTGGTCAAGGGGGACCGGGACGTATTCGGGCTCCACGGACGATCGGCGGAACAGCGGCTCGCAATCGACATGCTGATGGACCCCGCCGTCGGAATCGTTTCGGTTGGCGGACGGGCCGGCACCGGCAAATCCGCGCTGGCCCTGTGTGCCGGTCTGGAAGCCGTGCTGGAACGCCGCGAGCACCGCAAGGTGATCGTCTTCCGTCCGCTCTACGCCGTGGGTGGACAGGAACTTGGCTACCTGCCCGGCTCCGAGTCGGAAAAGATGAACCCCTGGGCCCAGGCGGTCTTTGATACGCTCGGCGCCCTGGTCAGCCAGGAAGTCGTGGAGGAAGTTATGGACCGAGGCATGCTCGAGGTCATGCCGCTGACCCACATCCGCGGCCGTTCCCTTCACGACGCCTTCGTGATCGTCGACGAGGCCCAGTCGCTCGAGAAGAACGTCCTCCTCACCGTGATGAGCCGCATCGGCCAGAACTCCAAGATCGTCCTCACCCACGACGTCGCCCAGCGTGACAACCTGCGCGTCGGTCGGCACGACGGTATCGCCGCCGTCGTCGAAACCCTGAAAGGACACCCCCTCTTCGGCCACATCACCTTGACCCGTTCCGAAAGGTCACCGATCGCAGCCCTGGTAACAGAGCTCCTCGAAGGCGCCGAAGTCTAGACCTGCGTTCCGTTAGGTGAGGGGCCGTGGTTCCGTTCGTCGGGCCACGGCCCTTCTCCGTCGCTTAGACACCTCCCGCCGCTTTGCTACGGTCGCTGGGCGACCTTCGCGCCGCTTTGGTCGGCGATGCGCTCCTACGAGAAGGCCCGCGGCCCTCCTTGAACGGCGGTGACCGGCGCACACGTCAGGTGGGGGTTCTTCGCGTAGGAGCGCATCGCGGCGCATCGGGCCCAGAGGTCGCTTAGCGACCGGCGGAGCCCCTATGCGTCGTGTCTAAGCGACGGCGAAGGACCTCTACCTGGCGGACCCAACCACCCTCAGCCGACGCCGAGGAACTTGGCTGCCGCTTCGTGGCCCTTCACTTGGAGGGTCCAGTCGGGGCGTTTGAAGGTTGCGGGCGTGAGGCGCACTTTTTGGACTTCGACGGCCTTGCCGCCCCAGGATTGCCTGTTGGTGCCGTTGAGTTCGTAGCCGAGGGAGCGGGACACGCCCAGGGAGGCGGCGTTCCAGGCGGCGGCTTCGGATTCGGCCACTTCGGCGCCGAGCCAGTCGAACGCGTAAAGCGCGACGGCGGCCCGCATCTCCGTGCCGAGCCCTTGGCCGTGGAGGGACTGCTTGAGCCAGGAGCCGGTGCTGACGGTCTTGAGGGTGGCAAAGTCCTTGGCACCGATGTCCTGGCAGCCGATGAATTCGTCCTGGTACCAGATGCCAAGGAGCAGGGTCCAGTCCTCGGGTGTGGCCTGGCCGCGGCAACGCCAGTACCACTGCGCCATGTTGTGCCCTAAGGACTCCGCCGGCAGTTCCGTCCACGGAGTGCTGAAGGGGCTCCGGCCGGGTTCGTGGACTCCGCTGGCGGCCGCTGCAACTGCGGCGGGAATGTCGGCGTCGGCGATGGGACGCAGCACCAGTCGGGGTGTGGTCAACTCGAGGCCGACGAGGGGCCAGATGGAAGTCAGCGCGGTCATCAGGGAAGCCTAGCCCAGGACGGGCCACGGGAGTCTGTCAAACGCCGGTGATGGCGGGAGCAGGACCCGCGCTCAGGTGCGGATGTCCCATGCGATGTGACGGCGGACGTCCGTAAGGTTCATGGACTCCGCCACGAACAGGTCGTCCAGCATGTATTCGTCCACCGCGAGGATCCGGATCCAATGCCCATAATCCGGGGTTGCCGCTTCGAGTGACTGGCTGGCCACGCAGACGCCGGTTTCCACGTCGATCCGCACCCGGTTGCTGCCGGGTAGGCAGAGCGGAGCGGCAGGATCCGCGGGCCGGTAGGACGCGGTAGGCGTCACGGTTGCCTCCAGCGCCGGCCGGCCCTCGTGTTCGACCCGGCGCACGGCGTCGACGTCCACGGCGTTGGTGCCCGGGAACTCGATGGGGACAGGGGCGCTCCCGGCGAGTTCCACGGGATCAAGGGCAGCCGAGAAGCGGCCGTTCCCGAAGCCCGGCTCGCCGTATGCTGCCTCCGGCCGGCGCCTGACCAGGCCGCCGTCGTCGTAAACGGGCGCCACCAGGTGGGGCGGCAGCAGCCAGGACTTCCGGGTGGCGCTGACGTACAACCCGTCCTTGGAATCGTTGATGCCGGTGGTGCTGTGGAGGACAAGCCGGTCGGCGGTTTCCAGGCGCAGCGCCCCGGGCCGGCGCAGCCAGGCGCGGACCAGGGGAGCGGACGGGTCCGGTACGTCGGTGAACGGTTCATCCCAGTATTCAAAGCGCAGGGACTGCCACTTCCAGGGGGAAGAACGGCAAAGGTTCCGGAACATGGTGCTCAGGTCCGCAGCGTCGGCGATGCCCTCCGGATCCGGCCGGCGCCTGGTGTCCCATGTCGACATATCCACAGTTTACGCGTGGGCTCTGCGGTGCGGCGCGCGAATCCAGTAGCATCCGAGGGGTGATCCGACGACTCGATGGACTGTGGGATGCCACCCCGCTGGCGTTCTGGCTGGTGCTGGCCGCATGTGCCTACTTTATTGTTATGGCGGCCCGGCTGACGGTGATTGACGTGCGCCACCATCTGCTGCCCAACCGGATTGTCCTCCCGTCCTACGGTGTGGCGGGGGTCCTGTTGCTCGCGGCGGCCTTGGTGCACGTGATCGCCGGTCCTGCCGCGCTCGTGGGGTCACCCGACGGTGCCGCCGAGCTCCTGGGGATCCCGGCGCTGCGCATCCTGGCGGGGGGAGCGGTTCTGTGGGCCTTCTATTTTGTCCTGCGGATGGTTTACCCGCCCGGCATGGGCTTTGGCGACGTGAAGCTGGCCGGCGTCCTGGGGATGTACCTTGGCTATCTCGGCTGGGGGCACGTTTTTGCCGGGACCTTCGCAGCTTTCCTGCTGGGAGGCCTCTGGTCCATGGCCCTGCTGGCGGCCCGCCGCGGCACCTTGAAGTCTTCCATCCCGTTCGGCCCGTTTATGCTCGCCGGCGCCACTGCCGCCATGCTCCTGCCCGCTTAGCGCGAGAGGACACTTGCGGCCCCGGTCCGCAGGCGCGCCGAGAAGATGATCCAGATGCGTTTCTGGGTCAGCAGCAGCGGGCCGGCTGCCGCTTTGGGACCGACGGTGGTGGTCATGATGATCCTTTGGAGGTGGTGGGGAGGTTCTGCGCGAACAGGGTCTTGAGGGCCCGGGCGTCTTCGAGGAGCAGCTCCGGGAAACTGCGGGTGTTCGACGCCGAGAAGTATGTTCCGTGCGCGTGATGGGCTACGGCGGTGATCGCGGTGACGGCCATGACCACTACCGGGTGATCGGCGGGGACGCCTTCACGTTGGGCGATGAGCTGGCGGGATGCGGCCTCGCGTTCGGCGCTGATGCCGACGATCTTTGCCACCAGCTGCGGCTCTTTTTTGATCGCGGCGATGAGCTGGCGGACATTGGTGGCGGACTCGGAGTCCACTTTCGCCGCCCAGATGTCCAGGGTGAGCTGGATGAGGTCGGCCAGGAGGGATTCGGAGATGGTTCCCGGTTCGCCGCCGCCGGCCAGGAAGCCGGCCATGAGTTCGCCGGGGTGCTCGTCGTCGTGATGGCCGAGGATGGCGTCTTCCTTGGTGGGGAAGTAGTTGAAGAACGTCCGGCGGGAGATGCCCGCCTCTTCGCAGACTTCCTCGACCGTGAAGCCGATGAGCCCTTTGGCCGCGGTCAACGAGCGCGCGGCGGCAGTGACAGCCTGGCGCGTCTGCTGGCGCTTGCGTTCCCGGAGGCCGCCGTCGATGTTTGCACTATTTTCCACAAAGTAAAGTTTTGCACTAAACCACTAAGAGTGCAAAAAAGGCAAGCGCCACGCACGACGGCGGCCGGCGCCTTCCGTGGGGAAGGTGCCGGCCGCCGTCGTTCGTAAAGGGGCCACCGCCGTCTGGGCCCACGCTACCGAGGGGCCCCTATCGAGCTTGCGAGATTGGGGAGGTAGCGGGGAGGGTTCCCTGGCTGAGCGGAGCGAAGCAAGGGAGGCGGTGGGGACCTATGCCTTGTGCGGCGGGCGCGTCATGGACATAACGTCCAGCGCGGTGTCCAGCTGCTCTTCGGTGACCTCGCCGCGCTCCAGGAAGCCCATGGCGACGACGGTCTCACGGATGGTGAGGCCCTCGGCCACTGCCTTCTTGGCGATTTTGGCAGCGTTCTCGTAGCCGATGTACTTGTTCAGCGGAGTCACGATCGAGGGGGAGGCCTCGGCCAGGAAGCGGGCGCGCTCCACGTTGGCGGTGATGCCGTCGATCATCTTGTCCGCCATGACGCGGCTGGTGTTGGCCAGCAGGCGGATCGACTCGAGCAGGTTGGCGGCCATCACGGGGATGCCGACATTGAGCTCGAAGGCGCCGTTGGTGCCGGACCAGGCGATGGCGGTGTCGTTGCCGATGACCTGGGCGCAGACCATGATGGATGCCTCGCAGATGACCGGGTTGACCTTGCCCGGCATGATCGAGGAGCCCGGCTGCAGGTCCGGGATGGCGATTTCGCCGAGGCCGGTGTTGGGGCCGGAGCCCATCCAGCGGAGGTCATTGTTGATCTTCATGAAGGAGATCGCGATGTTGCGCAGCTGGCTTGAGCCTTCGATGAGGCCGTCGCGGTTGGCCTGGGCCTCGAAGTGGTCGCGGGCCTCGGTCAGCGGCAGGCCGGTGTCCGTGGCGAGCAGTTCGATGACACGTTCCGGGAAGCCGGCAGGGGTGTTGATGCCGGTGCCCACCGCGGTGCCGCCGAGCGGAACTTCGGCAACACGGGGGAGGGCGGCGTTGATGCGCTCGATGCCGTAGCGGACCTGGGCTGCGTAGCCGCCGAACTCCTGGCCGAGCGTCACCGGGGTGGCGTCCATGAGGTGGGTGCGGCCGGACTTGACGACGTCCTTGAACTCCACGGCCTTGCGTTCCAGCGACTCGGCCAGGTAGACGAACGCCGGGATGAGGTCGTTGATCAGGGCCGAGGTGGCGGCGACGTGGACCGAGGTGGGGAAGACGTCGTTGGAGGACTGTGAGGCGTTGACGTGGTCGTTCGGGTGGACAACTTTGTCACTCCCGGCGGCTTTGAGGGCACGCGTGGCCAGCTCGGCGAGGACCTCGTTCATGTTCATGTTCGAGGACGTGCCGGAACCGGTCTGGAAGACGTCGATGGGGAAGTCGCCGTCGTACTTGCCGGCAGCTACCTCATCGGCAGCCGCAGCGATCGCCTTGGCCAGCTCGCCGTCGAGCACCCCAAGTTCTGCGTTGGCCTGCGCGGCAGCCTTCTTGACCCGGGCCAGCGCCTCGATGTGCGCGCGTTCCAGGGTCTTGCCGGAGATGGGGAAGTTTTCAACTGCACGCTGCGTCTGTGCACGGTACAGGGCGTTCACGGGGACGCGGACTTCGCCCATCGTGTCGTGTTCAATGCGGAATTCTTCAGTGGAAGTCATGGGGCTAGCTTAGGGCGATCGGGGGCCCGGACTAAAACCGTGAACCGCATGCTACGGGCACTGATTCGGGCTGGGCCTAGACCTCGCCGATCCCGGAAACCACGTTGGCGTGGCCCTCGGCGAGGCTGTACGAGAGGCCGATCACCGCGGCGCGGCCGTCCTCGATTGCGGCCGAAATCACACGGGAGCTGTCCACCAGGCGCTTGGACGTCTGCTTCACGTGCTCCACCACCATGTCGTTGATCTCGTGCTCGCCGTTCCGCATGGACGTCAAGACAGAAGGCGTGATGCGTTCCACCAGGTCCCGCATAAAGCCCACCGGCATGTTGCCGGTGTCCACTGCGGACTTGGTGGCACTGACGGCGCCGCAGCTGTCATGTCCCAGCACCACGATCAGCGGCACCCCCAGCACACTGATGCTGTACTCGAGGGAGCCCAGGACGGCGTCGTCAATCACCTGGCCGGCGGTGCGCACCACAAAGGCGTCCCCCAGGCCGAGGTCGAAGATAATCTCCGCGGCGAGCCGGGAGTCCGAGCAGCCGAAGATCACGGCAAACGGGTGCTGGTTTTCCACCAGCGACGACCGGCGGGACGCGTCCTGGTTCGGGTGCGACGATTCGCCGGCAACAAAGCGTTCGTTGCCTTCGCGCATGCGGCGCCAGGCAAGGGCAGGGGTCAGGTAGGTAGCCACGGGCTTACTTTACGGGGCGGTGCTGGCTGACGGTGAAACTGTGACGGCCGGGTTGGCGTCCATGGACTGTACGACGGCGGTGGCGAGTTCGGCGAATTCGTCCAGCTGAGCGCTTCCCGTCAGGACAACGGTGGTTCCGCGGTAAGTCAGCACCATGCTCTTCTCGCCTTTGCCGGTGTCACGCAGCTCCCAGTCCTGTCCGCCCGCCGCACGCGTTCCCGTCACGGGAGCGCTCTTGGTCTGCTGGACGAGCCAGGTGGGGTTGGACTGGCGGGTCTGGACCAGGCCGATGAAGGACTCGTTCGGTGTCAGGTAGCCAACTTCCCAAGTGGGAACGCCGCTGCCGCTGCCCGACTCCCATCGGGCGTAGTTGGACGTGAACGACTTGCCGGTGTCCGGTGTTACGGGTGTGAATCCCGCCACATCCGTGGCGTTCCGGGCCACTGCGCCGACGTCGATGTTCGGGCGGAATCCGTCGCTCTTGGGGAGGGGGTTCATCAGGATGATGGGCAGGAAGGCGGCGATGCTCACCACCAGGGCAACGATCATGCCGATCACGGAGGCATTGGCGCGCTTCGCCGCGGCGGCCGGGATTACTGGGCGGACGGGGGCTGTTTCGGCAGTGCCTGCGCCGTCGCCGTTTGCTCCGGATTCGGAGGGGTCGGGCCCGGGGCTGGTCTTTTCCTGCTTTTCACTCACCCCTCTATAGTCGCCCATGTTTACGCGCAACTCACAGTCGGGGGAGGGCGGGGGACTCCGGGCCCATGTTGCTGGACTGCGTCATGCCACGCCCCGACGGCGCCGCCACGACTATGATCAGTACCAGAGGAATCACCGCACCGGCTGAATCCGGCCGCGCGGGTCCAATGATCGCCACTCGAAGAAGAGGTTCACGTGTCACCAGCGCCTATGACCCAGCAGTACTCTACGATTTCCCCCTCCCTGGCCGTGGGCATCGACGAGCCAGACCGCAACCTCGCCCTTGAGCTTGTCCGCGTCACCGAGGCCGCGGCCATCGCCGGCGGCCACTGGGTTGGTTTCGGCGACAAGAACAAGGCGGACGGCGCGGCCGTTGACGCCATGCGCTCCTTCCTTCACACGGTCCACTTCAACGGCGTTGTGGTCATCGGCGAAGGCGAAAAAGACGAAGCCCCCATGCTGTTCAACGGCGAACACGTTGGCGACGGCACCGGTCCTGAGTGCGACGTTGCCGTGGACCCGATCGACGGCACCCGCCTGGCCGCCCTCGGCATCAACAACGCCCTGGCAGTCCTCGCCGTGGCTGAGCGCGGCTCCATGTTCGATCCGTCCGCGGTGTTCTACATGGAAAAGCTCGTCACGGGGCCGGAAGCCGCCGACATGGTGGACCTCCGCCTGCCGGTCAAGCAGAACCTGCACCTGATCGCCAAGGCAAAGGGCGTGAAGGTCAACCAGCTCAACGTCATGATCCTTGACCGCGACCGCCATCGCCCCCTGGTCGAAGAGATCCGCGAAGCCGGTGCGCGCACCAAGTTCATCATGGACGGTGACGTCGCCGGGGCAATCGCCGCAGCCCGCTCCGGCACCGGCGTCGACGCCCTCATGGGTATCGGCGGCACGCCGGAAGGCATCGTTGCTGCCTGCGCCATCAAGTCACTCGGCGGCGTCATCCAGGGCCGCCTGTGGCCCACGAGCGACGACGAGAAGCAGAAGGCCATCGACGCTGGCCACGACCTGGACCGCGTGCTGTCCACCAACGACCTCGTGTCCAGCGACAACTGCTACTTCGCGGCCACCGGCATCACCGACGGCGACCTCCTCCGGGGCGTTCGCTACTCCAAGGACAAGGTCCTGACGCAGTCCATCGTGATGCGTTCAAAGTCCGGCACCATCCGCTTCGTTGATGGTGAGCACCAGGCCAGCAAGTGGGAAGGCTACGCCCGCAAGAACTAGCAGGTTCTTCACGCCGCGTACCCTGCGCGAACTGGCAGCTAATGACCCCAAATTCCTCTGATTTGGCGTCATCAGCTGCCAGTTCGCGTTTCAGCAGGTAACCCAGCCTGTGGATAACGCAAACCGCAGGCCGGAATCGGTCCACAATGGAGCATGACCCGGACGCCCATGCCTCCTCAGCTCCCGCACGGATCATTTCTTGTTGCCGATGTAGAGGTCCTGGGCCTCACTCGGAGACAGCTGAGGCCGCCTTGACCCCAGTTGCGTCCTGACGCACTCCACCAGCGCGCGAATTTGCGGAGTATGCCTCCCGGCTTGGCTGGAGCAGGACTGGAGGATCCACATAGCCCGTCCTGCAGACGGCTGCAAGCCGCGCCGCAGGAACGTTGTGGGTCACCAGTTGTCGTTCAAACCCGGCGAGGTCATATCGTTCGACGGCGTTCGGCTCACGTCACCGGCTCGTACCTGGCCACCATGCTGGACCTCAACGATCTTGTCGCGGCCGGTGACTCCATTGTCGTCAGCCATGGAGATGACTTCCCGATGCCACGGAAGCCGCTGGCAACTGTTGCCGACCTGAGGCACATTGCGGGTCAGTATCCGGGAATGCGCGGGGTGAAAACGGCGAGGTTAGCCTTGGATCTGATCAGGGTGGGGGCGGACTCGGCACCCGAAAGCTTGATGCGGCTGGCACTGGTACAGGCCGGACTTCCCGAACCGACATTGAATGCTGTGCTCCGCAACGGGCTGGGTCACCCTGTGGTCTGGCCGGATGCTGCCTACCCGGAGTATCGGATCGCACTGCAATATGACGGCGCCCACCACCGTGATCCTGACCAGTACCGCCGCGATATCAAGCGGCAGGGCCTGACTGAAGATGGGCTGGCGAGAAATCCGTGTCCAGAAGAGTGATCTGGAAGGGGATCGGCCCTTCGTCGTCAAAAAAGTGCGGGCGGTCCTGAGCGGTTCGTCGGCCCGCACCGGGTGGGAACGACTGGCAGTTGATGACCCCAAACAGCGGGCAAAGTCAACTGGTGGAAGCAACGCTGGGTGGTTATGCCGCTTGTAGCAGCTGGTTCAGCCGGTTGGCTGGGGTTTCGAGGTTGAGGGTGGGCCGGGGTCG
>NZ_JAMXBG010000030.1:0-33106 GCF_023913835.1 Pseudarthrobacter raffinosi | reverse complement strand
GCAGCCGGAGGCCTAGCCGGTCCGCCCTCTGCGCAGCCCAGTCCGCAGCCCCTCCGCCTGTGCTGGAGCCATCAACCCCCGCCAGGACCTCATGCGCCTTCAAGTCTTACCCCTTTCATCACGCCACTCACCCAGTGTCTCGCTGAGGCGCGGAACGGCTAGTGTCTTAAGCCCCCACCACCCATCAGAGAATCACGGCATCAACGCTGACCTCCAAAATCACACGTCGTAAACCGTGCACTGATGACGCAACTGAACCGCCGAAAACCGTCCTAGCTGCCCAGCAGGATTTCGGACGCCGCCTCGGACCGGAAGAGCTCCTAATTCGGTGGGGCAAGCCTCCGCACAAACGGTGTTTTCCCCAGGGCTGTCCGTTGAAGACGTTCCACCAGCTGCACGTCGACTCGGAGGGGACTGACCCCGGCTGTGGTGAGCGCGCCGGCTACTGCGGCGCGGACTCCCTCGGTGGAGGCTCCGGGGCGAGGCCCGCCAGGAGGACCCGCAGTCCGGAGTGCTCCTGGATGACCTGCCAGCCGGCAAGGGCGGCTTGGTCCAGCGCATGGTGGAACACGAATGGGTGGACGCTGACCTCGCCTTCCTTCCCTGGCAGTTGCAGGACGTCTTCGATCCTGCCTTCGATGTCCTCGAGAAGGGTGAACGGGCGCCCGCAGGGGCAGCCTCGTCCGCCCAGTCTGACGGTGTCGGACATTTCGTAGCGGATCAGCGGCAGGGTTCGCGAGAACAGGACCGTGACGAGAAGCTTTGCCCCGGTGGTCCCGGCCCGCACGGGGTTGCCGGCCTGGTCTACGGGTTCGATGATCAGCAGGTCTTCGTAGACATGCCGGTTCCGGTAGTTGCAGGGGGAGGCGATCCCGGCAGTTTCGGTGGCGGCGTAAACATCGAAGGGTCCACCTCCCCATGCCGCCTCCAGTTCCAAGGCGGTCGGCGGGCTGAGCACTTCGGAGGCGGACATCACGCCCTGCGGCGAGATGCGCAAGCGGCCCGCACGCTGCTCTGCGGCCAGGGGTTTGAGTGCTGAGGCGTAGCCGACGAGGACCCTGGGCTGGAACTGGTTCAGCGCGGCGACCGTCTCCTCTATGGGAGCGGTGACGTCCAGGCGGAGGGTGGGTACGAGCTTAGAGCGCAGCGATGCTCCGACGACGGCGGATTGGTGTGTGGGCACCCGGGAGCTCACCAGCGCCATTTTTAGTGGCCGGGTCAGCCCGGCTGAGATCCCGGCCCAGTCGTTCGCTCAGGCGTAGGAGGCCAGGACGGTCGCCCATTCGGTGCGGTTCCAGATGAAGGTTCCGCGCCGGCCGGTGGTTCCGGCCGTGGCGGCAGCCCACCATCGGCCCTTCCATGGCAGGCCCGGGTCTCCACCGCTCTGCGTCAGGCTCCGCAGGTGGTTTTCCAGGTCCGCCAGCCTCAGGTCCGGTGTGGTGACGGCCTCGTCGAAGTTCTCCATCAGGTCCGCTTTCGTCACGGACGGCAGCTGCTCCAGAGGAGCGTCGTGCAGCCCGGCGTGATGACGCCGGTAGAACTCCGATCCGGCGTAGGTTGCGCGGCGCAATTCCTGCAGGGCGTGTTCCTGGTGGGCGGTGATCCGGGCGGCGTCCCAGTGGTCCCTTCTCCGCCACGCGGCCCGCAGGAACAACACACGGGCGATCAGGCGGATGTCCATGACCGGGTTGCCTAGCGGTTCCCGGCCGGGGCCAGCGGCCGGGCAGCACGCGCGGTGCTGGCCTCCGGCGTCTCCGGCCGAGGCAGCCGCAGCCTCTTGAGCAGCAGTGCGTTGACGGCGACCAGGAAGCTGGAACCGGACATCGACAAGGCCGCGATCTCCGGACTGAGGACGATCCCCGCGAACGCGAAGACCCCTGCCGCGATCGGCAGCGCTATCGCGTTGTACCCCAGGGCCCAGCCCAGGTTCTGCCGCATTTTCCGCAGGGTGCCCTTGCCGATCCGCAGGGCAATCGGCACGTCCAGCGGATCCGAGCGCATGAGCACGACGTCGGCCGTTTCGATAGCCACATCCGTGCCGGCACCGATCGCGATGCCAAGGTCCGCCTGCGCCAGGGCCGGGGCGTCGTTGACCCCGTCGCCGACCATGGCGACCCTCCCCCGCTGCTGCAACTCCGCGATCTTCACTGATTTGTCTCCGGGGAGCACTTCGGCAATGACCGTGTCGATGCCCAGCTGCCCGGCGATCCTCTTGGCGGTGGCTTCGTTGTCCCCGGTGAGCATGACGACCTCGATCCCGGCCTCGTGCAGGGCCGCGACTGCCGCGGCCGCGGTTTCCCTCGCGGCATCCGCCAAAGCGATCACCGCCGCGGCCTTGCCGTCGACGGCGACGAGCACTGCGGTCCGTCCGGTGTCGGCAAGTTCATCGCGCACCGCGGCCAGCGGGCCCAGATCGATTCCTTCGTTGGCCATAAGTCTGCGGTTGCCGACCAGCACCCGGTGCCCGTCCACGGTAGCGCCGGCCCCGTGACCGGGAACGTTGAGGAAATCCGAAGCCGCAAGGACGGGTGCGCCGCGCTCCTGCGCGTGGCGGACCACGGCCGCGGCGAGGGGGTGTTCGGATTCCTGCTCGACGGCGGCGACCAGGGCCAGGAGTTCGCTTTCGCTGATTCCTTCGACAACGACGTCGGTCACTTCCGGTTCGCCTTTGGTCAGGGTGCCGGTCTTGTCCATCACGACGGTGTCGATCCGGGCGGAGACTTCCAGGGCGGTGGCGTTCTTGAACAGGACGCCGCGTTTGGCGCCGAGCCCGGTGCCAACCATGATGGCCGTCGGTGTGGCAAGGCCCAACGCGTCAGGGCACGTGATCACGACAACGGTGATGGCGAACAGCAGAGCCGCCTGAACTCCCGCCCCGAGGGCGAGCCAGGCTACGAAAGTGACGGTCCCACCGATCAGGGCGACCAGGACCAGCCAGAACGCGGCCCTGTCGGCCAGCCGCTGGCCCGGTGCCTTGGAGTTCTGGGCTTCCTGGACGAGCGCCACGATCTGCGCCAGCGCGGTGTCGGCCCCGACCCTGGTGGCCCGGACCCGCATCGTGCCGGTGGTGTTGATGGACGCGCCGATCACTTCCGAGCCGATGGTCTTGGTCACCGGAAGACTTTCCCCCGTGACCATCGACTCATCGACCTCCGACTGGCCGTCCTCGACTTCCCCGTCAACGGGGATTTTGGACCCTGGCCGGATCAGCAGCAGGTCCCCGGTCTGGACTTCGGAGGTGAGGATCTCGACAGTTTCGCCGTCGCGGATGACGACTGCGGCCGGCGGGGCAAGCTCGAGCAGCGTGCGGATGGCCTCGTTCGCCCCGCCCCGTGCGCGCATTTCGAACCAGTGGCCCAGCAGTACGAAGGAGGCAAGGACGGTGGCCGCTTCGTAGAACACCTCGCCGCCGCCGGTGAAGGTGACCCAGACGCTGTAAAGCCAGCCGGTGCCCACGGCGATCGCGACCAGGACCATCATGTCCAGCGTGCGGGCCTTCAACGCCCGGTAGGCGCCGTCGAAGAAAATCCACGCGGAGTAGAAGATGACCGGCAGGGACAGGATCAGGGCCATGACGTCGTCACGGAGCCCGAACGGCGTCGGGGCGGTGAAACCGAACATGTCCCGGCCCATCGGAGACCACAGGGTCACGCCGATGGACAGGACCGCGGCGACCAGGAACCTGTTTCGCATGTCCCTGACCATGTCATCCATGGACATTCCACCGTCGTGTCCGCCGTGGCCCATCATGTCTTGCGGTGTCCGGGCCATCTCAGCGTGCTGGACCGCGCCGTGGCCGGCATGGCTGTCCGCTGACGGATGAGCATGCCCGGTGTGCTGTTCCGCCGCTTCGGGTGCGTGACCCGGGTGCATGGCCTGGTGTTCATGCTCCGTCGGATGTACAGTCCCGGCGGGGTGGACGTGTGCGGACAGCGGGTGGCCGGCGCCGGTCTTTGTGGCTGTGCCATGTTTCGTCCCGGCAGTGCGCGCGGTTTCGTCCATCGGGTAGCAGACGTGGTCTGGGACCGATTCGCCCCGGCAGTGGTATCCGCAGTCCCGTATCCAGCCGGAGATCTGCTCCACCGTGGTCACGGACGGGTCAAAGCTCACGGTCGCGGTCTGGGCGACCGGGTTCGCGTCGACGGCGGCGACACCGGGCCGCGCACGCAGCACGCGTTCCACCACCGCCTTGGAGGTGGCCCAGTGCAGGCCTCGGACCTCCACGACGGTGCGTTGCAGCTTTGATGTCATTGCGTCTCCTCCGTCAATCCTGCTCCCGCAGGACGAACCGCCCGGCCGAAAGACAGTGCGGATCCTGGCTGTGGCAGGCGGGTGAGGCGGTTCGGTGTGGGCAGCCCATGCTGCGTCCTTCCGCAGGCGTATCCAGGGAGGACAGCGGTTTCGCCACCCGGTCATCGGACCTTCACTGCGTAAGGGCTTTCGCCCGGGACGTCGTTTCCGGTTACACCCAACGTATACCCATCGGGCAGTCAAAGGTTCCGGCCGGATCTGGCGGATATGGGGCCGCTCATGCTCCGCGGCCGCGGCGCAGCGCAGTGAGCCGGGCGGTGTACTCGCTCTCGTCGATTTCACCGCGGGCAAACCGTTCCGCGAGCAGATTCTCCGCGACGCCCGCACCTTGTCCGCTTTCCTCGTACCTGCGGCTGCCCGCTCCCATGGAGCGGGCGAAGAGGATGATGGCGGTGATGACGGCGCCCCAGAACAGCACAAAGCTCACGCCCATCAGGATGTACCCCCAGACGCCCATGTTCCCGTCCCAATACATCATCTCTGCTTCCTCCCTGCACCCGGGCCCACCGGTGCCCTGGGGTTCACTCTCGTCCCGATCGGCTTCCCGCGTCAGAGTCTTTAGTCCTCTTGCCCTCGCCGGTCCGGCGGGATCCGCGGAGCACAAGCCAGGGCCAGGACGATGACGGCCGCTGCCCCAGGCGGCGGCCGTTCCCCGGGAAGGAACAGCGAGACCCCGACGCCGATGACGGGCACGAGCAGGTCCAGGCAGTCAGGAGATCCAGGCGGGGCGCGTGGCTTCCCTGAACCAGGCCAGGAACGCCGCCGTTCCCGCCAGCGACAGGAACAGCGGGACCGTCAGGAACTGCCCGGTCCGGTTGATCGCCAGCGTCGGCCCCCGGATGGCGGCCATCCCGGCCAGCAGCGCCCCGCCGATCAGGAAATGCCAGGCGCTGGCAGCGACGAGTTCCATGTCAGCAACAGCGCCGCAGCCGCGATCAGTGCCCTCAGGGCCGCGAACCACAGGACCGGTGCATCCTGGAGGCCAAGCCTGATGGCCGGAAAACACAAGCCCCACCCGCCACGATCCAGAGCATGTCCCGGTCCGCGGGCTCCCCGCACCTGTACGCCGCCCGGGCCGCTCATCGTCCGCCCTCCGGATCAGAGCGCGAGCTGGCGCAGGTGGCAGTGCTGGATCAGCTCGACCGCTTCGTCGATGTCATCGGTGCAGCGCAGCAGATGGATGTCGTCCGGGGCGATGAATCCATGAGCCCGGACCAGTGCTCGGTTCCGATCAGGACGACGGGGAATTCGTGGATTTTTCCGGTCTGCGCGATGGCGACGCGTTGTTTTCCCCGCCGGAAAGGTCCCGGGGCAGGTTCCGCAGCCGGTGCCCGAGCTGAAGTTGCTCCAGTGACGTCCGGGCTTTAGCCCGGGCCTCTTTCCGGGGCACTCGGGCCGTGAGCAGGGGCATCATGACGTTTTCCTCCGCGGTCAGTGCCGAAAGCAAGTTAAAGGTCTGGAACACGAAGCCGAATTCGCGCAGCCGCAGCCTGGACAGTTGTGCCGGTTCAAGGGTGGAGGTGTCCTGCCCAGAGATGAGGATCCTGCCCGTCGTGGGGGACATGAGGGTGCCGATCATGGACAGCAGGGTTGTTTTTCCCGATCCCGACGGTCCCATCACGAGGACAATGTCCCCAGCGTCCACGCTGAGGGATACGGGGTCCACGGCGGTCACGGCGGTGTGCCCGGCGCCGAAGGTCTTGGACACGTCCTCGACGGAGACGACGCTCATGCGCGGAACACTTCCGCCAGGTCGATGCGGGCCAACCGGCGGACCGGCAGCAGCGAGGACACCACGGCCATGGCCAGGGTGACGGCGAAAATCCAGGCCGCATCGAACCAGCGGATTTCGGTGATGAATTCCGGAACGTAGTTTCCCGCGGCGGCGCTGACGGCAAGGGCCAGGGCCGCCCCGACGAGGTAACCGAGCACGGCTGCGGTGATCGCCTGCTCCACCACGACGGTGTAGAGCTGGCGGTTGCTCACCCGATGGCCTTCAGGACGCCGTATTCGCGGGCTTTTTCGATGGTGGAGGTGAAGATGGTCAGGTCGATGACCGTCATGCCCACGGCGATCCCGATGAACAGCAGGACCAGGATGATGGGCAGGAAGGTGTCCCGGACGATGTTCGTGTTGTTTTCCACGAACCTGTCCTGGGTGATGGCATCCACAGCAGGGTCCGCTTCGATCCGGGATGCGACCTCGCCTGCGGCGGTGCCGTCCTTGACCGTGACGTGGAAGAAGTTCGTGGCGCCGGGCAGCTGGAGGATGCCTTCGGCGTCTTCCTTGGTGGCGAACGCGAAGGAGAAGCTAAGGATGTATCCGCCCTCGGAATAGCCGGCGACTTTCAGCGTCCTCCCGGCGACGGGGATGATGTCCCCGATCCTGATGTTCTCGCTGCGTGCGACGACCCGGTCGATGATGATCTCGCCCTTGTCGGGGACGGCTTTGCCTTCGACCACCCGCGCGGGGGCTCCGACGTTGTTCTCCGTGTCGTCGTCAATGACGTAGAGGTTGATGTCCTTGCCGTTGTGCGTGAACGCGACGCGGCGGCCGCTGAAGGGCTTGGGGCTGGCGACCCCCGGAACGCCGGTCAGGAAGTCCCGAACGGTCAGGGGCAGTACCGCGGGGGTGTGGAACATGTCCGTCGCGCCTGTCTGGGTGATCCAGTAATCCGCCGGCACGGTGCGGATGTATTCACCGATCTTGTTGCTCCAGCCCCCTGATACAGGCCTTGGATGCTCATGATCAGCAGCACGCTGAACGCGACCCCGCCGACGCTGATCAGCAGGAGGGTCTTTTCCTGGACCAGGTTCTTTACCGCCAGGAACAGCATGGCGGTAACCCGGCCTCCCCGTCCGCGCCCGGCTGCCGGTACATCACGGGCCCTTCTGCAGCTTCTGACCGGCGCCCGCGGGGCGGCGTCCGAAGCGGGGGACGAATCCGGGAACCTGCCGGCGGTAGGCGGCGTAGGCTTCACCGAACTCGGCGTCCATCAGGCGTTCCTCCTTCCGGGCCAGGCGCAGATAGACGATGACCAGGACCGGGAACATCAGCAGGGTCAGCAGCGTAGGCCACTGCAGCAGGAATCCGGCCATGATGGTCAGGAACCCCACGTACTGCGGATGCCGCACCCTGCCATAGGGTCCCGTGACCGCCAGACGCTGGGTCCGCTGTGCCGCGAAAAGGATCTGCCAGGACCGGTAAAGCAGGATGAACCCTGCCGCGATCAGCACGTTGCTCAGAAGGTGCAGCGGGCTCAGGTGCGGGTCCCCTTGCCAGCCGATAAGGTCCTGCCACAAATGACCCGAGTTGTGGTTCAGGAGGTCCACGCCCGGTATCCGGTTCCCCAGCCATCCCGAGAGCAGGTAGATCGTCAGCGGGAAACCATACATCTCAGTGAACAGCGCCACGATGAACGCCGAAAAACCGCCCAGCGCCCGCCAGTCCAGTTGCGTCCTGGGCCGGACGAAACTGAACGCGAAAATAATGAACACGGCCGAATTGATGATCACTAGCCACCACAGGTCATACCCGTAATCAGTGGACATTGCCGGCACCTCCCCCGGGCCGGGGGCGGGCAGGCCCACCCGGGCCCTCCTGTCCCCCATGCCCCTGATGGGTGGAGCTACCGTGTCCGCCGTGGCCTCCATGCCCGAACATACATAAGCTCATCACAAGCACCACACCCAGATAGGGCAGCCCGTCCAGGACATGGAGCCAGTGGTTGGTGATGAGGTATATCGCCGCTGCGGCGATGAGAACGGTGAGCAGGCCCTGCGTCCACGGCCCGAACGGGCCCCGGGACGGAAACGGGCGCGGCGCTTCAGGTAGACGAGGATCAGGAACACTGCTCATACCTTGAGTGTTGACCCGCCGGGACCCGCCGGCAAGGGCCTAACGGCCCGCAGCCCACCTGAGGCGGACGGTTCGGCCCCCTGCTGCGGAATCGTTGCGAAATATACCCCTATGGGGTATCCTATCGGTGTTGTCAGTGACGTGGTTTGTCCAGGCCCCGGCCGTTACAGCCGTTCATCCCCAACGAACCCTTTGCATCCCTGCTCCGAAGGAAAACTGACATGTGTGGACCCACCGAATCACGGACCCCGCTCCCCCTTGCCTCCGCTGCACAGCACGGCTGCAGCTGCTGCTCCCCCGCCGCGGACACCCAGGCCGGGGCTTCGGCGACAGTCAAGCCGGAGGTCCAGGCTTCCGGCGCGCAGTACGCTTTGGAAGGGCTGACCTGCGGACACTGTGTCCAGACCGTTGAGAAGGCTGTGTCCGGCGTATCAGGGGTCCAGACCGCAACCGTCGATCTCGTCCCGGGCGGCACGTCCCGGCTGATTGTCACTGGCACTGCCGCCCCGGATGCCCTGGCTAAGGCAATCCGGTCCTCCGGCTATGCCCTGGCCGGCGCGAAGTAGCCTCACCACCATCCAGCAATAACGTGTCCCTATGTTTTTTGTCAAGCATTGGGCCGGGGTTTCCTTCGAAATGGTGGCGGATCGTTTTTGGGCAGCAACCAACGGCCGGCGGGGTTTGTCCGCCGGCTGATGGCCTCTGGCCTCTCAGGCTGTCGTGGGGCTCGGCGCGTCGTAGAGCGTGCCGTCGCGGAGCATCGCGAAGAGGACGTCGCAGCGGCGCCGGGCGAGGGCGATGAGGGCCTGGTTGTGCCGTTTGCCCTCGGCGCGCTTCCGGTCGTAGTACGCCCGTGACAGCGGGTCCTTCAACGCCGCGAATGAGGAGAGGAAGAAGGCCCGTTTGAGGCTCTTGTTGCCCTTCTTGGACGGGTGGTCGCCGCGGATCGAGGTTCCCGACCGCCAGGTCACGGGGGCCAGTCCGGCGTAGGAGGCGAGGTGTCCGGCGGTCTTGAATTCCTTGCCCGCAACCTCGGTGAGGATGCGCGCTTCCGTCCTGACTCCGACCGCCGGCATGGAGGTCAGGACGGTGTGAAGAGGGTGGGCCTCCACAAGCGCTTCGACCTGGGTGAGGATCTCCTCCCGGGCGGTGCGCAGCTGTTTGAGCATCGCCGCCAGCTGGGGCAGGACGATGCCTGCCGCGCCAGTGCCGGCGACCACGACGCTCTGCTCATTCAAGGCGGTGAAGACGTCCGCCGCCCAGCCTTTCCCGGCCCGCGGAGCATGGCGGGACAGGAGCGTGGAGACCCGGTTTTGGCCGGCCTTGCGCAGCGTCGCGGGCGTGGGGTATTTGATCAGCAGTTCGGCCATGGCCGGGTGGTCCAGGTGCTTGCCAATGACTCGTTCCAGGGCGGGGTGGACTTGGGTCAGGAGCCCGCGGATCCGGCTTGAGGTGGCCGTGGCCTGTTTGGCTAGATCGTCATCAAAACCGCATAGCATCGACAGCTCCGCGGCCTGCTCGTCGGCGACCACGATGGAGCGTAGGGTGTGCGGCAGGGACCGGGCGGCTTCGGCAATTATTGCCGCGTCTCGGGCGTCCGTTTTGGCCTCGCCGGGGTGCAGGTCCGCGATGCGCCGCATCGCGAGCCCCGGCAGGTAGCCGACCATGATGCCTTCCGCCTGGGCCACAGCGACGGGCAGGGCGCCGATGGCGGAGGGCTGGTCGACGACCAACAGGACCCGTCCCTTGTCGGCGACGGAGCGGATGATGGCTTGCAGTTTTGCCTCGTCCTGGGGCAGCGCCCGGTCGAGGATCTTCTTGCCCTGGCGGTCGATGGCGACCGCGTGGTGATTGCTCTTGCCGACATCAACACCGATGAAGATGTCGACGAGTTCATGGTCTTTGATCAACGCAAACCTCCCAGAATTTGTGTCCGTCAAATCTGTGTTGGCATGTCCTGCGGCGGCAAGGCTCGGCATCCACGTTACGGCTGACCTGCACGGTGTTTCATTGCGCTGGTCCGGTCCCCATTAGCGATCCCCTGGCGCCTATCGAGTCCCGGTGACAACACCCCCCGGATCATTGATGACTGGGGGACTTAATCATGCCGGGACCGACAGGCCAACAACCCCAATTCTTACTCGTTACGGGCTACTAAAAAGGTAACGGGGACCCGCCCCGGCCAGCAGTACCGGCAGCCCCATGCCTGACGCCCACATCCACGGCCTGAGCGTCAGCAGCAAAACCGGCCAGGTGCTCCTGGCCACCCACGACGGCCTGTTCGACATCACGAAACAGCCCGCCGCCAAAATCGGCGCCACCAACGACCTGATGGGCTTCACCGGCGGCACCGCCCACGGCGTCCTCTACGCTTCCGGACACCCCGGCTCTGGTTCCGACCTCCCGAATCCGCTTGAGCTGATCAGGTCCACCGACGCCGGGAAAACCTGGGAACGGCTCTCCCGGCAAGGTGAATCCGACTTCCACGCACTCACCGCCACCAAATCCGGAATCGTCGGATTTGACGGTACACTGAGCACCAGCCCGGACGGGAAAACCTGGAACACCGTGGCCGCGGATTTCGTCCCCGCCGCCCTCGCCGGAAGCCCGACCGGCGACTGTCCTGGCCACTACCCCGCAAGGGATCCGCCGCTCGACTGACGGCGGTAAAACCTGGAACACGGTGAACTCCGGACCGGTGGTCCAGTTCGCCGCCTTCGCCAGCCCCGGCGAGGCCGTCGGAGTCGAACCCGACGGGACAGTCCACTACTCCGCGGACGCCGGCGGGACCTGGACCCGAAAGGGCCGAATCCAGGACGCAGTCCAGGCTGTGGCCACGGTGAAGGGTCCCGAGGTCAATCCCTCGATCTGGGCAGCCACGGCCGGTGGGCTTGTCATCTCCACCGACGGCGGATTCACGTTCCTGCCCGCCGACGACGGCTCCTGACCGCTGTTCTTCCCTCCCGGTCTTCTAATCGTGCTGGCCAAGCGCATGCTTCGCTTGCAGACCCGGCCCGGTCCCGGCCGGAGGGAGGTGGCTGACGGCGTGAGTATCACGGGTCCAGGGTGGGGGCATGACGGCCGGGCAGGCCGGCCCGCCCAATCACGCCGTGACAGGAGCTGCATGATGACCCACCGCATCACCGCCATGCTCATCGGATGCGTCGAACAACCGGCCTACGGGCCGGGACCTCGGACTCTACCTGTCAGCCGGCGCCGCGGGGAGAATAGGAGTACCAACTCTTGGAAGCGGAAGGCGCCGGTCATGATGTGGGGTTACGGACAAGGCATGGGGTGGATGTGGCTCTGGGTGCCTCTCCTGCTCATCGGGGTCGCGCTCCTGGTGCTGCTGGCGGTGAGGGTCGCCGGAGGAGGCATCCGCGGCCGTTACGGACCGGATGGCCCGGATGGGACCGCCGGTCCGGCGCACATGGGAGGGAGCAGGGCCCGCCAGATCCTCGAGGAACGCTTTGCGAGAGGAGAGCTGACCGCGGACCAATACCGCGAGCAGCTCAAGGTTCTCGGCGAGGGCCGGTAGTTGCAGCCCATCAGCCGCCGCCAGGCGATTCTTCTGGGCGGACTGGGCGGGGACGGTTGCCGGCGGGGCCGGGCTGATCTGGACACTGACCTCCCCTTCCGGGCCGGTCAGCGGAGGTGAGCTGACCCAGCCCCAGGAGGAGCGGAGCGCTGACGGGCAGCTTCAGGTCCGGCTCGAAGCTGCACCAGGGCAGATCCTGCTTGCCGGACAGCAGGCCACCGCTTTTGGTTATAACGGGTCCGTCCCCGGCCCAACACTTCGCGTACGAGCCGGCGACGTCCTGAAGATCAAGCTCGTCAACAATCTGGTCCAGGCCACCAACCTGCATGTGCACGGCCTCCATGTTTCCCCCGAGGGCAACGGGGATAATGTCTTCGTCTCAGTGGAACCCGGCAGCAGCTTCGACTATGAATACAACCTTCCCGATGATCATCCCCCTGGCGCGTACTGGTACCACCCCCACCATCACGGCATGGTCGCCGACCAGATCTTCGGCGGCCTCTTCGGAGCGATCATCGTGGAGGACCCGGAGCCCGTCGAGACGAGCGCGGAGCGGGTGCTGGTCGTTTCCGACACCACCATAGACGGTACGGGGAACGTCGCTGCAGTCCCGGCGATGGAACGGATGATGGGCAGGGAGGGTCAACTGATTCTGGTCAACGGCCAGAGCGACCCGCAATTCAGCGCCCGCCCCGGGCAACGGGAGAGATGGCGCATCATCAACGCGTGCGTGGCCCGCTACCTCCGGCTGCGGCTCGACGGACAGCAGCTGCAACTCCTCGGCATGGACTTCGGCCGCTTCCCGAAACCGGAGACAGTGGATGAACTGCTGCTGACGCCCGGAAACCGGGCAGACCTCCTCGTGACCACGACGACCGGCGATTCCGTGCTGCGTGCGTTCTACCAGAACCGGGGAAGCATGCCGGGCATGATGGGACCGGGATACAGTGCACGGAACCCTGCAGACCAGCCGGACGGCGCCGCGCTGGCCACTCTCCGCGTGTCAGGCGAACCGGCCGCACCCCTGACGGCCGTGCCCGCCTATCGGGGCCTGGGAGACCTGAGGTCATCTACCGTCTCGGCACGCCGGCAGGTGATCCTGGCAGCCGGCATGGGCATGGGCGGGGGCGCCGGCATGATGCGTTTCACCATCAACGGCAGGGAATTCAACGAGGCCAGAACAGATACTACGGTCGCGGCCGGAAGCGTCGAGGAATGGACACTGACCAACACCAGTCCCATGGACCACCCGTTCCACCTGCACGTCTGGCCGATGCAGATCATCGAGGAAAACGGCCAAGGATTGGATACCGCCGTCTGGCAGGACGTGGTGAACGTACCTGCAAACGGTCGGGTAAAGATCAGGGTGGCTTTCAAGGACTTCCGCGGATGCTCCGTCTACCACTGCCACATCCTGGACCACGAAGACCTCGGCATGATGGGCGTCATCGACGTACGGTGAGACAACGTGGGCTGGGAAGAGTGGGTGTATCCCCTGTGGGCAACACAGATTAGGTGGGACCGCTTTCATCCGTCCTACCGACGCCGCAATTATGAGACACAACCACGGGATGCACCCGTCCTGCCGAATCCGCGCCGATGCCTGCCTCCACTGCGAAGCGGTCTGCGGGTCTTTCTGTCCGCCGGCTAAGGCGTGTGGGATTGGTGTCCGCTTCTCGGGGCGCCCGAGGGCTGGGCAGGCTGCAAGGCGTCAAGGGTGACTTTGACCAGCCTGAGCACGCCGTCGTGGGAGGTCAGTCCTGCTGCAGCTTCAAGGGCATGAAGGCAGAAGGCCGCCAGCTCCCCCGGGGCCACATCAGTGCGGAACACGCCCGCGTCCGCGCCCTCTTGAAGCAGTCCCGCAAGGAAACCCTGGAGGTGTTGCCGGGCCAGACCAGCGTGTCCGCCCCCGTGCAGCCTTGCTGCCTCGGCATCGCCGTGGCCGGAGTGCGACAGGAAAGCATAGGCATGAAGCACAGCTTCAAGCTGCTGCCGGACCCCCACAGTCCGGTCCCTGATCTGGATCAGCTCTGTGAGGTGGGCCTGGATCTGGCGCTCGTGCCAGGCCAGCAGGATGGACTCAACGTCCGGGAAATACTTGTACAAGGTGGCACGGCCTATCCCTGCTGCCTGGGCGATCGCGGACATCGTCACCCCGGCGACGCCCTCGCCGGCCACCAGCTGAGCGGCGGCGTCCAAAACGGCCCCCCGGACAGCATCTCGGTGGGTCTCGATGGTCGCGTTCCAGAGCTTGGGCATGCCGAATCATACAACGTGACGCGCAATGGACAGGCTGACGCTTTCAATACATACTGTCTTACAAAGCCAATCGAAGGAGAGCCATGACGAACCTGGACTCCAACCCCGACACATCTCCCACTGACAGCGGAGAAACCCCGCGTCACAAGACACCCTTGTGGGTGAAGGGATTCCTTATCGCCGCAGCTGTACTGGTGGTGACCTTCGCGGTCACACACCTCAGCGGCGGAATGGCCATGAACCACACACCTTGAAGGTGCTGCCCCCCGCAGTCCGCAAGGCTGCGCTGACCATCCACATCATCTCGTCCGTGGGCTGGCTCAGTGCTGTCGCTGGATTCTTGGTAATGGCCGTTGCAGGGCTGACATCCGCTGACGCGCAGCTGGTCCGCGCTGCCTACCTCGGGATGAACCTCATCGGCTGGATGGTCATCTTCCCGCTGAGCCTTGCGTCCCTGCTCTCGGGAATCATTCAGGGTCTCGGTACCAAGTGGGAGGGCAGATAACACGGCTGGCTTCGAACTCGCGCTGCGAACGTTCACGCTGCGCCGCGATCCGCTCTCCAGCCAGTGGCTCCTGGAAGTCCATCGCCGACGGGTACTGGGCCGCGGTGAGATTGAACTGGCAACCCATCAGCGACGAGACCTCGGAAGGAATCAGGACGGAGTTCGCTCTCCCCTCGCTCGAGCAGGTGCGTGGCAGTCTTACTGAGGTGATGAATGATCCGGAACCGGTGATGCAGCAGCTCGTCCGCGTCCTCATCGGAGATGGGACATTCTGTCCAGGCTTCCAGTTCATCGACCGTGGCCAACTCCACCCGACAATCACCGGCCTGTTCCGGCATGGACCTGCGGATCCCGCCCAATTACTTCACAGTCTGGATGGTCACACCGGCCCGGGACCTGAACGTGGCGCAGCCGGTGGATTCTATGAATCGAGCGCAGCAGCCGCATCGCGCCTCAGAGGGCGTCGCGGCCCAACTGCCTGGAGGCCGGCGGGGCACCTAGGATTGGCTGGGCTGACGAATATCGCAACACTCGGGGGCGTGACTGCCGGCCTCTCGTTGCCAGGAGCGGCCATTCTTTCCCTGACAGGACGAGCAGTTCATGATCTCGTTCAGTAGTGTGAGCCTTGGATCAGGGGAATACCGCCGAACGCAGCTCTCAGGTGGGAGCGCCTTGGCCGATCGAAGGAATGACGATGAAGGCGCTTGTTTATCACGGTCCCGGCCAGAAGGCATGGGAAGACGTACCCGATCCCAGGATTCAGAAGCCGACCGACATCATCGTGAAGATCGAAACTACGACCATTTGCGGCACTGATCTGCACATCCTCAAAGGCGACGTTCCAGCAGTCGAGTACGGTCGAATCCTCGGGCACGAGGGCGTCGGCACGATCACTGAAATCGGATCCGCAGTTGCAGGCCTCACGATCGGCGACCGAGTAATCATCTCGTGCATCTCTGCCTGCGGGCATCTCGACTACTGCAGACAGGGAGTCTACTCCCACTGCCTGGGCGAAGAGGGCGCCCCAGGCATCGGTTGGATCCTCGGGCACCTCATCGACGGGACACAGGCCGAATTCGTGCGCGTCCCGTACTAAGAGACTTCCGTTTACAAAATCCCCGACAGCGTCAGCCCCCAAGCGGGAACATTGCTGTCCGATATCCTGCCCACAGGCTGCGAAATCGGCGTGCAGTACGGGGCTGTCAAGCCCGGTGATGTCATCGCCGTGATCGGCGCCGGTACCGTCGGGCTCGCCGTCGCCAACGCCGGGGTACACGGCAAGGGTGTGGACCTGCCGCTGGACAGACTCTGGATCTCGAACATCACCATCACCACGGGCCTGCTGAACACCAACACGACTGGTACGCTCCTCAAGCTCGTCGCGCAAAAGAAGTTGCCCGTCGACCAATTCGTGAGTCACGCGTTCGATCTCAATGACATCGAAAAGGCATACGACACCTTTTCACGGGCCGCCGAAACAAAGGCGCTCAAGGTGATGCTCAACGCCTGAAGCATCACCGAAGAAGTTCACAACCAAAACCCCGGGCCCCCACCCTGCCTAGGAAGGGACGCTGGAGCCGCGGCGTGCTCTGTTACCGCGGGCAGGTAGGGTGCTTCAGGACCGCCGCCCGGGGCCTGTCGGCGTCGGCGAGGATTGTCGGCGGTTGCGCCGCCGGATAATCGTCTTGCGGATTTCTTCTGCCCATAGAACCGAGGAACCCACGAGGAGGGCCAGCCCCCACTGGGCTGAGCTCATGGCCGTGGTGTCGAATAGGCCCTGCAGTACTTCCAGGTTCACCACCATAATCTGGAGCACGATCACGGCGATCAATGATACCCAGATACTGCGGTTGGTGAAGGTCTGTCTGGAGAAAACAGAGGCTGAGTCTGAGCGCACGTTGAGCAGGTTGAATACCTGGTAAAAGACGAAGGTAGTGAACGCGAGGGTGGTTGGCAGGGCCGGGTCCGCTGTGTTCTCCGGGAACAGGGCGGGAGCCAGCACAAGGACGGCGACGGTCCCGGCAGCCATGACCGTGCCGAGACCGAGGATCCGCAGCAGACGGTCTCTGGTCAGCAATGGTTCGCCAACGGGCCGCGGTTTCTGCTTCATGATGTCCGGCTCCGCCGGGTCAACACCCAGCGCCAACGCGGGAGGCCCATCCATGATGATGTTCACCCAGAGGATCTGCAAGGCGGTGAACGGCGCGCCACCGGCCAAGCCGAGCACACCGGCGGTGAGGAAGATCAGAACGAAGCCCCACGCCGTTGTCAGCTGGAATTTCACGAACTTGATGATGTTCGCGTAGACCCCGCGGCCTATCTCTACCGCGATGACAATGGTGGCGAAATTGTCGTCGGTCAGTATCATTCTGGCCGCGCCCTTGGACACATCGGTTCCGGTGATACCCATTGCGATGCCGATGTCTGCCTGTTTCAGTGCCGGGGCGTCGTTGACGCCATCGCCCGTCATGGCCACGACGTTCCCGCCGTCCTGCAGGGCCTTGACGACGCGGATCTTATGTTCCGGGGCGACCCGGGCAAGCACGCCATAACCCGCGACGCGGCGGGTGAGCTGTGCGTCATCGAGCCGGTCCAGGTCAGTCCCGGCCGCCGCCTCGCCGCGGATGCCCAGGCCAGCGGCGATAGCCGAGGCCGTGACCAGGTGATCTCCGGTGATCATGTGGACCTCGATCCCGGCCTCCCGTGCCGTGGCGATTGCCGCGGCGGCCTCGGGGCGCGGCGGGTCGACAATTCCAACCACGGCGTAGACCGTCAACCGGTCCGCCGTGAGCCGGAGCTCCTCGGGGTCCTGCGGCAGGTTCGAATCGAGCCGGCGCCCGGCGATTAGCAGCGTGCGAAGACCTTCCCCTGCCAGTGCCTGGACCTCCTCATGGATCCGCTGGCGGTCAGCGTCGTCCAGCAGGCGGATCCCCGTGTCGGTCAGGACGGAATCGGCACGTTCCATCAGTACGCCGGGTGCTCCTTTAGCGAAGCAGCGGAAGCGGGCGGGAGCGGTGTCTCCGCCGGTGAAGTTCTGCCGGTGGAAGGTGGCCATGAACTTGTAGTCCGAATCAAACGGGATTTCAGCCACACGGGGGTGCTCCTTTCGGGCACCCTCGACGTCAATCCCGCCCTTCTCGGCGAGTACAACGAGTGCGCCTTCTGTAGGATCTCCCACGAGTTCGCCGTCCTTCACCGAGGCATCGTTGCACAACGCCATGGACAGGAAGGTGTCCGTCATCGCCGGAGGCGGGCCGCCATCTCTGCTCAGGATTTTGCCGTCTGTCGAATAGCCGTTGCCGGTGATCCGGAAGCTGCGTCCGGCGACGAGCAGCCGCCGTACGGTCATTTCGTTGAGCGTCAGCGTTCCGGTCTTGTCCGTTGCTATGTGGGTGGTGCTGCCGAGGGTTTCGACGGCGGATAGCTGCTTGATGATGGCTCCGCGCCGGGCGAGCCGAGAAGCGCCCATGCTCAGAGTGAAAGCGACGACGGCGGTCAGGCCCTCCGGGATGGTGGCTACTGCGAGGGAGACTGCGGTGATCAGCAGATCGGACCAGGGCTGGCCCCGGGACAATCCGAGTATGAAGACGATGGCGACGACAACGAGGGCGACGATCGTCAGCGTCCCGGCAAGCTGATCGATCCGCCGCTGCAGCGGGGTTTTCTCGGTTCCAGCGCTACCGAGCAATGAGGCGATGCCGCCGATCTCGGTGTCCATTCCGGTAGCCGTTGCCACCATGACGGCGCGCCCACGGCTGATGTCGGTGCTCGTGAAAATCATGTTCGTCCGGTCCGCCAGGACAAGATCCGGGTCGGTCAGCATCTGGGTGGTCTTGTCTACGGGCTGGGACTCACCGGTCAGCGCGGCTTCGGCAACCTGCAGCCTCACAGCCTCGATCAGTCGGCCGTCCGCAGGGACCGAATCGCCGGCGTCCAGCAGCACAATGTCTCCTGGCACCAGTTCGGAGTTGGAAATTTCCTGCACGCCCCCGTCCCGGCGCACCCGGGACGTGTCCACAGTCATCTTCCGCAGCGCCTCCAGGCTGCTGTCCGCCCGGCTCTCCTGAACGTAGTTAAGAACCGTGTTGAGGATGATGACCGCCAGAATCACGACGGGCGTTTCCCATTCCCGGGAGACCGTGGCGCTCACTGCGGCGGCAACGACCAGCAGGAGAGTCATCTTCTCCGCCAGGAGCCGCAGTACTTTTTTCCATGCAGGTTTCTTTTTGGCCTCAGTCAGCACATTGGGCCCGTGCTCCAGCTGCCGTGATTCTGCTGCAGCTGTGGTCAGCCCAACAGAAGGGTCTGTCCGGAGGGCCGCTGCGGTGTCGACCGCCGACAGTGTGTGCCACGACTGCCCGGCGGAACGGGACGCTGGGGAGGTACTCGCTCGTGAAGTGCGGGAATCGCTGGAAACCATGGGAAAACTCCTCGCAACGAACCGGCCCGCGGGACATACATCCTGCGAGGCCCAGCGTATAGGACAAAAAAGGATGCAGTCTTTTGCCCAACCAGACCTAAAACCTCGGCACCCACGAATGTTGGAAGTTGCATCGAAACAGCCGCGGCCCGGCCACTGTTCAGTGCCGAAGCATCGACCTTGAGGACATGGTCAGGAATATTCCAATCCTGGGAACCATGCTGAGGATGTTCCGCCTCTGGGCTGCGACGGATAGGGCGGGGATTTTGGACTTATCGTCCGCAAGTTCGCCGAAGGGTACGGAATCGTGAACAGCCAGATCGTGGTCGGTGTCGACGACTCTCCTGCGGGCAGCGCTGCCGCGGAATGGGCCGCCACCCTGGCCGCCCATTTTCATGTCCTCCTCAATCTGGTGCGCGTCGTTCCGACTTCTGGGTTCTTCCAACATGCAAGCCGGTATCTGGAGGCCGTGAACCACGGGCGGAGCTGCTGGCCGAGGAGGCTCGTCGGCTATCGGCCCAGGATCCGGAGATCACAGTCACCACGACCTTGAGGACGGGTGAGACCGTCCCGGCCTTTCGGGCCCTCTCCAAAGATGCGGGCATGATCGTCCTGGGAACGGACAGAGGACCGGACAAGCACGGTGAGGGGTTCGGATCGGTCAGTTTTCAGACCGCCATCCTCAGCGACTGCACAGTGGCCGTGGTCCCGCCGGACGGTCCAGACGGGAGGACCGGTGTCATGTCGGCACCGACGGTTCCACCGACTCGGCCATCGCGGTGGAACGGGCAGCCATGGAAGCGCACCAGCTTCGCCAGGACCTGACGCTGGTCCACACTTGCGTGGGCCATGACGCACCCTCAGCCACAGGCTCCGAGGGCCCGACTGGGAAGCCCACGGTTGCCTGCGGTGTGCTCTCCGCAGCCGTCGCCGGCGCGGCCAGGAACCATCCCGATCTGAACGTGCACCCCGTTCTTGATACCGGCAGGCCGCCGGCGGACGCCTTGCTCAGGGCAGCCGGGCGCCCTGCTGCTGGTCATCGGCTGCAGGGGCCAGGGAGGACTGAAAGCCCTGGTGCGCTCGGTCGCCGGTGAAGTCCTCCTGTGTAGCAGTCAGCGCCCGACACTGATCACCCGCTCGGTTCCGCCGGGGAGGACTCCGTTCTTGTAGTAAAAAGCAGTGCCGTGCTCTAGCAGGGAGAACGCGCTGTGCTGCCGCGCAGCCTTCCGGGGTTGCGTCCAGTTATTGTCCGGCTGCGGTCTCGTCCTTCGGTTTGCTCCGGGCTTCGCGCTGGTGGTGCTCCAGCTTCTCTTCCGAATCCCGGCGGCGCTGGCCCACTGTGCGCATCTGGTTCGTGGGCGGCCTTCGGTGATCGACCAGAGGGGCCCTCTGCTCAGGTTCTTCCTCGTCGTCAGTGGCGGATCGGTCCCGACGACGTCCCGTGTTCGCGCTCATACCTGCATCGTCCCAACTTGACCGCGCATTTCCGCCGTACACCACCGAAAAAGTCATGAAGAACCAGAACGGGCAGATCGCGAGCAGGAACAGTGACGGCACCGTCAGGCGAAATTGCCCTTGACGAGGGCCTCCCCTGGCGAAGGACGAAGCCCCCGGTCTGGAAATTCAGACCAGCCTTCTGTACGGGCGGGCCCCGGAACGAGCTGCTGCTCGTTGATCTTCGTCAGCCGTTCAATTTCGGCTTTCGCTGCCATGTCGGTGTCATAGTCGTGCTGGGCCATGGCCGAGGCAATGGCATCCTGGCGTTTGGCGGCGATCAGGAGGATCGCGCCCCTGGAGACCGGCAAGCATGGACAGAAACAGGTTCAGCAGAATATAGGGGTAAGGATCTCAGGCACGGCCAGCCATCGCGAAGCTGTTGACGGCGGACCATAGGATCATGAAGAGAATGAATCCGCCCACGAAAGGCCAGCTGCCCATACCGTGCAAATAGTCGGCCGCCCGCTCCCCCTTGGTCAGGGATGACTTGTGCAGGGCATGCCAGGTGGCTTTTGCTCGCTCATGATTCAGCGTAGCTCCTGCCCGCTCATCGAAGCGTCCAACAGCACCGGTTCGAGGAACCGCGCAGATCCTACAGGGCGGTAGGCTTACCCCCGGAACGCCACGGGTTCAGCCCGCCGCGGTGCCCGTTTCGTGCAGCACGAACTTCCGCATCTCGCCCGCGCCCAAATGGACCTCGTCAGAACCGACACGTACGCAGACAGCGGCTGCGTCTCCGGGTGCTGCGGAAACAGTCAAGGTGCCGTGGTCGAGGCTGACTTCGAGCAACTGGTCCCGGTAGCGGACACGGAAGGAAACTGACTTTATTTCTTTTGGCATTTTTGGGGCGAAAAGGAGGGCATCCCTGGTGATCCTCAGACCGGCGAAGCTGCGCTGGATCACATCGATCGTTCCTGCCATGGCGCCAAGGTGGATACCTGTGTGCGTGGTGCCTCCCTGCGTGTCGTCAAGGTCGGCGGTGAGCGCTTCCCGGAAAGTTCTCCAGGCCCGGTCCGGGTCCATGGCTGCCAGCACCGAGGCGTGGGCCACGCGGCTTAGGGTGGAGCCGTGGGCCGTGCGTGCCAGGTAGTAGTCCACTGTCGCCGCGAGCTGGTCCGCGGTGACGGTGTAACCCAGCTGGGCCAGGAAGAGCATCAGCTCCTTCTCGCCCAGGACATACAGGAGCATCAGCACGTCAGCCTGTTTGGCCAGCCGGTACCGATTGGTGCTGTCGCCCTCGGCTTCCAGAATCAGGTCGAGGCGTTCAATGTTTTTGTATCTGTTCCGGTAGTGCGCCCAGTCGAGTTCCTGCAAGTGTTCGTAACCGTCGAACTGGCTGATGATGCCTCCGCCGAAGAACGGTACAAACATCCGTTGGCTGACGCGCAGCCAAACTTCCATCTCTGCCGGATCTATGGACAGGCGTCCCCGTAGATCCTCCAGGTCGTGGCCGTGAAGCATCGTCATGATCTCGTGGGCCTGTTCGCAGACCCATGCAGCCATCACGTTCGTGTAGGCGTTGTCATTCAATCCCCCGCCGGGGCTGTCCGGGTAGCCTGTATGGTATTCGTCCGGGCCCATGACTCCGCGAAGATGGAAGCGGTCCTCTTCGTCGTCGTATTCGGCCATGGAGGCTACGAGCCGCGCCACTTCCACAACCAGCTCGGCGCCATGATGCAAGAGCCAGCCCCGATCCTGCGTGGCCAGGAAATACTGCCATGCGTTGAAGGCCACGCCCAGGCCGGCATGCCGCTGAAGATGGGAATAGTCCGGCACCCAACGGCCGGACCGCCGGCTAAAAAGCCAACGGGGTGTCTCTTCCCTGCCGTCGCTGCCGCTCTGCCACGGGAACAAGGCCCCCCGGAACCCCGCTGCGGCCGCCGCTTCCCGGGCCGCCGGCAGCCTGCGCCAGCGGTAGTCAATAAGGGAGCGGGCAACGGAGGGCATCCGTGAGGTAAGAAGGGGCAGGACGAAGAGCTCATCCCAGAAGATGTGCCCGCGGTAACCCTCCCCGTGCAGCCCGCGGGCGGGCACACCGGCATCCAGTTCAGCCGTGTGCGGGCTCAGCGTCTGCAGCAGGTGGAAGACATGGAGATTCAGGATCAGCTGCACCTGGGGGCTCCCGTCGATGGTGACGACGAACAAGTGCAGCAATCTTCCCCAGGCGTTCTCGTGCTCGGAGAGCATGCCGTCAAAGCCCTGCCCGCTGGCCCTGAGCACCGACCTCGCACCGGATGCCGGTGAGGAGAACGCGCGGTCGCGGGAAGTCACGATTGCTGCCATCTTGGTCACCATCAGCGGCACGGCGTCCGTCAGCGGGACGTCGAAGGAGCGGTAATACAATCCCGCTTCTTCATCGGGCGCGCCGCTGCCTGCCTGTCCGGAAACCCGGGTCTGCAGCGCTGTTGCGATCCTGATATGGCTTTGGCTCGTCTCAACTTCTATCACCGGGGTCGGTTCTGCTGGCCCGGACACCTCGAGTACGGCCAGATGATGGTGGGACAGAAGCGCGTCCTCCGGCACATTTTCGTTGGTCACCCCGGTATCCACTCCGCTGCGGATTCTCACGGACGCGCTCCAGCCCCTGGCAGTGAAGACTGTCTCCAGCGCCATCAGATGAGGCTGGGCCATCGATACGAACCGGCGCTGAACCACCTCCAGCCGCCGGCCGTCATCTGCCTCCAGCACGACTTCCCGCCGCAGAGTGGCCCGAAGCAGGTCAAGCACACGCCGCTCACGGCGGATCTTCAACCCGCCCCGGGACCACCAGTGCGTCTCGTCCAGCCGGACGTCCAGCACCAGCCAGTTGGGGATATTGACCATGTGTTCGTCTTCCGCGGCCTGGCCTTCCACGGTACTCACCAACCTGTTGTAGACACCGGCGAGGTAGGTGCCCGGATAACGGACCTCGCTCATTCCGCCCTCCGGGGCAGCCCCACGCACGGCCAGGTACCCGTTCCCAAGCGTGGTCAAAGCTTCCCGGTGCCCTTCGTGGGCCGGATCATAACCTTCATACACAAGGCGCCACGGGTCAGTGAGAACACGTCCCAGATCCAGCTCGCTCACGTCGTTCAACACAACGTCGGCACCTGCCGCCTCCAGCTCCGCCCTCCTGCTAGAAACCCTGTCTATCCCAACGACGAGCCCGAATCCCCCTCGGTGTGCCGCTTCGACGCCGGCGACGGCATCTTCGATCACCACGGCGCGGGCAGGAGGGATCCCCAACCGGTGCACGACTTCAAGGAATAATGCCGGGTCGGGTTTTCCTGCAAGGCCCAACTCGCCGGCAATGGCACCATCCATGACCAGGTCGAAAGCATTGGACAGGCCAGCGGCTGCCAGGACAGCGGACGCGTTCCGGCTTGATGTTGCAAGGGCCACAGGAACCCGTCCCGACCGCAGCCTTTCAAGCAGTGCGACCGTTCCCGGGAAGGCCACCACACCCTCACGTCCCAGCCGCTCCCTGAACAGCTGGTTCTTACGCTCAGCCAGGCCACGGACCGACCATCCGCCGGCAGGATCCAAGGCGTCACCCATAGGCAGTTCAATGCCGCGGGAACCCAGGAAGGCTTGCACACCGTGTTCCCGGGGCCTGCCATCCACATACCTCTGGTAATCACTGCTGCTGAAGGGCTCCCTCCGTGCCCTTGGCGGGACGCGGCGGTCCTTCAACACCTCATTGAAGAGGTCCCTCCACGCTGCCTCATGCACAGCGGCCGTGTCCGTTACGACGCCATCCAGGTCAAAGATCACAACGTCAAAAGGCGACAAAGCGGCAGCGGCCGTAGGTGAATCCGTCATGACTCATCCCTACCAGCCATCAGAACTAGCGGCCAGTGGCATTGGATCCGGTCACCACACCTTGGTACGTCAGGATCAACGAAACCGAGGCCATTCTGCCCTCCGCTAGACGCAAGCATGATGCCCTTCATCAATGGATGACCATCCAACACCCGAACGCCGACAGGCACAGCAGTCACGGAATCCTTGACTGGCATTGACCGTATCCGGATCTTCACGGACAAGTTTTTGTCAACCACCTGTGGTTCCGCCGGGCTGACCGGTTGAACAGGAGTTCGTCGAACCACAACACGGTGGATGCCATGCCCATGCAGACCGCCCAGTGGGCCGCGTCCAGGGACGCGGTCCCGAAGGCCTGTTGCAGCAGCGGGCCTTCCACCACGGCGAACTGAAGTACAGCCGCGAGCAGGACGGCGCCCCACAGCCACTTGTTGACGAAAAGCCGGTGGAACGCGCTGGTTGTGACGGAACGTGAGTTGAAGGCGTTGAACAGCTGCGCGAAGACCAAGGTGGTGAACCCGGCGGTACGGGCCACGTCCAGGGAGTCGCTGCCGTTGACGAGACCGCCGGGCAGGAAGATGTCGATGGTCAGCAGCGTCACGATGCCCATGACCAAGCCGACGGCCACGATGCCGGTCCACAGCCGCCCCCCGAGGATTGCGGTCGGTCATTTTCCCCGGCGCACGCGCCATCACGTCGTCTATTTCCGGATCCACTCCTATCGCCAGCGCGGGCCCGGAGTCGGTGACGAGGTTGATCCACAGAATCTGGGTGGCCAGCAGCGGCAGCGCCACTGCCTCGTCGCCTGCACCTGCCAAACCCATGGTGCCGGCGAAGACCACGCCGAGGAAGACCGTGAAGACTTCTCCCATATTGGAGGAGAGAAGATAGCGCAGGAACTTTTCGATGTTGTCGAAGATGACCCGGCCCTGGCGCACCGCGGAGACGATGGTGGCGAAGTTGTCGTCGCCGAGAATCATCTTCAAAGCTTCCTTGGTCACCTCGGTTCCTGTGATGCCCAGCCCATGGCAATGCCGATGTCGGCGGACTTCAGGGCCGGGGCGTCATTGACGCCGTCTCCTGTCATGGCAACGACATTGCCCTGCGCCTGCAACGCATCGATTACCTGACGCTGTTGTGCGAGGACACGCGCGCGTAGACGGATGTGGAGCCGGTGACGGCACGCAGCCCCGCATCGTCGAGTTCATCGAGCTGGGCTCCAGTCAGTGCCTTGTCCCCCGGTTCGCAATTACCCAGATCGCTGGCAATCCGGGCGGCGGTTACGGGGTGGTCACCGGTGATCATCGCCACGCGGATGCCTGCACGACGGGCCTCCGCCACGGCAGCCGCCGCTTCGGCACGGGGCTGGCCAATAATGCCGGCGACGCCCAGATAGACGAGGGCGTTCTCATCCGCTTCGTCCATCACGTCCGCTTCGTGACGGTCTTGCTCCCCGTACCGGCGGTAGGCCACGCCCAGGGCGCGGAAGGCCTGCGCCGACAGAGCCTCGACGTCGGCCAGGGCCTTGCTGCGCAGCGCCCCATCCAGCGGGACAATGTCCGCCCCCACCTGCATCCGTACAGGGCCCCAGGAGGACATCGGGGGCACCTTTGGTGACCAGGGCGAGTTCGTCGAACTCCTTGTGGCGCGCCAGCGCTGACATCAGCTTCCGTTCTGAGGTGAACGGGATTTCGCCCTGCCGTTCGAACTCCCCGACGCGTTCGGTAACCCCCGCCAGCTTCCGGGCAGCAACCAGGAATGCAGCTTCCGTCGGGTCGCCCTGGATCTGCCACTGGCCGTCGTGTTCTATCAGCTGTGCATCATTGACGAATGAGCCACCCGCCAGGACCATGCGGGCCTCCTGCAGTACCACCGGATCGCTGGCTTCACGGGTTCCTTGCAGAATCTGGCCTTCGGGCCGGTACCCGGCGCCGGTGAGCTCGATCTGCCCCGATGCGGTGACGATCCGGCCGATCGTCATCTCGTTGCTTGTCAATGTTCCGGTCTTGTTCGAGGCGATGACCGAGGCGGAGCCAAAGGTTTCCACCGAGTGGAGTTCCTTCACGACCGCATTGCATCTGGCCATCCGCTGGACACCGATGGCCAACACGACCGACAAGATGGCCGGGAGCCCCTCGGGCACCGCGGCCACCGCCAGCGAGACACCCAGCAGCAGCACGGTGACCAGATCCGCCAGCGACGAAACCTCGTTGATGAGCACGATGGTCACCATCACCAGAACCGCGATGACTATCACCGTGATGCCCAGCAGTTTGCTGACCCCCGCGATTTCCTTCTGTAGCGGCGTCGGCTCGGACTCGGTCCGTTCCAGCATGCCCGCAATGGCGCCCACTTCGGTTTCATGGCCGTCCCGGTGACGACCGCGCGGCCGCGACCCATCCGAAGTTGACCTGCTGCCCAAGGAAAGTCATCTCCCGATCCGGCGTTGAAGGGGCTTTGGACCCCCCCTCCATGATCCGGACAGAACAACAGCCGGGGCCGAAGGAGCCGGATCCCGTCACCAACCTCCGTGGGTAAATGCAACTAGGGCGGAAGACACATACGAAGGGGGCTGTTTTTAGGCCATACTGACGGCATGAACGCTGCGGCGGGAAAGCCGGACCGGATTCTCCTTGTAATCGTGTCCGCGATAGCCCTGTTGGTGATCGTCGCGCTGGCGGTCGTTTTCACCCGCGGGGAGCCAGAAGTTCTGGACGAGTCGACACCCCAGGGAGTCGTCCAGCGGTACAGCACCGCCGTCATCGAAGGCGATATGGCCACAGCCAGTTCCTACCTCACGGAAGCGGCCAGTTCCTTGTGCCGCGGTTACCAGGAAAGCGGCCCGCCGCCCACCCGGGTTGTCTTGATCTCGACCACCGAGAGGGACAACACGGCAGTCGTGAGAGTCTCGGTTGTCGGTTCAGGTCCTGGCGGCCCGTTCGGACCATCCGAGTACGAGATGGAGGACCGCTTCTCCCTTGTGAAGACCGAAGGCAGATGGCTGGTCGACCAGGCACCGTACCAGCTTCTATCCTGCGCAGGATCGTCCGTGAAACCATGAACTCCCAGGTTTCGACGACGTGGTCAGCGGCACGTTCCGCCCAACTCACCCTCCGCCGCCTGATCCTCTACGTACTGCTGTTCGCCTTGGTGGTGATCGCGGCAATAGGGCTAAGCGGCCTTTTGGAGCGCCTGTTCAGCACGGGAGCAGTGCTGGTATCCACTGATGTGGCCGGACTTGCCCGCTCCCTTGCCTTCACGCTGATCGGAGGGCCGCTCGCGGCCCTCCTGTGGTGGGTTGTCTGGAAAAGGCTCGACGACGGCGCGGAGCGCGTCTCAGCGGGGTGGGGCCTCTACCTTGCCGCCGTCTACGCGGTCTCCCTGATCGTCTTCGTCACGGCCCTCCTGGGGATGGCGGCATCCTTTATCGGCCAGCTGGAACCCCAGTGGTATTCGCCTTTGTCCGTTGGGCTTGTCTGGGCCGGAGTATGGTTCTGGCACCGCTGGATGTGGCGGCACGCCGTCAAGCATCCCGTTAATCTCGACGACGTCCCTGCCGTCATCGGTTCGGTTTTCGGGTTGCTGGTGGGAGCGATTGCCGCCATCACCGCCTTGGGTAGCTTGCTCGACGTCGCGATCCGGGGCTACACCAGCCTGACCCCGGGTACGGAGGCGTGGTGGCAGTCCGTGCTCCGGGCCCTGGTTTGGGCAGGCGGCGGAATTTTCGTGTGGTGGTGGCACTGGTTCAGGGGCGGCGGACGCAAACTGGAGACCGCCCTGGTGGATGTGGCGCTGATTGGTGTGGGGATCTTCGCTGCGGGCATCACAGCGCTCGGTAGCGCCGGCGTCGTGGGTTTTGTGCTCCTGAGAACGGCATTCGACCGGGGTGACCCGATAAGCGAGCTGCTGGCCCCGCTGGCTCCGGCTCTCGCCGGTGCTACCATCGGCGCCTTGGTGTGGCGCTATCACCGCGTCAGCGGGGCTCACCGTTCTGTTGCCACCCGGCGTGCGAGCCAGCTGGTGACATCAGGGGTTGCCCTGGCGGCAGCGGCCTCCGGCATTGGCTTGGTCATCAATGCAGCGCTTGCCATGGCGGTTTCACCCCTTGCGGGGAGCGGCACGCGCACCCTCCTGCTGGGTGGTATCAGTTCCCTCGTTGTGGGAGGTCCGGCCTGGTGGCAGGCCTGGAAGCCGACAGGGCAACCGCAAACCGCGGATGCCATTCCTCCCGGCAGGCGCGTCTACCTCATTGTGTTCTTCGGCATTAGTGCCGTGGTGGCGCTCATCGCCCTTCTGGTGATTGGATACCGGCTCTTCGAGTTCCTCCTAGGTGATGTGACTGGAGGCAGCGTCCTGGAACGTATCCGCGCGCCGCTCGGGCTCCTGGTAGCCGCCGGATTCGTTGCCGCGTATCACTTTGCCCTGTGGCGGCGCGAGCACGCCCTCCTGGCGGCGGCATCCCCGGCCAAGGCGCACACCATCGAACAGGTCACCTTGGTGACCGCCTCCTTCCCGGAGCCATTGTCCAAAGCCATCACCGACGCGACCGGCGCCAAAGTCGCCGTGTGGACGCGTGCCGACGCGGAACGCGAAGCGCTGCCGGCGGAAGGCGACCCGTCGGAGGAACCTGAGCTGGTCCGGCGGGTGCTCGACGCACTTTCCGGTGTCACGGCCAAGCGCGTTCTGCTGGTGGTCGGTCCGACTACCGGCCAGGGGACTCCGATCGAGGTAATTCCCCTGGAAACAACATGAAAGTGGAATCAACCAGCCGTGGTACCGGTCCGCCGCGTTCCTGATCATGGCGTGGGTGACCGGCGCGGCCGCCGCTCTGGGCGCCGGCGCGTGGTTGACAGTGCGGGCGGTGACCAGACCACTACCGGGCTCTCGAACCGGGTCCATGCCCTGACACCGAAGGCGTTGAGCCGCAGATCGAACCTCAAGCTTGTACGGGAGTATGTAGACGCGGCCGCCGAACTGGACGCCCTTGACGACGTCATTGCCGACAGCAATGCGTTGTTGAACCGCTCGTACGCCTGGCCCAGTGCATGGGACCGCCAACTCTCGCCGTTCCGGAGCGACCTCGCCGGTCTGGAACAGCTGCTCAGCAAACGCCACGGTCAAGGTGACGCTGCCACTGCAGCGGCCTCAGCACCGGCGTCGGCAGTGTCAGCACAGGCAGGGGCGGCGGCGGAACCACAAATTGGAAGCAGCGGGGGAAGCTTTTCAGGCTCCGGCAGTTCCTCAAGTTTCCAGGTGACTTTTGGCCCTAGAGGTCCGCCTTCCGACACCGCAGGCTGGAGGCAGCAAGCAGGCATACGAAGGGAAGCGGTTATGGAGGAGTCAACATTGCAGGATGCCAGATTCGTTGTGGGGGTGGACGGATCGGAGGCCTCGGTGGAAGCCCTCCGGCAGGCCCAGCGGCTGGCTGTCCCGGTTGGTGCCAAAGTGCTGGCCACCGTTTTCTGGGATGATCCGCAGGTTTACGCAGGATATGTGGCAATGGGCATAGACCGCTTCGAGGAGCGTGTGGAGATGATCCTCAACGAAGCCATGGAACAGGCCTTCGGGCAGGAGATTCCGCCGAACGTCATTCCACGCGTCGTCCGGGGGCACCCCAGGGACTCACTTATAGACGCCAGCCGCCACGCGGACATGATCGTTGTTGGCAGGCGCGGCCACGGAGGATTCGGAGGCCTCCTTCTGGGGTCCGTCAGCTCAGCCTGTGTGGCCCACGCGCACTGCCCCGTCCTAGTTGTTCATAGCCCCGACACAGACAAAAAGGAAGACCAGCCGTGAGAACGTCTAAACCGATCGCGGTCGCCACCAACGACTCTCCGCAAAGCCAGGCAGCCGTGAAGTGGGCTGCACACCGGGCTACCCGCGCCGGCCTGCCGCTGATCATTCTGCACGCTGTTGACGACCGTTGGGTGGCCGAACCCATCCCGTGGACCGCGATGCTGGTGGAGAAGGGCGAAGAACTGCTGGAAGCCGCTGCCGGGCGCGTAAGGGGCACCGTCCCGATTGAGATCACCACCAAACTCCTGGAAGGCAGCGTCGCCGGCGCGCTGGGTAAGTACTCCACCAAGGCGTCCATGCTTGTGGTGGGCTCCGGCGGCACCCATTTGGGTGGTTCGCTCACCGATCGGGCCCTGCAGGTCGCCGCCGCGGCGAAGTGTCCCGTCGCCGTCGTCGGAATGCATGACCTTGAAGGCCGAAGCGGAGTACTGGTGGGCGTGGACGGTTCGGAAGAAGCCACCCAGGCCGTTGCGTTCGCTGCAGCGGAGGCAGACAGGGAGGGCCAGGAGCTTACGGTGCTGTACGCCTTCAGCGGCCCCAACCGCTGGGTCAAGGCCGGCCTGCCGACCAGCAGCCTTGCCGAACTGATTGAGGAAGAGGAGCAGATCGTTCTGTCCGAAGCGGTGGCCGGGCTCCGCGAGGATTACCCGGACCTTGTGGTGCACAAGATTCTGGAAAGCGAAAAGGAACCGGCGGAGGCGCTGGTGCAGGCCGCGGCAGCCGCGCGGCTGCTCGTGGTGGGAAGCCGCGGCCGGGGCGGGTTCAAACGGCTGCTGCTCGGTTCCACGGCCCACGCGGTTCTGACGCATCTGCCCTGCCCTGCCGTGATCACCCCTATCCAACGCAGGAAGCACAAGTAGGAGGAGCCCCAGCATGCAAGGCAACGGCTCAGGACCGGAAACAGAAGTCCTCGACATACATAACTGCTGGAAATACCTCCGTTCGGCTTCGGTCTGCCGGGTCGCCGTAACAACGGCTGGCGGGCCCGAAATTTTCCCCGTGAACTACGTCCCCGACTATGGGACAGTCGTCTTCCGTACGGGCCCGGGTACCAAACTGGATGCGGTGCTTGCTGAAAGTCCGGTCGCGCTGGAAGCCGACGGCCTGAATAGCTACGGAACCATCGCATGGAGCGTCATCATCAAGGGGACTGCCAAGGTTGTGGGCACGCAGGAGGATTTCCGGGAAGCAGCCGACGCCGGGCTGTCACCCTGGGAGGCGGGAAGCAAGGACCACCTGGTGCGTGTAACGCCCACGGAGGTCAGCGGCCGTCGGTTTGTCATCAATCCCCCGTCCGGCTGGTGGCCACCGCTGGACTCAGCACGGAAATAAACGTCCCGGCGACAGGGGAAGTCACGCCAGGTTTAGCCTTGATCCACCGATCCGCCTGGGCGGATGAGCTGAATTCGGTTTCGGCTCGTTGTGCGGGCGAAGGGCGTGCTGGGGTGCCGGGCCTCGCTGCCCCTTGAGTGTTCCACTGGTTGTTCTGGTCGCGCCGTGCGACTGGGTTGACGGGGGTCAGGCAGGTCGCGGCGGCGGGTAGAGGTGGTCGGACAAGGCCTGCCATGGTGCTTTCCAGGGCCAGGCTTCGGGCAGGTGAAGACGGATCCGTCGGGCGCTGGTGGCGATCCTGGCCGGGACGTGGATGAGTTTGCGGCGGATCGTTCCGGTCCTGGCTTTGCCGAAGGGCCCGGCCGCGAGGAGCCCGGCGGCGCGGGTGAGGTTGTAGGCCATGACCGCGGCGACGAGCCAGGCTGAGTTCGCCGCGAAAACACCTGAAGGCAGGTGCGCCAGTGAGCTATCCTTCAGGTCGGCGTTGACCTGCTCAATAATGGCGTGTTTCCGGTGGGTTTTGTCCGCTTCGACGGTGTCCAGGACCGCGGCGGCCACGGTGGTGAAGAACGCGTGGTGCCGGTGCGTGTCGAACAGGGTTTCCTGCCCGTCGGCGGTTTTCCGGTTCAGTTCCGGGATGCGGCGCACGACCAGCCGACCGGTGATCTGCTCGTCCCTTTTGCGGGAGGAGAACGCGGTGAACACGGTCTCGGCGACCTCGGCCTTCGAGACCCAGGTGCTGGCGGCCTCGTCGAAGACCGCGTCGGTGTATTCGATAGTTTCCCACGCCGTGTCCGGGATCCCGGCGATGGCGCGTTTGACGGCCGGGTCCATGCGCACGGTCACCGAGACCTCCGCCCCGCCGGCCAGGGCCGCGGAAACCGCCGCATGGCCATAGAAGGCCGAATCGAAACGGCAGAGCAGCCGCCCGCCGACGTGGACGCGCTTGAGCGTGGACAAGGCGTCGGTGATCAGACGGTTGGCGCCGCGGGCCGAGTTTGCCGCACCCTTGCGCAGCCGCTGGGCGGTGATCACCGGGGCGCTGTCCTTCGTCGAGGCTATGGCCAGCAGCACGTTCAGGCCGCGGACCCCGGAGTACCCGTAGCCGGAGCCCTGCTTGGAATAGCCGTGGACCTCGATGATCGTGTCGTCGACATCCACGAACACGAAGTCACTGGCGGCGGGTGCTCCCAGCAGCGGGGCCCGGGTCCCCAGATTGGCCAGGAAGCGGGACGCGACCGCGTCCAGCTGCCGCACGTGACCGAACGTGAAGGACCGCAGAAACGAACCCAGCGTCGAGGGCGCGTAACAGCCGCTGAAGAGCCGCTTCATCCCGCCGTGGCGCAGCAAGGCCATGTCCTCGATCGAATCGGCGCCGGCGACCATCCCGGCGACCAGGGACGCGACCTTCAGCCCGGCGTTCGCGCCCTTGTCCGTCGGGACCGACAGCCACTCATCGGCGAGCCCATGCAGGCCGGCGTCCCGGGCCAGCGTCATCACCGGGAGCAGCCCGGCCGAGGACACGAGATTCGGCTCATCAAAGGAAACTGACACAGCGGACGGCTTATGCGAAACTTGCACTTACGAGATGCCTCTCTTTTCGGTGGTCAATGGGTTCTAGACAAGCTCCATTTTCCTTGAAAAGGCGAATTCCAGGGGTCGTTGCAACACCCGAGGTCAGCTGGTTATCAGTAAATCACGAAGTGACTCGGCTGGGGTTTTCCAGTGGAGTGTTTTGCGTGGGCGGGCGTTGAGTTCCTGGGCGACGTGTTCGAGGTCCTCGGGGCCG
>NZ_JAMXBG010000036.1:0-9250 GCF_023913835.1 Pseudarthrobacter raffinosi | reverse complement strand
GAGAACTACAACCAGGACGCCAAACCATTCACCTGGACCAAATCAGCGGACTATCTCCTGGGCAAGATGAAACGCAAACAAACCATTAACACGGAACACTAGGCTCCTTCGCGCCGAGACGACGGTCTGCGGCGCCCGGCAGCAAAGGGAGGTGCCACCGCCTAGACGGATCACCTCTTACCTGAACATGCTGAGTTTCTCCGCGACGACGCCGGTATGATGTGCCGGGTGGCGAGAAACGGTGGGCGACTTAACATGACCAAGCAGGAATGGATCAAGTACGGCGCACTCTTTCTGCTGGCCGTGGTTGCCTTCGGGGTAGCAGGAATTGCCCTGACGAATCCGCGCGACCCGGGCGAAGCCGTAAGCCCTGTGACGGCAAGCTCTCCGGTGGCCACGCCGACTGCCACGGCGACCCCGGCACCCACAGCCACTCCAACGGCCCAACAGCTGAAAATCCAGCTTCCCGCCCAGCCGGTCCTCCTTATTGTTGGCGATTCGTACACTGCCGGTGACGGCGCGGATCGGCCAGACCAGGGGTGGGCGTACCTTGCTGCCGGCTCGCTCGGATACCCCACCAACATCGACGGTGTGGGCGGAACCGGCTTCGTGTGGGGCGGTGGTCCGCAGGACAACCAGGCTCGTGAGTACGAAGTCCGGTTGCGGGAAATCGCTGAGGATCCGCGCTTCGTCCCCAACGTCCTCATCCTTCAGGGCGGCCAGAACGACGCGCTGATCACCAGCCCTGAGGAAATCCAAACCGCCACGGTGCAGACCATCGAGGCGGCCCGCAGGTTGTGGCCCGGCGTCCAGGTAATTGTTCTTGGGCCCTCGGCCCCGCAGCCAGTCGCGGAGGAACTGCGCGGTGCGAACAGCGCCGTACGCGCAGGGGCCGCAGCCGCTGGTGCTCCGTTCATCGACGCCTACGAGGCCGGCTGGTTCACGGGGGCCAACAGCCCCGGATTCGACTTTGACGGTGCGCACCCGAACACCGCCGGCCACGCGCATCTTGCTGAGAAGTTCCTGGAGTCCTGGGCCACGCTGATTCAGTGAGCCGCCTTCTGCGGACGCGGCGATGCCTCCTGGACATCATGTACTAGCGCGTATCAACGTCCTCAAACACCAGGAAAGTCTGTGTGTCCTGGACGCCCGGCATGGCCTGCAGCTGGTCGAAAATCACGCGCCGCAGGTCGGTGTTGTCGATGGCGCGCACCAGCAGGATCACATCAAAATCGCCTCCCACGAGTGCGATGTGGTGGACCTCCGGGATCGCGCGCAGCTGCTCGCGCAGCTCACGCCACGAATGCTGGCTCACCTTCAACGTCACGTAGGCGGAGGACTTCAGCCCGGCCTTGATGGGGTCCACCAGGGCCGTGAATTTTGTCAGCACACCTTCGCCGGTCAACCTGGCAATGCGGGTGTACGCGTGGGCGCGGGAAATGTGGACATTCTCGGCCACCTGGGTCACGGACATCCTCCCGTCCCGGGTGAGTTCGGCGATGATCCTGCGATCGACGTCGTCCAGCGGCACTTCACCGGAATCTCCTTCAAGTCGTGCCAATTCGTCCACCGCTCCCGCTCATTGTCCGGATCACATTTCAATTCGTCTTCCAGAGTAGGTCCATCCGGCGGAACCTTCCACGATTTGGCGAACTACTGGATACGAAACTTCCCTCAGGGACGGTTAGCGGTGGTGGGGCGTGTTCAGAGGATGATGTTGCTGGTGTAACGGATCTTCGCAGCAGCTGCCATCACATCGGAGACGATGCCCGGCGCGTTCAGGGGTGAGGAGAACTCTGGGGCGGCCGGTATGGCGTCCTCGGTCCACAGTGTCACCACCTTGCGGCTCAGGGCCATGGCCGAGAGGGAGTACACGCCATCAAGGTCCGGCCACGTCTCATGGATGGCACGGGCCCAGGCTCGGGTTCGCTCCTTCTCGCCGAAAGCGATCTGCGCAGAACCGCCGGCCGGCAGCAGCCAGTCTCCCGTGAGGTCGGCCAGTACGAGGTCACGCGTGGTACTAAACGCCGTGACGTAAGGGTCGTCGCGGTCGACGTCAACGAAACGGGTCAGCTGGAATACCTCCGCCAAGCACGTCAGCACATCCTCACCGAGGTAGGCGGCACCCAGCGGCGCGGCATCACCTGGCGGCAGCGGGTGAGGTTCCCAGCGTGAGCCCGGCACGGGCCCCCAGGTGCGCAGTCGGTTCCACGGCACCACATGCCCCGAGGCGGTGAAGTGGATCCGCCACAGCACGGTGCCAGCCGGTATCGTCTTTGCTTCGTACCCCAGAGCCCGCAGGGTAGCCGCGTTCGGCGGGTACTGGTCCGGCATCAGTAGCCGGCCGCCAGTCCCTCGGCAAGGTCGACGACGACCTTCTTGCTGCCGCCGGCCTCCAGCCATGACTTGGCCGAGACATGCATTCCGTTCAGGACCAGGTCGGGTTGGGGCGTCAGGAAGAACCCGGCCACCGCCTGCGGGTGCAGGTCGTCGGGCAACGCACCCAGAACGTCCTCCAAGAAGGGGATCGACTTGTCACCCGTATCGTTAAACTGCCATTGCGGGAAGGCTAGCTTGCCGTTGACCAGGTACGAGTAGAGCTTCCGTGCCGACTTGTAGTGCCGGATGGTGGACGCGGACATGTGCATACGCTCGGCGACCTCGGCGGCCGTGAGGGCAGAAGCGTCAAAAACGAGCCGGGCGGCGGCGTTCGCCGCGGAGGCTATAGCGACGGCGGCATGGTCGGCTGCGATTCCCGAGTTCTTGTCCCAGAAGTCCCGGTCGCGTGCGGGCAACTCGGCTGCCGTCGTGCTGCGGGTCATGTCTTCCAGGGCTGAGACCAGGTCCTGTTCAGAAAATGAGGGACGGGCAGAGTTGATCCATGCATTGAGGGTGCCGGCCCCGTGGTCGGTTTTCATTCCGGTGCGGCGGTCCTTGACAGCGATGATGTCTCCTAACGACCTCCACAGTCTATGCCATTGCTAATGATTGTGGGACAAGAAACTCTGGCAGCTTCTTCCTCGGAAAGGCGCCGGACCAGGCCCAGAAGTTTACCGACTGAAGATGCTGCCTCGGAAGCGGTCGTTTGTTCGTTCGGACAGCTCCGCGTGAGGCAGTCGTGGGGCCAAGACGGTTTCACCGTGTTCTATCTGGCCTCAGGGGCGCGGTGTTCGCGGAGCCTACTCCATGTTTTCTGGCCGAAATGTGGACAATTCGTTTCACGAAACATGCAAGTAGTGCCGAACCGCGTCGCGAATCAGAACGGATTTACTGATATGCCTTTCGGCGGCGCTCTGCGACAATAGGTCCGCCAACTCCGGTTCCAGGCGCACGGACAGCTGCACGCCGGGACTTTGCCCCAACGACGGGCGGCCTCGCCGAGGAGGATGCAGCTCGTCGACTTCATAGCCTGCCTCAGCTTCATTTGCCTAGGCGTGAATCATCTCTTCCTTGCCGCCGGACGGCAGTCAGGCCCGGCACATCAGTAGGCGGTGGCCTGCTCCTCGTGGGAGTCGTCGCCACGATCATTCTCGCCGGCGTGCTGGCGGCAACCGCGGGCACCTTCCCCCAGTCATCGCCGCCGCCGACGCCGATGGTCGCCGCGAGTCGACACCATATCCGTTGCAGCCGATAGTTAGGTGTCCGCGAAGGAAGACGGTAATGAGCCGGAGGCAACCCGACGCTGTTCACGCTCCAGCGATACGCTCGCTCCGTGGACGCAGAGCTTGTTATTCAGGTGAAAGCCCGCAAAAGTCGCTGCCACCAGCCCGATGGGTGGACCGTGAACTCTGACGAACAAGTCGAGTGAAATTGTCGCCTTCGCCAATAAGGCTGGGGCGATTTTTTATCCCTGGGCGATGCCGACACCGCCCGGACCGATATGCGTGCCAATACGTCCACGGCTCCTTGCTGCAGCGCCACCGCTGGTTGCGATTCGTCTCTCAAAATGACCGTAAGCATCTGTCTTCTCCACGATTCGCTCAGGTACTGGATACGAAACTTGCCTCGGGGCCATACTGGAACCGACTAGTGGCTACAGAAGGACGGACCAATGACGATCTCCGCGGACCACCCTGCGCCGGACCAGGCCCAGCGTTTGCCGGCTGAAGACGCAGTATCCGAAGCGGTGCGCAAGTTCGGCATCACGGTGGAGGACTACATGCTGCCCGCCCGGCACCAGATCCAGATGGTGGATCCGGAGGGACGGCTCAAAGCAGAAAGTGAGCAGGGCACAGAGCCCGGCCACGAGTACCCCCTGCCCGCCGATGAGGAACTGCTGGCCGCCTACGAGCAGCTCGTCGTCGGACGCCGCGTCAACGACCAGAACTCCGCGCTCGTCCGCCAGGGCCGCATGGCCGTATACCCGTCCAGCCACGGCCAGGAAGCCTGCCAGGTGGCAGCCGCACTCTGCCTCTCCGACGGCGACTGGCTGTTCCCCACCTACCGGGACGCAGTGGCGGTCATGGCCCGGGGAGTTGATCCCGTGGAGACCATGACCATCTTCCGGGGTGACTGGCACAGCGGCTACGATCCGGCCAGGCACAAGGTGGGCATCCAGTGCACGCCGCTCACCACCCAGCTGCTGCACGGCGTGGGTGTCGCGCACGCCGCAAAGCTCCGCGGCGAGGACACCGTAGTCCTGGCGATGTGCGGGGACGGCGCCACCAGCGAGGGTGACTTCCATGAGGCCCTGAACTTCGCCGCCGTCTTCCACCTGCCCGTTGTCTTCTTCGTCCAGAACAACAAGTACGCCATCTCGGTGCCGCTGGCGCACCAGTCCGTGGCGCCGTCGCTCGCCCATAAGGCAGTGGGCTACGGCATGGCCGGCGAACGGGTGGACGGCAACGACGTGGTGGCCCTCCTCGCCGTGCTGGACCGGGCCGTGAAGCTCGCACGGGAAGGTTCCGGGCCGCTCCTCGTGGAGGCTCACACGTACCGGATGCAGGCACACACCAACGCCGATGATGCCACCCGCTACCGGCAGGACAGCGAGGTGGCCGAGTGGCTGGCCAAGGATCCCATCAGCCGGATGAAGACGTACCTCACCGGGCGTGGACTGCTGGACGACGACGGCGCCGCGCGGATCGCGGAAAAGGCGGAAGCAGTTGCCTCCCAGTTGCGGGACGGCCTGGGCGAGGACGTTCCGGTGGACCCGCAGGAGCTCTTCCGGCACGTGTTCTCGGTGCCCACACCGCAGTTGAAGGAGCAGTCAGCCATGCTGGCCGACGAGCTGTCCCGCGAAGCGTCGTCTGAGGAGTCGCCGAAATGAGTCCGACCATCACCACATCGTCCGAGGCGAATGGCAACGTCAGCGCGGCAACTGCCCGGGCTGCGGCGTCCGCCGCTTCTGTAGCTGAAGCTTCCGGGCTGCAGCCGGTCACCATGGCCAAGGCACTCAACACGGCCTTGGCGGATGCGATGCACGCCGATCCGTCCGTCCTGGTCTTCGGCGAGGACGTGGGCCTGCTGGGTGGGGTTTTCCGTATCACGGACGGTCTCACCAAGACCTTCGGGGAGCAGCGCTGCTTCGATACGCCGCTGGCCGAGTCCGGCATTGTGGGCATGGCCGTGGGGATGGCCATGAACGGGATGCGGCCGGTGGTGGAGATGCAGTTCGATGCGTTCGCGTATCCGGCGTTCCAGCAGATTGTCAGCCACGTGGCTAAGATGCACAACCGCACCAGGGGGACCGTGAAGCTGCCCATGGTGATCCGGGTTCCCTATGCCGGCGGGATCGGGGGAGTGGAGCACCACTGCGACTCCTCCGAGTCCTACTACGCCCACACCGCGGGCCTGAAGGTGTTCACCCCCGCCACCGTGGCCGACTCGTACCGGATGCTGCGGGAGGCCATCGATTCGGACGACCCCGTCATGTTTATGGAGCCCAAGAAGCTCTACTGGTCGAAAGACCTGGTGGACCTTGAGGATCTCCGGGCGCAGCACTCGGCCAACGCGGCAGCTGGGACGTCCTCGGAAGGCCGTGCCGCCGTCGCCCGTTCCGGGACCGACGCAACGCTCATCGCCTACGGACCGTCCGTGCCCACCGCACTGGCGGCAGCCGCCGCTGCTGCGGAGGAGGGGCGCTCGCTGGAAGTCATCGACGTCCGCTCCATCGTTCCGTTCGACGACGAGACCGTATGCGCCTCCGTCCGCAAGACCGGCCGGGCCGTGGTGATCGCAGAAGCGCACGGCTTCGCGTCCGTCTCTTCAGAGATCGTGGCGCGGGTCCAGGAACGCTGCTTCCACTACCTTGCCGCTCCCATCCGCCGCGTGACGGGATTCGATGTCCCGTACCCTGCACCGAAGCTCGAGCACTACTACCTGCCCGGCGTGGACCGTATCCTCGACGCCGTTGACGACCTCCAGTGGGAGAACTGACCATGAGTGAACCGAAAGTATTCCTGCTCCCTGATCTGGGCGAAGGCCTGACCGAAGCCGAACTGGTCAATTGGCTCGTGTCCGTAGGGGACGAGATCCGCGTGGACCAGCCCATCGCCGAGGTGGAGACGGCCAAGTCCATGGTGGAAGTCCCGTCCCCGTACGCCGGCACTGTCACGGTGCTCCACGGCGAACCCGGCCAGACGCTGGATGTGGGCAAGCCGCTGATCTCCGTGCTTCCGAGTGGTGCGCCGATGCCGGTGATCGAGCCTGTCGACACGGAGGCCTCGGCGGTTGAGCCTGCCGAAACCGGTGCCGCGGCTACCTACCGCGAAGAAGAGAAGGCCGGGTCCGGAAATGTCCTGATCGGTTACGGGACTCCCGGCGGCAGCGGCGCTGCCCGGCGAACCAGGGCTCCCCGCGTGGTTTCGGCGAGCTCAACCAACGACCATCCGGTGATTGAGCCTGACGCCCAGAAGGCGGCCGATGACCTGCTGCTGCTCCGCACGAGGGTCCCCGGGAAACTGGGAGCCGTCATTTCACCGCTCGTCCGGCGCATGGCCAGGGAGCACGGCGTTGATCTCGGCGAAATTAGCGGCTCGGGTGACAGCGGCCTGATCATGCGTAAGGACGTTGAAGCGGTCATCAGCGCTCCGGCGGTTGAGGTTTCGACAGGCTCAACCACCGAACGCCCGGTGGTTGAGCCCGTCGAAACCCAGGGGGCTGTCGATTCCCGCACTGGCCTGGGCATTTCGTCCCGGACGCCTGTCAAGGGTGTCCGGAAGGCCGTGGCCGCCAACATGTCCCGCAGCCGTGCGGAGATCCCCGAGGCCACCGTCTGGGTTGACGTGGATGCCACGGCGCTGGTGGAACTCCGGGCAGGCCTCAAGAAGTCTGATCCGCACAATACGCCTGGCCTCCTCGCGTTCATCGCACGTTTTGTCACCGCTGGGTTAAAAAGATTCCCGGACCTGAACACCCGCATCGAAACCACTGGCGACGGCTCCCAGGAGATCATCGGGTTCGCCGGTATCAACCTGGGATTTGCGGCCCAGACGGACCGCGGACTGATGGTCCCCTCGATCCGCAACGCGGACAAACTCAGTGCCCGCGAACTGGACGCGGAGATCCGCCGCCTCACCGCCGTCGTACGCGAGGGCAAAGCGACGCCCGAGGAACTGGGTAGCGGCACCTTCACGCTGAACAACTACGGCGTCTTCGGCGTGGACGGATCCGCGGCCATCATCAACCACCCCGAGGTGGCGATCCTCGGCGTTGGCCGGATCATCGACAAGCCGTGGGTGGTGGAGGGGGAACTCGCGGTCCGCAAGGTCACCGAACTGACGCTCACCTTCGATCACCGCGTGTGCGACGGCGGCACAGCAGCCGGATTCCTGCGGTTTGTAGCCGATGCGATTGAGAGGCCGACGTCCATCCTCGCCGACGTATAGGTGGCCTTGGTGGACGAAACCGCAGAGCTGTTGGGCGAGCACCTGAAGCAATGGAGAATCGTGCTTGGCCTCAGCCAGGAGCTGGCCGCGGACCGGGCTAATCTCTCCATGCCCACAGTGCGCCGCATTGAACGCGGCGACACGGGCGTCAGGCTGGGAAGCGTCCTGGCCCTGACGTGCGCGCAGCTGCCAGGTTTCGTCCCAGTTGCAAGGAGAACGACCCTACCCTCAGTTGTATCAATGGGCAGTGTCTCCCAACAGCCAGCTCATTGCTTCGCTCCTGTAAGTGAAGAACTTCGTGGGGGCATGGGGCGCGTTGATGCCAAGGAAAAAGTTAGCAACGACTCGATCTACCGGGCTGGAACCGAGTAGGGCGATCCGTGAAGCCGCGCACGGGATGGACCATACGGCGCGCGCTTCGCGGCTGACAGTTTCCGTAGCAGCCATATCGACCAGCATGGGATGATCGACGCCGTTGCAGACCTCGTTGACCATCGCCATCGCTGCCCTGGCGTCGGCTACGTCGATTTTGGCGTGGGGCGTCCAGATTAGATGGACGATACCGTCGCCTCGGAGCTCGACAGAGCCTTTTCCTCCTTCTAGTGGAGTTCGCCGCACTCGATGGCCTTCCGTATTGGTTGTGGACCCCATGATAGTCGGCACCAACGCGGCTGCTACACCGGCCCCGGCGGATGCCGGAAGCAAGGCCTGTACTTCTCACGGACCCTTCCCCGCGAGCCTCTCCGATGCGAACTGCGGCCCGTAGGGCCAGACCAAAATAGTCCTGCGGCCAGGGGATCGGTTCTGATACGAAGGCCCGCACCCCATCACCTGGCTTATCTGGCCAGGCTCAACCTGGGCACAGGCTTCTCTGCATTTTGCAAGTGCCTACACTTTGGTCAGTTGGAGATGTCTTTTGCATCGCTGAGCCCGGCGAGGGCTTTGCGAAGTCGGGCATCGGCTTCGTCCGCGACCTCCCGGACGGCCGGGCTGTCGCTGAGCTGGACCATGGTTTGTGGGTCGATGGCGTCGATGGTGGTTTCGTGCGCGTTCTTGCCTCGTCTGACAACGACATTGCATGGAAGCAGCGCACCGAGTTCCGGCTCGGCTGCGAGGGCGCGGCTCGCCAGGGTGGGGTTGCAGGCGCCGAGGATTACATAGTCGCCGATGGCGTCGGCGGCCTCGGTGCCGAGTTTGGCCTCAAACGTGGAGCGGACGTCGATTTCCGTCAGTATGCCAAAGCCTTGTTCACCGAGCGCCTCGCGGGTGCGCTGGACAGCGTCCTCCCAGGACAGCGGGACGGTAACAGTGTGGGTATAGCTCATGAGCCTGCTCCTCATATGTCGTTACAGATACGGCCGGTTCAGGTTGGGGGCCGCGCCGGGGCAGTTTGGGGGGAAACTGCCCCGGCACGGGGTCTG
>NZ_JAMXBG010000040.1:0-6110 GCF_023913835.1 Pseudarthrobacter raffinosi | reverse complement strand
CCACACACAAGGTCAATGAACTCGGTGCGGGTACTCAGAGGAAATGACCTGACCATTAAACGCTCCATCAATCAGAGCGTTGCAACGACCATATGACTCTGCCCGCTCAAAACGACAGTTACTGCTACCTAGTTTCGTGGCAGGTGGCGGCCTTTAGATAGCCTTGCCCGGGTTCAGGATGCCAGCCGGGTCAAAGAGTTCCTTGACCCTGCGCTGGAGCTCCCTGACGGGTTCCGCCTGCTCCAGCCGAGCCAGCGCAGTTTGTACTGCCCGATCCCGTGCTCGCCGGTGATGGTCCCGCCCATTTCGAGCGCAGCCTCAATGGAGGCGTCCAGGGCAAAGTTCAGCCGGGCCATGGCGTCAGCGTCCACCGCACTGTCCTGGCGGTCGATCCAGAACGTGGGATGCAGGTTGCCGTCGCCCGCATGCGCCACCACCTTGAGGCTCACACCATGTGTTGCCGCGAGGTCTTCCAACGCCGCCACGTAATCCACCAGGCGTGAGCGCGGCACGGCCACGTCCTCGCCCACACGGTATTCGTCATCCACTTCCACGCCCCGGCTGTTCCGGCGGAGCTCCACGAGCTGCTCGGCTTCCGCCGTGGATTCCGTGCTCACCGTTGCCCCGCCGGCTGCTAGGACGGAACGCACGACGTCGGCCTCCGCCGCTGCCCCGAACCCGTCGGTCTGGATCAGGAGCAGCGAACGGCCGCGGGAGCTCAGGTCGGAGCCGTGGAGATCGTCCAGCTGGGCAAGCGTCCCGCCGTCGAGCAGTTCCATGATGGCCGGCTGCACGCGGGCCCGGCCCACCGCCAGGACGCCGGCAGCGGCCTGCCTGAAGTCCGGGTAGAACGCGGCGATGGTGTGCACGTCACGGGGCAGGTACTTGAGCCGGACGGTCGCCCCCACCACGATCCCCAGAGTGCCCTCAGAGCCCACAAACAGTCCCGTCAGGTCGTAGCCCGCTACGCCCTTGAATGTCTGGTGGCCGGTGTGGATCAGGGACCCGTCAGCCAGCACCACATCCAGCGCCAACACTGAGTCCCGGGTTACGCCGTACTTGGCGCAGCGCAGTCCCCCGGCATTCGTGGCAACGTTGCCGCCGATCGTGGAGGAACGGAAGCTCGCCGGATCCGGCGCGTACATCAGGCCATGCACTGCGGCGGCCTCGTTGAGGGCAGCGTTGACCACGCCGGGTTCGACGACGGCGGTCTCGTCGTCCGGGTTGAGGTCAAGAATGCGGTTCATCCGTTCCAAGGACAGGACTACGCAGTTCCTGCTCGCGTGCGCACCGCCGGACACGCCTGTTCCGGCTCCGCGGGCCACGACGGCGACGTTGAGGGCCGCACACAGCCTGACCACGGCCTGCACGTCCGCCACAGACCCGGCGAAGACCACCGCCTCGGGGAGCTGGAAATCCGTGATGGGGGCCTGGTCCACGGCATACCTCGCGAGCAACTCCTCTTCGGTACTGACCTGCCCTGACCCGAGGGCGCCCACCAGCTCTTCAACCAAGCTGCCCACGCAGCCTCCCGTTCCGTCGTCGTTGTCGTTCTTCCTCAGTCTAGGCGGGCCACGACGTCGCAAACTCGTCACAATCCCGGGCTGCTGCAAGCGTTTCCACAGATCAGACCCATTTCTCCTAGAACACCGAATTGCATCTGCAAATACATGCTGGAAGCGTTTCCATATCATGACGCTGCTCAACTAGGCTGATCAGCATGTCTGTTGATTCCATGATCACCACCGCAGCTCCGCTGGCAGGTCCGCTGACCCTCATCCACGATGCCGACAACGCCCCCGGCTGGTGGCGCTCCGCCGTCATCTACCAGGTGTACCCGCGGTCCTTCCGGGACCTCAACGGCGACGGCATCGGCGATCTCGCCGGGATTACCGCGGAACTGCCGCAACTGGCCGAGCTGGATGTGGACGCCGTCTGGCTGTCCCCCTTCTACAAATCCCCGCAGCGCGACGCCGGCTATGACGTCAGCGATTACTGCGACGTGGATCCGATCTTCGGCACCCTGCGTGACTTCGACGTCATGATTGCCGAGGCCAACGGGCTGGGGTTGCGGGTCATCGTGGACCTGGTTCCCAACCACTGCTCGGACCAGCACGTTGCTTTCCAGGCAGCCCTCGCCTCCCCGGCAGGGAGCCCGGAGCGCGACATGTTCATCTTCCGGGACGGGACGGGGCCTGAAGGCCACGAACCACCCAACAACTGGCAGTCCCATTTCGGCGGTCCGGCCTGGACCCGGGTCACGGGGCCGGACGGCCAGCCGGACCAGTGGTACCTGCACCTGTTTGATTCCTCCCAGCCGGACTTCAACTGGGACAACCCGGCCGTGCACGCCGAATTTGAGCGAGTGCTCCGTTTCTGGCTGGACCGCGGGGTCTCCGGCTTCCGGGTGGACGTCGCCCACGCTTTGGTCAAGGCCCCGGGCCTGCCCGCCTGGGGCGGCCGGGCCGACGGCGGCAGCTCAGACGGCTTCCCCGGTCATGAGGCTCCGATGTTCGGCCAGCCGGCCCTGCACGACATCTTCCGGGCCTGGCGCCTGATCCTGGACGGGTACGGGCCGGACCGCATTCTGTGTGCCGAAGCCAACGTTGACCCGCTCCCCCGCCTCGCCGACTGGGTCCGGTCCGATGAAATGCACCAGGCCTTCAACTTCCCCTACCTGCACGCCGGGCTGGACGTTTACCGGATGCGCAGTGTTATTACGGACTCGCTGACTGCCCTGGACGCAGTAGGAGCCACCAGCACCTGGGTGCTCTCCAACCACGACGTGGTCCGGCATTCCAGCCGCTTTGGTTACAACGGGTCCGGTCCGCGCGATGGCGACGGCATCGGTGCGGCCGATCCGCAGCCGGATACAGCCCTGGGCCGCCGGCGTGCAGCCGCCGCCTCCCTGTTTATGCTGGGACTGCCCGGCGCCGCCTACCTGTACCAGGGTGAGGAGCTTGGGCTGCCGGACGGCATCGATATTCCGGAGCACCTGCGGCAGGATCCCACGTTCGCACGCACCGGAGGGGCCCGGCTGGGCCGCGACGGCTGCCGGGTTCCCCTCCCGTGGCGCAGCACAGAACGGCACCTGGGCTTTGGCTCCGGCCAGGACCCCTGGCTTCCCTTGCCGGCGAGCTTCGCGGACCTGGCACGGGACGCACAGGCCGCATCGCCGTCGTCGCATCTTTCCCTGTACCGGAAAATGCTGGCGGTGCGCCGCGAACTGGGTTTGGGCCGCGGGTCACTGGCTTGGGCCGAGGACTGGTGCAGCGGTTCGTCACTGGCGTACCTGAACGGCGATACGCTGGTGCTCATGAACCTCAACCACGAACCGCTGGAGATGCCGGCAGGCAGCGTCCTCGTCCGCAGCGCCGGCTCTGACTCTGGCTCTGGCTCTGACGCAACCCACTTCCTGGCGTCCGGGGAAACGGTGTGGCTGCGGGTTGGCGGAGGCGACGCGGCATAGTGGGACTTGCGGGCATCAAGGACGTTGCCGACCGCGCCGGGCTGTCGATCGCCACTGTGTCGCGGGCGCTCAGCGGCAAGGCGAACGTGTCGGCCAAGAGCCGGCAGCTGGCAAAGGCGGCAGCCGACGAACTGGGCTTCGTCCCGTCATACCACGCGTCCAGCCTGGCCTCAGGCCGTAACCACAACGTGGGGCTGGTGGTCCCGTCCATCCACCGCTGGTACTTCTCGTCCGTGGTGGAGGGCGTGTCCGGCACCTTGCTCGACGCCGGCTACGACCTCACCCTGTACAACGTGGGTGACCGGCCGGAACGCCGGCACAGCGTCCTGAACGACTTCCTGGTCCGCAAGCGGCTGGATGCGGTCATCGCTGTGGCGCTGGTCCTGAGCGAGTCAGAAATCAAACAGCTCTTGGCAATCCACCGTCCGATCGTCGGCATCGGCGGTGCCCTGGCCGGTGCATCCACTATCAGGATTGATGACGCCCGCCTGGCCAGGACAGCCACCGAGCATCTCATCGGGCTGGGCCACACGCGTATCGCACACATCACCGGCGATGCCGAATTGAACCAGGACTTCAAACTCCCCGGGATACGCCGCGCCGGCTTTGAGGCAGCCATGGAGGCTGCGGGGCATGCTGTCCGCCCCGAATGGGTAGTGTTCGCGGACTTCACTATCCAGGGCGCCTACGTGTGTGCCCGTAATCTCCTGGCCTCCGCAGCCGGGCGGCCCACCGCGGTTTTTGCAGCCTCCGATGAGATGGCGATCGGGGCCATCCTCGCCGCCCGCGATTTCGGCCTGCGCGTGCCGCAGGATCTCTCCGTGATCGGCATGGACGGGCATGAACTGGGCGAGGTCTTTGGGCTGACCACCATCAACCAGGATGCGCGCGGCCAAGGCGCCCTGGCGGCGCGCATGCTGTTGGAAACGATCGACGCCGGCGCGAGGCGGCCTGCCAAGGGCACGCCACCGTCAGCAGCGGCCACCGACCGGGAGTACCCTACGGAGTTCCTCGTCCGGAACAGCACGGCCGTCCCGCCGGCCTGACCGTGCCCATCAGTCCATTCTGAGCTGGGTCCGTCCCAAACTGCTATTCAGGGCCGGCCGTCAGGCCTAAGCTTCCCCGCCCATGAACCTCGCGAAACGGTCCAGCACCTTCGGCCAGCCGGCAGCATAGTCGGCGCGGGCTGCGGCAGGATCCTCCGCACCTTCCCAGCCGTTGTGGACCAGGCGCAGCTCAGTCCCGGATTCCACGGCCCTGAACGCGACTCGCAGCTCGGTGGACCAGATAGCGGTGGTCCCAGGATGCCAGGACGCGTGGAAGGAAAGCGGCGGCTGCCAGTCATCTATGGAACCCCAGACGGCGGTCCTGCCGTCGTCAGCTGTCTCCACGATGAGGTTCTCTTCAAACTCAACGTAAGATCCTGCGCCGTACACACCGTGTGAATCCAGCGGCCACCACAAGTGCGTGTGATCCGTGAAGCCGGCGAACGCCTGCGCCACCGGCCCCGGCACAGTGACAGTGCAGATGACAGGTTCAAGGTTCTCTGCGGGATCAACTGAAGCGGGGAGGGCGTCGTCCGCGTGGCTGAAAAGGTTCTCCATGGACGCCAACTCTACGCGGCTCCAGCATCCGCCACAGTCGACGCTCTCTCACTTCCCGCGGGTTTCCGGGCTCTTCACAGTTGAGGGTGTAATCGCTGGCTGGATGTTGGCTGGCGCGTCGGTCCCGGGGCAGCGATGCGCAACCGCAGCCGGAGGCCCGATCTTGTGACACCGTTCGCAGTGGCCTTCTTCGCGTACCCGCTCAGATCGGTCAACGGCGCACCCGATAGCGCAGGTGAAGCACCCGGTTGCCCTGAATCACCACGTCGGGATCCTCCAACAGGTGCTGTGCGTGGACCGACCCGAAGTAGCGCTTGCCGGACCCGAACACGACGGGTAAGACATCCATGCGCACCTCGTCGACCAGGCCCGCGGCAAGCACCTGGCCACCGACGTCGCCAGCGCCGACCTCGACGATGCGGTCACCCGCGAGCTCCTGCGCCTTGGCCACGGCTGCCTCGACGCCGTCGACGAAGTGCAACGGCGCCTCGGGGTCCCAGCCCTCGGGCTTCGGCCGGTGCGTCACGACGACCACGTGGTCGACCCCGCCCGGAGGCTTCCCGTCCCAGCCGTCCGTCATGTCGAAGACATGACGGCCGACGATTGTCGCCCCGATCTGGTCCCAGTACGGCCGGGTGTAGTCGTAGGACCTCTGCGACACCTTCAACTCGCCGCTCTCGTCCAACGGGACGTCACCGCTGGACAACCAGTCGAACAGGGTCCGGGCTGGTCGTTCTCGTCCGCGATGAAGCCGTCCACCGACACCGAGCTGTACATGACCACCTTGCCCACGGGGCTCTCCTTTGCTTTGAGGTTGCCCCACATTAGCAAGTCGTGAGTTGTCGCTCTTGTAAGAATTCAATCGGCCTGCAGCGGCCAGCCGTCCAGCGCGTGGCCGGGATGTTCGCGCAGGAACCGCCGCCTGACTTCGATGTCCCGGGTCACCGTGTCCCGTGCCATGCTCTTGAGCCGACAAGTCGTGGTCAGATGAGGTCAGACGAAAGCCGTCGTAGGGGTTGCGTCAAGCACGTCGAGGT
>NZ_JAMXBG010000041.1:0-5901 GCF_023913835.1 Pseudarthrobacter raffinosi | reverse complement strand
TCTAAAAGTTTCTTTCCTTAGACAGTCAGAAACCTATAGACGGAAAGCGGCGTGCGTCCGTTAAGGCGCGCTCAAAACGCCCACGGAAGAGTCAGGAGAGCCCTTTTTTCGGCTCTTTATAGGCGCCGCGCTGCTTGGCCAGAGCGATGCCTTCCCTTTGGCGTTCCCTGATGAGGGAGCGTTCGAATTCGGCGAAGGCGCCCATGACGGAGAGCATGAGGTTGGCCATGGGCGAGTCCTCGCCGGTGAAGACGAGGCCTTCTTTGGCGAACTCCACCCGCACGCCCATGCGGGTTAGGACGTGAACCAGGGCGCGAAGGTCATCGAGGTTGCGTGCGAGCCGGTCCATGCTGTGCACAACCAGGGTGTCCCCGTCACGGGCGAACCGCAGCAGCTCTGTGAGCTGTGGTCTGGCGGTGTCCCTGCCGGAGGCCTTGTCCATGAAGACCCGGTCCAGAACCTGGCCTTCGAGCTGGCGCTTCTCGTTCTGATCCAGAGTGCTCACTCGCACGTATCCGATCCGCTGGCCAGCCACGATTTCCTCCAACCTTCGTTCTGTCAGGATGACTTCTAGGCCCGCTCCAGCTGAAAGTCAAGACCTCCCCAGTCTGTTCTGTCAGGTTGAGTTCTAGGCCCGCCCCAGAAGAACGTCAAGACATACGCGTCCTGTTCGTCAGGTTGGGGTGTGCCCTAGCTGGACGCGCCAGCCCAGTGAATAACTGGCCGGGTGCTCCCTGTGTCACAACCGACGATGACAATCACACGATATCTGGTCGCCTGTCGCCATTTTTGGAAGGGCCGGTCCTGGGCGTTCCACTTCCTAGGAACTGAGACAGTCGTCATTTATGTCCTTGGGAAGCGGCAGGCAGGACAGGGCCCTTGGTGCCGGTTGCCTTGACAACCAGCACGGCGAGGAAGGTGGTGACAGGGATAGCAAGTACCAGACCTACTGAGCCGACCAGGGTCCGAACCACCTCCTCGGACATTTCGGCACTTGTCAGCGCCTCCCCGAGGGGCCGGTCGTAGAGCATCACAAGGATCATGATGGGTAAGGCGGCCCCCGCATAAGCGAACGCGATCGTGTAGACCGTGGAGGCGATGTGATCGCGGCCGATACGCATGGCAGAGGCGAAGAGGTCGCGCGCGGACGTTTCCGGAGCGAGTTCGTAGAGTTCCCATACGGAAGAGGATTGCGCAATGGTGACGTCGTTCAGCACCCCGAGTCCGGAAATGATGAGCCCGCACAGGATGATGCCGGAGATGGAGATGTTGCCCGAAATGTTGGACAGGACCGAGGCTTCGGAGCTCCCTGCGCCCCAAAGATTCGCGGCATCCGTTGACCAGGCTGCCAGCACCGCCGTGATGCCCAGCCCGAACATGGTGCCCAGCAGAGCGGTCGATGTGCGGGCGGAGAACCCGTGTGCGAAGTACAGCATCCCGATCATGATCACTGTGGATCCCACGAGTGCCAGTAGGAGCGGGGGTTTGCCTTCCACCAAACCAGGAAGCATGAATCCGGCCAGCACGGCAAAGGCACCCAAGAGACCGATGAGTGCCCGGAGCCCGCGCCAGCGGGCAACGGCGATCACCACCACGGAATACAGGATGGCCAGCAGTAGGATCGGCACCGTACGGACGAAGTCCACGAAGATGTATTGGGGTGTCGCTTTGTTGGCTGCAGCGCCCGTGGATGAAGTCAGATCCAGGTAACTGATGTTGTCTCCGGTATTTATCCCAGGGGACTTCGCGACATCCGGGTTGATGATCACCTTGACTGGGCTGCCGCCCTTGTCCGGTTCGGTGAACGCAAACAAGCAGTCGGAACCCCTCTGACTCTGGGCGTCCTGGCTTGCTCCCGGCGTACAGCTTTCCTGAACTACGCGTTGGATCTTTCCGCTCTCAAAGGTCGCACCGGGCGCACCTGAGTACGGGCTGGTAAGGGTGATACCGTCCCTGCTGCCCGAGGGCCACATCAAGACCATGGCAGCCAACGTCAGCAGAGTCAGAGGCACCAGAACGGCCAACAGCAGCCGATTTGCCCTCCGCCGCAGGGCCATCGCCTGAGGCGACGGATCCGGCTCGCCATGGGAGTGGCTTTGTCCGTGGCCCATCAGCAGTTCAACCTCACCCGTTGAACTCTACGGTGCACGGCTACCTGGCACTGACACAACAACTGTCCCAGGACGCAAGCGGGCCGGCCATGTCCGACCCACCTGTTCCCTTTTGGTGATGCCTGCGGGAACGCCTACTCAGGGCACAGTCTGCCGGCGCCGCTCCAGTTGTTTTCGCTGCCCGTACCGGGTCATGCCACGGGGCTTGTAAATTGCCAGGATCGTCGCCAGTAGCAACACGAAGAGGCCACCGCCGGTGTGCAGGAAGGCAGAGGGAAGGTCCATCCCGGTCATTGCAGGATCCCTCAGCATCCCCGCGATAGTCTGGATCGTCTGCGTGTACAGCACAAGGACGACGGTCGCCACGAGCGTGAGCACGAGCTTAAAGAGCACCCAGTAGTGCCGGAACAGCCCCCAGACCGTGCCCAGCCCGAGAAGAACGCCCGTCAGCAGGGTCGAGAAGGCCAGGGGGACAAGCAGGGACCAGGCCGCCGCCTGCAGGGCCAGCCACAGGAGGCGTCCGAGCTGGGGGTCAGTACTCGTTAGGGCAGCAACATCGAGCACGACGAAAACAGCAACGGCTCCGGCCCAGCCCAGTGAAGATATGACATGCAGGGTCAGCAGGAATTTCCGCAGCGCAGATGTCAGGACCATTCTGGGTTTACACCTGCCCGCTGGCGGAGCTTTGCAGTGCAGCGGGAGATGAGGCGGGCGCATCCAGTCCGAATCCGTGCCGTGCCGGCCCGTGCTGGCCGCCGCTGAGCAGCATCACGGCAACAACGACCAGGAGCAGGACGCCGGCGACGATCGCGGAGACCTTCACCCAGCGGGGCGGACCAGTCAGGGTCTGCGGGGCCGGATCGCTGTTCTCCGGTTGGTTCGGCTCGTGGGCCATGTCTTCTCCATTGGTCATTTCCTGGTGCGGCGTGTTTACAAGACAGTATGTCTCCTTGGCGTCACCCTGTCCAACGTAGGACGGAGCGTATACTTCAGGAATGCCGAAGCTCTGGAATGAGACCATCGAATCGCACCGCAGCGCCGTTCGTTCGGCGATCCTGGACACCACGGCAGGCTTGGTCGCCAGTCACGGGCTGTCATCGGTGACGATGTCCCAGATCGCCCAGACCGTGGGGATCGGCCGGGCCACGCTGTACAAGTACTTTCCGGACGTGGACGAGATCCTGGCGGCTTGGCACGAACGCCAGGTCCAAGCCCATTTGGAACATCTGGCGCAGGTCCGTGACCGCGCGGCGGGCCCTGAGCGGAAACTTGAAGCCGTCCTGAAGGCCTACGCGCTGATCTCCCACTCCCACGACGGTGGTGCTGAGGCCGCACGCCTGCACCAGGGTTCACACGTGGGTCGCGCGCACCAGCATCTCCATGAATTCCTGGCGGAGATGTTGAGAGATGGTGCCGGCGCCGGGGTGTTCCGCTCCGATGTTGCCCCGGACGAGCTCTCCGGATACTGCCTTCATGCGTTGGAAGCGGCCAGTGGATTGGTGTCCCGCGATGCTGTCCTTCGCCTCGTCAAAGTCACACTGGCCGGGCTGCAGCCTCCGGCGGCATCTAACCCTGGAGCCAGCGCCCCTTCAACGCACCAGGATTCACGCCGGCACCCTCACCAGGGCTAGTGGCGGCGGGGCGCCCTTGTGCGAGGGAAGCGATCAGGACGGATTCGATGGCAAGGGCTCTGACTCCAGTCTCCGCCCCTGCCCAGGTTGGTACGTTTCTCTAGGTGCGTGAGTCGGTAGTGGTTTGACGGTTCCGCAGGTTTGCACCGTGACGGCCCAGGGGCCGGTCTCCTTTTCCTGGACAGGGTGCCGGACTCTGGGCATTTTCTCGGGAGAGCCGGGAAGGATCCGTCGGGGCGCGGTTCGGTGGTGCAGGTTCGATTCCGGGACACCATCCCCGGCTCGGTTCAGGCGGTGGCGGTGCGGTAGCTGAAGAGTTTGAGCAGGTTGTGGCAGCCGGCCATCAACTTCCACTCCCCGGATGCCTTCTCCAGCCCGCGCAACAGGACATGCTTGCCCTGCCGCGTTTTGATCTGTCCGAAGACCGGTTCCACGATGGCTTTGCGCCGGGCGTAGACCGCCCGGCCCTTCTTCGTTTTCAGTTTCCGGGCCATCCGCTCGGCCAGGGTCGCATCCGCCGGGATCCTGCCCCTGGGCGACTCCGGGACCGGGCGCCCGTGTGTCATCCGCCGGGTGGAAATGAAGAACTCCGTCGCGCCGTTGGCTTCGAGGTCTTTGACGTGTTTCAGGTTCGCCGCCGAGCAATACCCGGCATCGGCGCTCCACTTCCGGGGCATGGCGCCCAGGGTGTCCTGGGTGTTCTGGACCATCGGGACCAGTTGCCGCACGTCCACCGCAGTGTTGTTCAACTCGGCGGCAACGATGACCTGGTGATCTTTATCAACGACGCCCTGGCCGTTGTAGCAGTAGTGGTAGGAACCGTCCGCGGTCTTCATGATCCTCGCGTCGGGGTCGGTGAAGTTCCGCTGGGCCGTGGGCTTGGGGACCGCCGCGGCAGCGGCCGCTTCGCCCTTGCCGGAGACATCATCGTCATCATCCCCGCGGGCCCGGGCTTTCGCCTCGGCCTCACGGCGGGCCTTCTGGGCGGCTTCGGCTTCGATAGAGGCCCGGGCAGTCTTCATGGCCTGGGCGCGCCGGGCCCGGTTGGCCAGCTCGGCGGGCAGCTCATCACCGCGTTTGCCCGGCCCGTAGCGGGCGTCCTCGGCCGCGTCCACGGTCTTCGCCTCCGCCATCAGGTCGCTGATCTCATCGGCCAACACCTTCTGTTTCGCGGTCAGCCGGGAATAGCTCATGGCCTTATGCCGGGAGGCGTTGGCCCGGACCTTCGTCCCGTCCAGTGCGACATGGCCCAGCGAGACCATGCCCGCGGCCCGGCAGAGTTCCAGCGCCTGGAGGAACACGTTGGCCAGGGCCGCGAGGTGGCGTTCACGGAACCGCCCGATCGAGCGGAAATCCGGGGCCTGCTGGGCGCACAACCAACGGAACGCGACCACGTCCGTGCAGGCTCTTTCCAGTTCCCGCGAGGACCGCACCCCCACGCAGTACCCGTAAAGCACGATCCGCAGCATCAGCCGCGGATCATACGGCGGCTGGCCCTTGGCCTTGGCGTAGGAGGAGTAGAACCGGGTCAGATCCAGTTCATCGTCCACAAGCTCGCCAATGAACCGGGCCAGATGACCCTGCGGCAACCACTCCTCCAGCGACGGCGGGACCAGCATCACCGCATCCGGTTCGAACGCCCTAAAGCGTTTCCTGGCCCCGCCATTGGCATCCATCGACACATCCGTGGGCTGCTCGACCCGCTCGACCAGGGACTCATCGAACAAACCATCCTGCGCGGAAGAACCAGTATCCATGCCCCCGATTCTCCCAGTCACCACCACCAGGCACCGGTCAATCCGTCGGCGTTTTAAAACCCGCACCCTGGTTACTGACCCACGCACCTAGGGACATCAGAGGACCCGGGGCCTCCAAATCAGTGTCGGCGAAGGGGAATCCGAAGGCATCCGGTTCCCGCCAGCATTTAGCCTTTCGTATCGCTGTTTAGACGATATGAGGTGAGGGTGGTTGGGTTTCCTGTCCGTCCGGGGCGGCCATTGTCGCCGGGCCGGTCCCGCGGCGCCGGCTTGATGCTGGCGGGTTTCCGTCGTGTTGTTGGGCGGCGCCGCGGGGCCTATTGCCCGGCGGAAATGTCCTTGTATCCGGACGGCAGGGGCCCGACTGCCGCTGGTGAGGGCCGGGGCCTTCTGTTTCACAGC
>NZ_JAMXBG010000042.1:0-5852 GCF_023913835.1 Pseudarthrobacter raffinosi | reverse complement strand
GTGGGGTGTTTGTGGTGTGGTGGTTAACGTGGGAGAGCCCCCCAACCTGGTGGTTGGGGGGCTCTCGACCTGTAATGATGTTCCGGCGGTGACCTACTCTCCCACACCCTCCCGGGTGCAGTACCATCGGCGCTGTGGGTCTTAGCTTCCGGGTTCGGAATGGGACCGGGCGTTTCCCCCACGCTATGACCGCCGTAACCCTTCGACCCGTCACACCCGAAAAAGGGGGGTGTGTGGGAAATCTGGTTACAACATGCTCCTGCAACTTTTGGTTGCAGGTGTGGTGTTGTTATTGTGTTGTGTTTTTTGTTCCCTGCAACGTGCCCGTGGTGTCGGGTTTGTTGTTTGGGAACCACATAGTGGACGCAAGCAGTCTTGTTATCTTCGTACCACCCCTGGGTGCAAACCTCTTTTGAATAGGTTTACGGGGGTGGTGTGTGGTGTAAGTTATCGGCCTATTAGTACCGGTCAGCTTCACGAGTCGTTAGTCCTCGCTTCCACATCCGGCCTATCAACCCAGTGGTCTGGCTGGGGGCCTCTCACACACAAGGTGTATGGAAATCTCATCTCGAAGCGAGCTTCCCGCTTAGATGCTTTCAGCGGTTATCCCATCCGAACGTAGCTAATCAGCGGTGCACTTGGCAGTACAACTGACACACCAGAGGTTCGTCCGTCCCGGTCCTCTCGTACTAAGGACAGCCCTTCTCAAATTTCCTGCGCGCGCAGCGGATAGGGACCGAACTGTCTCACGACGTTCTAAACCCAGCTCGCGTACCGCTTTAATGGGCGAACAGCCCAACCCTTGGGACCTACTCCAGCCCCAGGATGCGACGAGCCGACATCGAGGTGCCAAACCATGCCGTCGATATGGACTCTTGGGCAAGATCAGCCTGTTATCCCCGAGGTACCTTTTATCCGTTGAGCGACGGCCATTCCACAATGTACCGCCGGATCACTAGTCCCGACTTTCGTCCCTGCTCGAGATGTCTCTCTCACAGTCAAGCTCCCTTGTGCACTTACACTCGACACCTGATTGCCAACCAGGCTGAGGGAACCTTTGGGCGCCTCCGTTACTTTTTAGGAGGCAACCGCCCCAGTTAAACTACCCATCAGGCACTGTCCCTGACCCGGATTACGGGCCGAAGTTAGATGTCCAAAGTGACCAGAGTGGTATTTCAACGATGACTCCACCCGAACTGGCGTCCGGGCTTCAACGTCTCCCACCTATCCTACACAAGCCACTCCGAACACCAATACCAAACTATAGTAAAGGTCTCGGGGTCTTTCCGTCCTGCTGCGCGTAACGAGCATCTTTACTCGTACTGCAATTTCGCCGAGTTTATGGTTGAGACAGCGGGGAAGTCGTTACTCCATTCGTGCAGGTCGGAACTTACCCGACAAGGAATTTCGCTACCTTAGGATGGTTATAGTTACCACCGCCGTTTACTGGGGCTTGAATTCTCAGCTTCGCCCGCAAGGGCTAACCGGTCCTCTTAACCTTCCAGCACCGGGCAGGAGTCAGTCCGTATACATCGTCTTGCGACTTCGCACGGACCTGTGTTTTTAGTAAACAGTCGCTTCCCCCTGGTCTCTGCGGCCCCGATCCCCTCCCACCAGCAAGTGGTGTTCAAGGTTGGGGCCCCCCTTCTCCCGAAGTTACGGGGGCATTTTGCCGAGTTCCTTAACCATAATTCTCTCGATCGCCTTAGTATTCTCTACCTGATCACCTGTGTCGGTTTGGGGTACGGGCGGCTAAAACCTCGCGTCGATGCTTTTCTCGGCAGCATAGGATCACCAAATCCCCCCCTGAGGGGGTCCCATCAGATCTCAGGCATCATGAACGGCGGATTTGCCTACCGTTCGCCCTACATCCTTAGACCGGGACAACCATCGCCCGGCTTGGCTACCTTCCTGCGTCACACCTGTTAATACGCTTGCCTCCCAGGATCAGGTCCCGCGCTCCACCAAAACCCACATCACCCCGAAGGGTGGGCGGGCAGGTATCGGGCGGTTAGTATCCCCTGTTCAACATGGACGGTTTTTCGCCGGTACGGGAATATCAACCCGTTGTCCATCGACTACGCCTGTCGGCCTCGCCTTAGGTCCCGACTTACCCAGGGCAGATTAGCTTGACCCTGGAACCCTTGATCATTCGGCGGACGGGTTTCTCACCCGTCTTTCGCTACTCATGCCTGCATTCTCACTCGTGTAGGCTCCACCGCTGGTTTACACCGCGACTTCACTGCCCACACGACGCTCCCCTACCACTCCAGACGCCTGAACCAACCCACAAGGGGCGGCTTAGCTAATATCTGAAATCCACAACTTCGGCGGTGTACTTGAGCCCCGCTACATTGTCGGCGCGGAATCACTTGACCAGTGAGCTATTACGCACTCTTTTAAGGATGGCTGCTTCTAAGCCAACCTCCTGGTTGTCTTCGCAACTCCACATCCTTTCCCACTTAGCACACGCTTAGGGGCCTTAGTTGGTGGTCTGGGCTGTTTCCCTCTCGACTATGAAGCTTATCCCCCACAGTCTCACTGCTGCGCTCTCACTTACCGGCATTCGGAGTTTGGCTGACGTCAGTAACCTTGTAGGGCCCATTAGCCATCCAGTAGCTCTACCTCCAGCAAGAAACACGCAACGCTGCACCTAAATGCATTTCGGGGAGAACCAGCTATCACGAAGTTTGATTGGCCTTTCACCCCTACCCACAGCTCATCCCCTCCATTTTCAACTGAAGTGGGTTCGGTCCTCCACGACGTCTTACCGTCGCTTCAACCTGGCCATGGGTAGATCACTTCGCTTCGGGTCTAGATCACGCCACTGCAACGCCCTATTCAGACTCGCTTTCGCTACGGCTTCCCCACACGGGTTAACCTCGCGACGTAACACTAACTCGCAGGCTCATTCTTCAAAAGGCACGCCGTCACACCCATACAGACAAGCTGCAGATGCTCCGACGGATTGTAAGCACACGGTTTCAGGTACTGTTTCACTCCCCTCCCGGGGTACTTTTCACCTTTCCCTCACGGTACTGGTCCGCTATCGGTCATTAGGGAGTATTTAGGCTTATCAGGTGGTCCTGACAGATTCACACGGGATTTCTCGGGCCCCGTGCTACTTGGGATACTCTCCAGGCGGCACAAAACATTTCGGTTACGGGGCTCACACCCTCTCTGGCCGGCCTTTCAAGACCGTTCACCTATGCCTGCACATCACACCTCACCAGTCCGGCAGAACTGGTACGGAAAGTCCCACAACCCCGCCCATGCAACGCCCGCCGGCTATCACACATGGAACGGTTTAGCCTGATCCGCGTTCGCTCGCCACTACTGACGGAATCACTATTGTTTTCTCTTCCTGCGGGTACTGAGATGTTTCACTTCCCCGCGTTCCCTCCACGCACCCTATGTGTTCAGATGCGGGTCACCAGGCAGCTCGCGCCCCTGGCGGGGTTTCCCCATTCGGACACCCTGGGATCACAGTCCGGTTATCGACTCCCCCAGGCTTATCGCAGATTCCTACGTCCTTCTTCGGCTCCTAATGCCAAGGCATCCACCGTGTGCTCTTAAAAACTTGACCACAAAAGATCAAAAAACTAATTTTCGAGAGAACCACGAAAACCACCCGGACACCACCACCACAACCCGAAGGCCACAGCAACAGACGCCCGGACAGATCCAGGTTCATAATTCTTGGAAATTGCTTCTTATAAAAGATGCTCGCGTCCACTATGTAGTTCTCAAACAACAACCCCAAACCACACACCCCACACACAACCCCAAAAGGTCAACCGTGCGATCGATGCAGCCAGGAAACCAGAAACAAACAAACCCGACAAAACACACCACAACCCGTAAGCTGCAGCCCATCCTCCCGGCCCTGTTGCCTCAGGACCCAACAGTGTGCCAAACACTAAACCACCCACCCCCAACCCACACCGTTCCAGGCAGAGAAGCCATCCCGAAGGACAACCAACCACCGTACTAGGTCAGGAAAGAAACAAACGGCCGCTATTCATTGATATTCCACCCTTGAGCACCCGCCGCAGAACAAACGTCCGCGCAACGGGCATATACTCCTGACAAACCCCGCCCACCACATTACGCAGTGGACAACAGCCTGTAGGTGCTCCTTAGAAAGGAGGTGATCCAGCCGCACCTTCCGGTACGGCTACCTTGTTACGACTTAGTCCCAATCGCCAGTCCCACCTTCGACAGCTCCCTCCCACAAGGGGTTAGGCCACCGGCTTCGGGTGTTACCAACTTTCGTGACTTGACGGGCGGTGTGTACAAGGCCCGGGAACGTATTCACCGCAGCGTTGCTGATCTGCGATTACTAGCGACTCCGACTTCATGGGGTCGAGTTGCAGACCCCAATCCGAACTGAGACCGGCTTTTTGGGATTAGCTCCACCTCACAGTATCGCAACCCTTTGTACCGGCCATTGTAGCATGCGTGAAGCCCAAGACATAAGGGGCATGATGATTTGACGTCGTCCCCACCTTCCTCCGAGTTGACCCCGGCAGTCTCCTATGAGTCCCCGCCATAACGCGCTGGCAACATAGAACGAGGGTTGCGCTCGTTGCGGGACTTAACCCAACATCTCACGACACGAGCTGACGACAACCATGCACCACCTGTAAACCGACCGCAAGCGGGGCACCTGTTTCCAGGCATTTCCGGTTCATGTCAAGCCTTGGTAAGGTTCTTCGCGTTGCATCGAATTAATCCGCATGCTCCGCCGCTTGTGCGGGCCCCCGTCAATTCCTTTGAGTTTTAGCCTTGCGGCCGTACTCCCCAGGCGGGGCACTTAATGCGTTAGCTACGGCGCGGAAAACGTGGAATGTCCCCCACACCTAGTGCCCAACGTTTACGGCATGGACTACCAGGGTATCTAATCCTGTTCGCTCCCCATGCTTTCGCTCCTCAGCGTCAGTTAATGCCCAGAGACCTGCCTTCGCCATCGGTGTTCCTCCTGATATCTGCGCATTTCACCGCTACACCAGGAATTCCAGTCTCCCCTACATCACTCTAGTCTGCCCGTACCCACCGCAGATCCGGAGTTGAGCCCCGGACTTTCACGGCAGACGCGACAAACCGCCTACGAGCTCTTTACGCCCAATAATTCCGGATAACGCTTGCGCCCTACGTATTACCGCGGCTGCTGGCACGTAGTTAGCCGGCGCTTCTTCTGCAGGTACCGTCACTTTCGCTTCTTCCCTACTGAAAGAGGTTTACAACCCGAAGGCCGTCATCCCTCACGCGGCGTCGCTGCATCAGGCTTTCGCCCATTGTGCAATATTCCCCACTGCTGCCTCCCGTAGGAGTCTGGGCCGTGTCTCAGTCCCAGTGTGGCCGGTCACCCTCTCAGGCCGGCTACCCGTCGTCGCCTTGGTGAGCCATTACCTCACCAACAAGCTGATAGGCCGCGAGTCCATCCAAAACCACAATAAAGCTTTCCACCCCCCACCATGCGATGAGGAGTCATATCCGGTATTAGACCCAGTTTCCCAGGCTTATCCCAGAGTTAAGGGCAGGTTACTCACGTGTTACTCACCCGTTCGCCACTAATCCCCCCACAAGTGAGGTTCATCGTTCGACTTGCATGTGTTAAGCACGCCGCCAGCGTTCATCCTGAGCCAGGATCAAACTCTCCGTTGAAGTAAAACAGACACAACCACCAACCCCGGAAATAACAGGATAAAATGGCTGCACAAAATTTGAAACCAGCTGTAAAAACCAGACCACACCACGGGGTGGCGGATCCAGTCAATTCAACCAATTCAATACAATAAATTGGTATCAACAAACTTGGCACACTATTGAGTTCTCAAACAACAGACACA
>NZ_JAMXBG010000043.1:0-5016 GCF_023913835.1 Pseudarthrobacter raffinosi | reverse complement strand
TGTCCTTTCTCAATTTAGTTGGCCATTTTCGCAACTTACCTGGCCACCTACGGATTTCTGGGGTTTGTCTCAGTTAATCTGGCCACCATGGATGCTGTTAGCCCGCTGAGGTCGCTGCCTTCGAACATGACGGACGAGACCCGTTTGCTGGCGCGCCTGGACGGGCGGATGGCGAATACGCCGCTTTCTGGGGCTCTGGCATCGCTCGGGCTTGAGTCGGCGCTTCCGGTGCGGGCGTTCTTCTCGTGGCAGGGCAAGCGGAACTACGAGGGCAGGTGGTGGTCCAGCACGGTCCGGTCCCATGTTGGGTTCGAGAGCTTGCTGGAGCGCGACTTCCTGCTCTCGGCGGACCATGACCGGGATGTCGTTGGGGTCGCGTCCCAGCCGTTCGCGTTCCTGTGGCCGCGCGGGACCGAGGGTTCCCGGGGGCACGTGCCCGACTTCTTCGTCCGGCTGCGGGATGGCACGGGCAGGGTCGTCGATGTTAAGCCTGCAGGCCGTGTCCGGTCTGCAGAGCGCCAGTTCGGCCTGACCCGCGAAGCCTGCGCGGCGGCCGGATGGGAGTACGAGGTCTTCACCGGTCTGGCCGAGCCGCGGGCGTCGAATCTGCGGTGGCTCGCTGGCTACCGCCAGGACCGCTTCGCCCCCGACGGCAACGCAGCGGCCGTGCTGGTCGACTCGTTCAGCCCGGAGGCCTCTTTGACCGGGGGCGTGCGGCGGGCGGCCAAGGCGCTGGGCACCGACGAGGGCATCGTCCGCGTGCAGGTGCTCCACCTGCTGTTCACCGGGGTGCTGGCCGTCGACCTCGACGTCGCGCTAACGCAAGAAACGCCGGTGTCCCCGGGTGTCGCACCGAAGGCGGGCTCCGCCTGGGACGCTAGGTCGCGGGAGGCGGCGTCGTGAAGTCGGTTCGTCTGTTTGACTTCATCCAGTTCGACGGCGCCTCCTGGCAGGTGGCTGCCCACGACGGCGCTGAGCTGGCTTTGAAGAATCTCTCCACCGGCCGCATCCGCCGGGTGCCGGTCGCCGAGCTGCTTGCCGACGACTCGTACCTGCCTGACGCGCCCGCTCCCCTGCCGTCACTGAACGGTGTCGCGCTGCTCGAAACGCTCGAGCCCGGTGCCCGGGCGCAGGCTGAGCTGCTGCACCGCCACGTCTACGAGCTCGTCAACGGGACCCCTCCGGACGCTGCCCCGGGAACGGCGCCCACGCCGGAGTACGACCTGGCCAACCCGCTGCTGCGCCGCATCGAGGCCAAGGCGGCCGAGCTTACCGCCGCGGGAACGCCGATCGCGGCCCGTACGTTGCGACGCCACGTCGCCGCCTACCGCAAGCAGGGCATCGCCGGACTTGCCGACGGGCGCAACACACGTCAGAGCACCCTGGCTGGCTGGGCCGACCCGGAGCTCGTGGCGCTGCTTGAGGCCGAGATCGCAGGGCAGACCAACACATCCACCGGGACACGGTCCCGCGCCGTCACCCGAGTCCGTGCCCTCGCCGAGCGGCAGGGCCTGGGGGTCCCGTCCCCCGCCACCCTTTACCGGATCCTGGCCAAACTGGAGAAGTCCCGGCACCCGTTCGGCAACGCCACGACCCGCAGGACCCAGGCCAGCCGGCCCGACCGGACATGGAGCCGGCAGGCGCCCATGCGGCCTGGGGAACTCGTGGAGATCGACTCCAGCCCTTTGGACCTGATGCTCATCTACCCCGACGGGTCCACGGGCAAGGCCGACCTGACCGTCGCGTTGGACATCGCGACCCGGACGCCGCTGGCGGCGGTCCTGCGCCCCGAGGCGACCAAGGCAGTGGACGCCGCGGTCTTGCTGGCCAGGGCCATGACCCCCTTGCCGCTGCAGCCCGGCTGGGACGGGGCCCTGGGCTACTCCCGATCGGTCCTGCCCCAGGGCATGATCCCTGGCGGCGCGGACGTCCGCTCCGCGATCGCTGCCAAGCCCGTCATCGTGCCAGAGTCGATCACCGTGGACCGGGGCAAGGTCTACATCGGTGCCACGTTCACCGCCGCGTGCGAACGCCTCCAGATCAGCCTGACCAAGGCCGCCCCGCGGACCGGGACCGACAAGCCGCACATCGAGCGTTTCTTCGCCGGGGTCAACTCAGGCTTCACACAATACCTCGCCGGTTACACCGGCCCGAACGTCGTCCGCCGCGGCAAGGACCCCGCCGCCGAGGCACGGTTCAGCCTCGCCGATATCCAGAGCCTGCTTGACTGGTGGCTCGTCGCCGTCTGGCAGAACCGCCCGCACCCGGGCCTGCGCCACCCGGCCATGCCGAAGAAGGACCTGACCCCGAACGAGGCCTTCGCCGCGATCTCCGGCGTCGCCCCGCAGATCCCGGTCACGCTCACCCGCGAGGACTACATCGCCCTGCTGCCCGTGGACTGGCGCACCATCCAGCCGTACGGGATCAACTTCCACAACCTCCACTACGACAATCCCGCTCTGCACGAATACCGGGGCGTGCCCTCGGGGCTGCCCGCCCCTGCGAACGGACGCTGGGAGATCCGCTACGACCCCTACCGGCTGCAGTCCATCCATGTCCGAGACCACCGCAGGGGCGTCTGGATCGAAGCCGAATGGACCATGGCACGCCAGCTCGCCGGCCCGTTCTCCCTCGACGTCCTCGCCGCCGCGAAAAAGGCCCTGGACAGGCGCTCCGGCAGCGTCCCCGGCGCGGACCTGCTCGCAGAGGTCAATCGCATCATGACCGCCCCGTCAGGTCGGGCCGAGGCACGGGCCGCCAGACGCGCCAGCGCCTCGCCGTCGAGCGTTCCGGATCCGGCTCCGCCGCGGCGCCTAGCCCCTGTCCCCGAAGAAGAACCTAAGCCCGAACCGGGCGCCGCTGCCCCGTCCGCGGCGACTGCGACCGCACCTGCGGGTCCGCGTCCGCGTCGACATGCCCGCCGCATCGACCTTCTGGAGGACTGAACCATCGCGACCCCCGACTCCCTGACCGCCTGGCGCCAGTTCGTCGACCACGCCCCGATCGAGCCGGAGCGGCTCTCCGGCAAGGACGTCAAAGCACTCTCCCCCGAGGAGAAGGACGCCTACGACCGGGAACGTTTCGGCTGGCTGGCGGCCGACACCGTGCTGGAGACCACGGACACGCATGCCCTTACCCGGCAGACCAGAATCATCCTCGCGCGCAACGCGGCCACTACCGCCACAGCGCGGCGAGGGCTTGCGGTCTCCGGGGCAGCCGGGATGGGCAAGTCCACCGCTGCGCTGCTGATCGGCAAGCGCCATGAGAAAGCCGAGCGCAGGCGCCTCGATCGCATCGACGACGTGTCCTTCGCCCCGGTGGTCTACGCCGTAGTCCCACCAGCGACCACACCGAGGATGCTTATGCAGGCCTTCGCCACCTGGCTCGGCCTCCCGGTGCCCCAGCGGTCAACCGCGCAGTTGGTCACCGAGCACGTCGTGGGTGTGCTGCGCACCCTGGGGACATCTCTGGTGATCGTCGACGAAGTTCACAACCTGACGACGAACAGGCAGGCCGGCGCCGAGGCGGCCAGCACCCTCAAGCAGTTCGCTGACCGACTGGACGCGACCTTCCTCTACGCCGGCATCGACCTGCCCACCACGGACCTGTTCGCCGGGGACATGGGGAGGCAGATCAAGGCCAGGATGATCATGCATCAGATGCGCCCCTACGGGAACGGATCCAAGACAGACCGCGAGGCCTGGACCGAGCTCGTCCTCGGCGTCGAGGACCTCCTCCCGCTTGCAGAGCACGAACCCGAATCCCTCGCCGAGGAAGCCGCATACCTGTGGGACCGCACCGGCGGGAGCATCGGCGGCCTCCGCGCCCTCCTGTCGGACGCAGCCATCGGAGCGATCATCGACAACACCGAAAAGATCGACCGTCGTCGCCTCCAGGCCACAGCCACCGACTACGCCGCCGAAGAACACCACCACACACGTGCAGCCATGTCCTCCGGCAGCCACAAACGCGGGCTGCAGCGGGCCCAGTGACGATCCAGCCGCTCCCCGTCCCCACCAGGATCTTCGGCGGCGAGGGCTTGATCAGCTACGCCTCCCGCCACGCAGCCCGCAACGGCACGACCGTCGAGAAGATCGAACGCTCCCTCTCCGAAGCGGGAGCATTCCCCAAGCCCAGCCACCGCCGGACCCCGGAAAGGCTGCAGGCCTGGCGCAGCCTCGGCGCTCTCCACGAGAGCGCCTTCGCAACGCCCGCCGTGATCGACGGCGCCGACGTCATCGACCGCACGCTCTGCCTGCGCTGCACCCAAGGATCAGGCGGAACCGGGCGGCTGCCCCGCACCGGGTGGGTCTGCGCCAGACACCGGCGCTGGCTCGGCACGCCACAGCACGACATCCGCGCCCTGCCCGGACTCATCGCCGCCGAACGTCACTACCGCCGGGTCCTCGCCCCACGCGGCGTCCTCGTCCGCTCCTCCATCATCCAGTGGGCCGGCGAATGCGCCATCACCGGGACCGGGCAATCCGTCATTGCCGAGCGGTACCGGCGAGGCGCCACCTCCAACCTCAACCTGCTCACCTACCCCGAAACCGTCAGAATCGCCCGACTTGTCACGAACCCGGGATTCAACACACGGATGCTCCAACCAAGGCTCAGCGCCCGTGAACGCCACGCCATGAGCGTCAAAGCCAGTACGGGGTTCTTCCCCCGGGCCGAGGACAACGAATCATGGCGTGTCGCCCACCGGATCACCGCCATGTTCAACACCATCGCCGGAGAGATCGAGAGGAATCCCTTCCGCGTTGGAGGCGCTACGCCATCCAGCGCGCCGCTGGCTCAAGCTTGGAGAATCTGGGGAAGATAGCCCCCGGCCACGGCGCCCCAGTCAGCGCACTGGGCTTCAGCCCGCTTCCCCTGACCTCACCCCCGTGGGACAAAGACGCCGAGCGTTCCATACGGAATGGCCAACTAAATTGAGACGGTTCCTACCCCATTCGTCTCAATTTATCTGGCCTTTTCCCACGTCAAGGTGGCCAACTAAATTGAGAAAGGACA
>NZ_JAMXBG010000045.1:0-3758 GCF_023913835.1 Pseudarthrobacter raffinosi | reverse complement strand
TTGGCGCCCTCGAAGCGGGTGTCGACGCCGCCGGCTGCCTCGTCGAGCAGGTCCGGACGGCCCAGGTCACCGGAGAAGACGAAGTCGCCGGAGAGCAGGTAGCCGGGCTGGTCGCTGAACGCGCCGTCGGTCACCAGGAACGACAGGTGCTCGGGGGTGTGGCCCGGGGTGTGTACGGCCTGGATGCTGATGTTGCCAATGGTGACGGTGTCGCCGTCATAGAGGCGTTCGCCGTCGAATCCGTACTGCCAGTCCGGGCCGCCTTCGCCGGAGACGTAGATTTTCGCGCCCGTGGCGGCCGCGAGTTCGCGGGTGCCGGAGAGGTAATCGGCGTGGATGTGGGTTTCGGTGACCGCCACGATCTTCATGCCGTTCTTCCTGGCCAGATCCTGGTACACCGCGATGTCCCGGCGGCCGTCAACTACCACTGCGGTCCCGTTCGCCTGGCAGCCGATCAGGTAGCTGGCCTGGGCGAGGTCTTCGTCGTATATGCGCTCGATAAGCATTGGTGCTCTCCTTCGTGAGGGGAAGTTTGGGTCTTGTTCCTGCATCAATTCTAATACCCCTGGGGGTATGTTGCAATGCTGGGTGTGCCGGCTGTCTTTCGTTGGGATGTTAGGGGTGCTGCTGCGCTGAGCCGGCCCGGAGCTTGTCCATGTCCAGGTTCTTGACGGTCTGGATGACTTCTTCCAGGCCGGTGGCATTGAGCGCTCCGGGCTGGGAGAAGACCAGGGTTTTGTCCTTGAAAGCCATCAGGGTGGGGATGGAGGTGATGCTGGCCGCGGCGGCGAGGGCCTGTTCGGCTTCGGTGTCTACCTTGGCGAAGGTGATGTCCGGGTGCCGTTCGGCGGCGGCACCGTAGGTGGGGGCGAACATGCGGCAGGGGCCGCACCAGGCTGCCCAGAAATCAACGAAGACGATGTCGTTGTTCTCCAGGGTCGCTGTGAAGTTCTGTTCAGTGATGTCGATGGTTGCCATGAGGAGGTTCGTGTCCTTCCGGATGGTGTCGTGGAGGGTTGGATGCTGATCTTCAGCAGGAGGGTCAGGTGGTGGGGAGGCCTGCGCGGGTCCAGGCGATCATGCCGCCGGCCATGGTGTCGGCGGTGAAGCCGGCACCGTTGAGTGCGTCCGCGACGGCGGCGGACCGGTTGCCGCTGCGGCAGACGGCGATGACGGGGACTGTGGGGTCCAGCTCGGACAGTCGTTCCTGCAGCTGCCCCATGGGGATGTGCAGCGCTCCCGCGATCATGCCGTCGGCGACTTCAAAGTCCTCGCGGACATCGAGGATCCGGGCTGTGGAGCGCCGCTGCTCGGCTTCGTTGACGGTGATTTCAGTCATCAGTTGTTCCTTCGGATAGTGGGGCTGTTGTCCTTAGCGGACGGGTTCCCCGGCCTGGCGCCAGGCGCCCATGCCACCGCGCAGGGAATATGCCTCATAGCCCTTTTCAGCAAGCAGGCGGGCGGCGGAAGCGGATCGGACCCCGGACTGGCACATGGCGATCACGGGCCGGGTCTTCTGGATTCCGGCCGTGCTGGCCTGGAGGCGGTCTAAAGGAACGTGCTTGGCCTGCGGGGCCCGTCCGGAGCGCCGTTCCTGGACGGTACGAACGTCGATCAGGGCGGCACCAGAGCCTAGGAGTTCCTTGGCCTCAGTGACCGTGATGGTTTTGTAGGGCTTGCTGAATGCCTTCTTCAGGGAGCTGATGAGGCCCATGGTGTTCTCCTTGTTTGGGGTGATGGTGGGGTTCAGGCGGGGGAGGGAACGTTTCGACGCCGGCCGCTACGGTTGCGCAGGGGGCAGGAGCTGATGAAGAACCAGCAGACGCCGGCGGTCGCTGCCGTCAGGGCTGCGACGCCGGCGGTGATGAACCACCTCAGGTCGGCTGGGGCCTGCTGGACAAGGACGAAGGTTCCCATCGCGAGGACAAACCAGCCGAAGGCCTTCCGCAGCGCAGCTTCCGGGATACGTCCGGCCAGCTGGGAGCCGGCAAGGGTACCGACGATGGCAGCAGCAGTCACGCCGAGGGTAATGCCCCAGTCCAGCTGCACGGTGGTGAGGTATCCGGCGAGCCCCGCGAAGGACTTCATGGCGATGACTACCAGCGACGTGCCGACGGCAACTGACATCGGCAGGCCGCCCAGGAGTGCCAGGGCCGGGACCACAAGGAATCCGCCGCCCGCGCCGACCAGGCCGGTCACGAGCCCGACGACGGCCCCGTCCAGCAGCACCCTGCCCAGGGGTAGTTCATGCTTGACCGGCGTGGCGCCGTCGTCGGACTTTTTCTTCCGGCCGCGAAGCATGGCCACGGACGTGGCCACCATCATGACCGCAAAGGCGATGAGCAGGACCTGGCCCGGGATATGTCCGCCCAGGAGGCCGCCGACGAACGCGCCCGCCATCCCGGCTGCGCCGAAGATCAGGCCCGTCCGCCACATCACCCTGCCCCCGCGGGCGTGGCTGAGCACGCTGACAGCGGAGGTGACGCCGACGACGAAGAGCGAAGCGGCGATGGCTTCCTTGGCATCGAACCCGGCCACGTAGACCAGGATCGGGACGGTCAGGATCGATCCGCCGCCGCCCAGGACGCCGAGCGAGAGCCCGATCACTACAGACAGGGCAAGGACCAGGATCAGGGGGGCGGTCATGAGGCCTTGACCTCCTCCTGGGCGTCAGCGACAGGAAGGGTCAGGATTGCGCTTTCGCGGGTGGGCTCCTTGGCGGCCCTGTTCCATGGCATCGCCGAGATGGCCTGGCCCATGGCACAGGTGTTGGTGGCCGCGGAGAACGTCAGGCCTGCCCCGATGACGCCGGCAAGCGTCCGGATCTTAGGGGAAACGAACTTACCCCCTGCAAGGCCCAGAACCACCAGGGACCCGGCGGCGAGGCGGACCTGCCGCTCCAGGTCCCAACGGTCCTTGCCCTTGACCACGTCGCCACCACTCGCTGCGAAGCCTGGGACGCCGCCGGTCAGGACGTAGGCCGTATCGATGCCGGAACCGGCGAGGCGCTGACGCGCCTGCTCGGCGCGGGCTCCGGACTGACAGACGAGGACGACGCGGCTGCCCAGGCGGGCGGCCAGTTCGTCGGTGTGTTCGGACAGCAACGGCAGCGGGACGTTATAGGAGCCCCGGATGTGCATCGACTCGAACTCAGCGGCAGAGCGCACGTCAATGACCACAAGGTCCTGATGCTCGGCGACCCAGCTGCGCAAGGTCTCCGGCGCCAGGGCGGTAATGGCGGTGGATGGGGAAAGGGAAGTCATGGGGGCCTCTCGAAAGGGGTTGGTGGATACCCCACCCAGTATTGCAGATACCCTAGAGGGTATGCAAAACACCCTAGGGGGTATATAGTTGATGCCAGACCCCCACACCTTTGGAGACCTCATGCAACTCGACTCGACTGAACTGACCCCCGTGGTCAACCGCCTCAAGCGCGCCCAGGGCCAGCTCGCCGCCGTCACCCGCATGCTGGAGGAAGGGAAGGACTGCAAGGACATCGTCACCCAGCTGGCGGCAGTCTCGAAGGCCCTGGACAGGGCCGGGTTCGCCATCATCGCCAGCGGCCTTGAGCAGTGCATCGTCCGTAAAGACACCACCATGGACAAAAAAGAGCTGGAAAAGCTCTTCCTCTCCCTCGCCTGAAAAGCAGGGACCCCAGACCCCGTGCCGGGGCAGTTTCCCCCCAAACTGCCCCGGCGCGGCCCCCAACCTGAACCGGCCGTATCTGTAACGACATATGAGGAGCAGGCTCATGAGCT
>NZ_JAMXBG010000046.1:0-2654 GCF_023913835.1 Pseudarthrobacter raffinosi | reverse complement strand
TCGGGGCTTGAGGACCAATGCTCGGGAGAGTCACGCTAAGCCGGTGGGGCCAGGTAGTAGAGGTTCTGGTCGGCACCGCTGTTACGCCGGGTCACGGCGTTGGGGTGGGCGTCGCCCGATGCTTGTTTTGTTGAGGTGGCCTTGGAGCGCGGGCCCTGAAGCAGGTCGGCGATGCGCTGGACGGTGTGGTCCCCTGCGTCGTAGAGCTGTTGGGCGTGGTGGGCCTGGTCGGGGGTGAGTTTCGGGCGTCTTCCTTCGGTTCGTCCGCGGGCGCGGGCGGCCGCGAGGCCGTCGCGGGTGTTGGCGATGATGAGTTCTCGTTGGAGTTCGGCGAGGACGGAGAGCATCCCGAACATTGCCCGTGCTTCCGCCGAGGGTGACGAGGTGCAGGACTGAGCGTCCGAGTCTATCGAGGCGGGTGATGACGAGCTGGTCGCCGGCCCGGTTGGCGGAGGCGAGGGCCTTGTCGAGCTCGGGTCTGCTGGCTTTGGCGCCGCTGGCGTGGTCGAGGCAAATGTTGGCCGGGTCGACGCCGGCGCGGGCGAGGGTGTCCGTTTGGTGGTCGGGGTTTTGGTCGGCGGTGGAGACGCGTGACATCCGATCAACATGTGTCGAGAAGACCATCACGGCAGGGGTTTCCGACGTTGATTTCCGAAGCGGGTTTCCGACATGGATTTCGCGGCGCGACACGGACAGGCGTTGTCTCGGAATGCCGTCCAACAACAGGTAGTCTCATAACGACAAGTTGTTCGGGATTAAGAGAATGCAGGGACGGCCATGGCTGCTATCGGGTACGCGAGGGTTTCCACCACGGAACAGAACCTGGATCTGCAGCTCACTGCACTCCAGGCCGCCGGCGCTGCCCGGATCTTTGCCGACAACGGCGTCAGCGGGTCCACGACGGAACGCCCCCAGCTCTCCAAGGCAATGGAACGGCTGGAGGCCGGTGACGTGCTCACCGTCTGGAAGCTCGATCGGTTGGGACGCAACACCCGGCATGTCCTGGACGTTATCGAGAATCTCCGGGAACGGGGAGTGGGTTTCCGCTCCCTGACCGAGGGCCTGGACACCACCGGCCCGATGGGCACCGCCATGCTGACAATCATGGCGGCGTTCGGGCAGCTGGAGCGCGACACGATGATCGAACGCACCAGAGCAGGACTCGCCGCAGCCGCGGCCAACAACCGCCACGGCGGAAGGCCCCGAAAATTAGATGACACTGCCGCTGCCAGAGCCAGGGAACTCAAGGACAAAGGAATCAACGCCCGTGACATCGGCAAGATGCTCGGGGTCTCCCGCGCCACCGTCTACCGGTACCTCATATAGGGAACACAAGGAACCCTTGTGTTCGAGCCTGCCCAGTGGGCGTCCGTCACAATTAGCTCAGACTCCGTAGATGTTTTTTCGGGCGTCGATGTAGCGTCCCCGCACCTCGGCGCCCCAGTGTCCTTCGGGCTCGTAGGCGGCTTCAACGCTTCGTTGCCAGTCGGGAAGGCTTCCGGAGGCTGACCATGCCGCTTGTCTAGCGGCCCCTAGCGCCACATATTCTTTCGTTGTCGGGATCTCGACGGGCATCCCGAAAATGCTGGCTGCGGCCTGGCGAAGTGCCCTGGACTTCGATCCTCCGCCGATCAGCAGCACTTTATCCGGGGCTACGCCGGACTGTTTAAGAATGTCGATGGCGTCGGCCAGTGAATTGAGTACACCCAGCACTGAGGCGCGGGCAAGGTTCTGCGGGGTCATGTTGCTTCTGCTGAGTCCGGTCAGGGATCCAGTCGCGTGGGGAAGGTTGGGGCTCCGCTCCCCGTCCAGATACGGAAGGAATGTCAGCCCTCCTGCTTCCCGGTCGGCGGCCAGCGCCAGCGAATCGAGTGCCGACAGGTCGATGTCAAGCATTGAGGCGGTGGCGGCCATGACCCGGGCGGAATTGAGCATGGCCAGCAGAGGCAAATGGTTGCCGGTGGCGTCCGCGAAACCGGCGACAGCCCCGGTTGGATCGGGGACAGCCGACGGCGTTGTGGTGAATACGGTTCCGGAGGTGCCGATCGAGACGACGATTTCGCCGGGGCGGACGCCCAGGCCCAGGGCTGCTGCGGCGTTGTCACCGGCACCTGGCCCAAGGAGCGCCCCGTCAATTCCCCAACCGCTTTGCACACTTCCGGCCGGTTCGTCAGAGGGCACTACTCGGGGAAGCTGAGGAATGCGTCCGAAGAAGCGTTCCAGCAGGTCGGTGCGGTAACTGTTGGTCACGGCGGAATAATAGCCGGTGCCCGAAGCGTCGCTTCGGTCGGTGGTGAACTCGCCGGCCAGGGCGCCGTTCAGCCAGTCATGAGGCAGCACCACCTGTGCGATCCGGTTCGCGGAGTCCGGTTCGTTCCGTGCCAGCCATGCCAGTTTGGTGATGGTGAACGAAGCGACCGGGACAAGGTTGACGGCGTCGACCCACCCCTCGGGTCCCAGTTCATCCCGCAGGCGCGCCGCATCCGCTGCACTGCGGGTGTCATTCCACAGCAGCGCGTCATACACGGGTTTTCGGGAACTGTCGAGGGCGACCATTCCATGCTGCTGGGCGGCAACGCTGACGGCGGCGACGGAGCCACCCAGGCGGTCCGCGCCGGCTGCCTGCCATGCTTCACGCAAGGCGGAGGTCCAGA
>NZ_JAMXBG010000048.1:0-1412 GCF_023913835.1 Pseudarthrobacter raffinosi | reverse complement strand
GTTTGGCCGCCCGCGGTAACCAGCTCTTCGCTGTTCCCCTCGCGGCGACTTAGAAAACAATACACCCACCCAACCCCCACCGCAAATCCACCCCCACAACAGGCCCTATGCCCCCAGGATCCGCGTCGTGGCGGGGAATCTGAGGGGCTCACCGGAGTCCCGGTGCAGTATTCGGCCAGAACGGGTTTCTGTTGACTGGATCACATCACGCGAGGATTGGTCCACGGCCGATTCGGCCCAGGCCGGCGCCTTTTCCGGTTACAGGTCAGCCCAAGCTTTGTTGTAGTTTCGGCTTACCTTTCGCCTGCCCGCATTCCTCCGGTTGCTGTCTCTTATTAATGGCTCAGGCGTGCACTGCTAGCGGCGTGCGGCCGATGACCAGGATCAGTTCGTCGCTGATGGGACATGGTTTCGAAGCCGGCTGCACTAAGGATCCTGCTGAGGTCTCCCACGGGCCAGGAGTACGCAGGCGTCACCGCATGTGGAAATCTCGCGATTTCGTCTCCTTCAAACAGACGAGACTCGTGAGGGAGGCGACACGGAATGGGATGCCGGGAAAGGATGCTTCTGCTTGCTTGATGAAAGCCGGCACCAAATCGATTCCTTCGACCGCCGCCCCTTGGTCCGCGAGGAACTTGGTCCAATGGCCGGGCCCGCATCCCACATCCAGCACTGGCCCCACCAGAGGTGCGACCCAGTCAGCTAAGAGCTTCCGGTCAGCTGGATGAGCTGACTCGACCGACCCAAATCTTGCAGTGTACTCGGCAGCTCTCTTTGAGTACGCGGTCGCGACCTCTGCATCCGTCATGCAGCCACCTTATGGTGGGCACAGGAATCGATGCTTCCGGGCAGAGTTGCCTATTCGTTTGACGTGCCCTCTACAGACCGGTACGGCCGCGGTGGCCACGGATGGCCTGCTGGCCCCGACGCCGGCACTCATCGAGCGCCTTGCCGGCCAGGCGCGCCACGTGGAAGGGATCCATGACCACGACCGCCTCGGGGAGCTCGTCGGCGGCGGCAGTCTTGAATCCGGTGAACCCGTCCATCGCGACCACCTCCACGGTTTCGCGCCAAGCCGTGGGTCGCTCGGCCAGCCAGTCCTTGAACGCCTTTTTGGAGCGGCCGTCTACCATGTCGAGCGGGCGCGCGGGGCCGGTTCCCTCACGGATCGGGTGAGGTCGATGACGACGGTGACGTACTGGACACCACGCCTGGTGTGTCGCCACACGCGCCCGCAGTCGATGCACCGGTGCGGCGGATCGTAACCTCGAGGACCTTGGGACGACAGCCCAGCGGCTCGTGCGCCAACTCCCGGGTCACCGTGTCCCGTGCCATGCTCTTGAGCCGACAAGTCGTGGTCAGATGAGGTCAGACGAAAGCCGTCGTAGGGGTTGCGTCAAGCACGTCGAGGT
>NZ_JAMXBG010000049.1:0-1069 GCF_023913835.1 Pseudarthrobacter raffinosi | reverse complement strand
CTGGGCCAGGTTACGGAAGTGCGGGTCCCGACGCGGGAGCAGGAGGACCTGCGGGATTTGTCCCGGCTGCGGGCCACCGCGGCGAAGAACCTCGCCCATGCCCGCCAGCACGTGAACGCGATCCTGCTCCGCCACGGCATCCGCTACCCGAAGGAGACGAAGTGGACCCAGGAGCACCAAGCGTGGCTGCACCGGCAGCGTTTCGACTCCCCGGTGCTGCAGTTCACTTACGAGGACAACGTGGAACAGGCCGAACTGCTGGCCGCGCATCTCAAGCGCATCGACCAGCGCATCGCAGCGGTCGCCAGGGACTGCCGCTACACGCCGGTGATCGACGCGTTGATGTGCCTGCGCGGCATTCAGGTCACGACCGGGTTCGGGCTCGCCGTGGAGATCGGCGACTGGACACGCTTCACCGGGGCCACCATCGGCTCCTACGTGGGTCTCGTGCCCAGCGAGCAGTCCTCGGGTCAATCCCGGCACCAGGGCCCGATCACTAAGGCCGGGAGCAGATACGCACGCAAGCTCCTGGTGGAGGCAGCCTGGCAGCACCGGCGCCCCTATGCCAGGCCGGGGCTGCGCCTGCTGCGGCAACTGGACCTGGTCGGCCCGGCCACCCGGATCCGGGCCGAGCAGCTGGACCTGGTCGGCCCGGCCACCCGGATCCGGGCCCTGGAAGGCAACCACAGGCTCCACCACAAATGGGAAGTCTTCGATGCCCGCACGAAAAGATCCGTCACGGCCAACACCGCGATCGCCAGGGAACTCGCCGGCTGGTGCTGGTCCCTGGCCGCACCCCTCCAGCAAGGCGAACACGGGCAGGGGGAGCGCATGAACGCGGCATAAGAACGTGCCCTCCGGATGCGTGGCGGGCGTGACGTGGCAGCACTTTGGGGCTAACTCGAGACCCGACTATGAGCACACGGCCCATGGGGGCCGTTGACGCTCGATTTTAGACAGCGATACGCCCCAGCCGAACAATCGTCATGCGGTAACCCAACCCGCGAATATCAGTCTGACACTGCCAGTCGAATACAAGACTCGCCAGCACGACCGCCACACCCGGACG
>NZ_JAMXBG010000050.1:0-1027 GCF_023913835.1 Pseudarthrobacter raffinosi | reverse complement strand
GGCTCTCCTGACTCTTCCGTGGGCGTTTTGAGCGCGCCTTAACGGACGCACGCCGCTTTCCGTCTATAGGTTTCTGACTGTCTAAGGAAAGAAACTTTTAGAACGGGAAAACGGCGTGCAAGATGCAAGACTATGGCGAACGCTGCTCGGTGTCGAGAAAACGGTTGTGGAGTCCATTGATTTGGAGGATGACGGCGGGTTCCTGATCGCCTCGGTCCGACCGACAGGCTCGATGCGCAACCGGTGCGGGATCTGCCAGCGCCGAAGCCCGAAATACGACCAGGGAGAAGGTCTGCGCCGCTGGCGCTCCCTGGACCTGGGCACGGTCCAGGTATGGCTTCAGGCCGCGGCCCCCAGAATCCGGTGCAGGAAGCACGGGGTCACCGTCGCGGCAGTTCCCTGGGCCAGGCACCAGGCCGGCCACACCCATGATTTCGATGCGCAGGTGGCCTGGCTGGCCACCAAGTCCTCCAAGACGGCGGTCACCGAGCTGATGCGCATCGCCTGGCGTACCGTCGGGGCGATTATCACCCGTGTCTGGGCAGATACGGAGAAGGAATTCGACCGGTTCGCGGACCTGAAACGGATCGGCATCGACGAGATCTCCTACAAGCGCGGACACAAGTACCTGACCGTCGTCGTGGACCACGATTCCGGTCGGCTGCTCTGGGCCGCACCGGGCCGCGATAAGGCGACCCTGCGCACATTCTTTGACGCCCTCGGCGAGGAACGCTCGGCAGCCATCACCCACGTCAGCGCGGACGCGGCCCCCTGGATCGCCGCGGTGGTCGCCGAACGCTGCCCGGACGCCGTGCAGTGCGCTGATTCATTTCACATCATCAAGTGGGCTACCGAGGCCCTCGACGAAGTCCGCCGGACGGCGTGGAACGACGCCCGCAAAGCAGCCCGGGCCAACGAGCCAGGAAGAGAGCGGGGACGGCCGCCGGCCGGGTCCCCGGCACGCCCCGACAGCGCCTTGGCCGCCGGGGTGAAGAACTCCCGGTACGCGCTGTGGAAAAACCCGGAA